>FO203512.1:314741-629483 GCA_000967895.1 Oleispira antarctica RB-8
GGGGTTCTTTATTTTAAGTGATGTTAAAAGTCGAAATTAGAAAACGATAGCGACCAAACCCAGTAATTAGACTGAGTCAGATTAATCTGGTTCGTTAAGGTTAATGAGTGAAACTAATGAGTGAAAGCGAAGATAAACACCAACAGCGCATGGCAAAGAAGAAAGCCATCGTTGATGAGAAAATTGCTCAAGCCCAAGAAGAGCGTGGAGTTTTAATTCTTCTAAAAGGAAATGGTAAGGGTAAAAGCAGTTCGGCGCTTGGGACGATGGCTCGCTCTTTGGGGTATGGAAAGAAGTGTGCCGTGATCCAGTTTATTAAAGGGCGCAATGAAACAGGAGAAATGAAATTTTTCAAAGATCATCCTTTAGTTGACTGGCATGTGATGGGGCATGGCTTCACTTGGGAAACTCAAGATAAAAGCCAAGACATTGCAGCGGCGGAAAAAGCTTGGGCGTTAGCAGGGCAATTGTTGCAAGATGAATCTTATGACTTTTTATTGTTCGATGAAATGAGCTACATGTTTAAATATGGGTACTTAGATGTAGAACCTGTAGTGAAAGCTTTGCAAGCACGACCTAAAATGCAAAACGTAATGATTACGGGCCGTACCATGGCAACTCCTTTGCAAGACATTGCAGATACGATCTCGACGGTTCAAGAAGATAGACATGCCTTTCATCTGGGCGTTAAAGCGCAAGAAGGTATTGAGTTCTAATGAACGCTATAAATAATCAGGATTCAGTCTTTTGCCCCGCACTCTTTTTAACCGCCCCTGCTTCGGGTCAAGGTAAAACAACCGTTACGGCAGCGCTGGCTAGAATGTTAAAGCGTCAAGGTAAGGTGGTAAGGGTATTTAAAACAGGACCAGATTTTTTAGATCCGCAGATATTAGCCCAAGCCTCTGGAGAGCACGTTGAGCAATTAGACTTATGGATGGCTGGAGAAAATTACTGCCGTTATCAGTTTTACCAAGCGGCCAAAGAAGCTGATTTAATTATCGTCGAAGGCGCCATGGGCATGTTTGATGGTGAGCCTTCCAGTGCTGATTTAGCCGCAACCTTTAATATCCCAATGGCCATTGTCATGGATGTGAAAGGTATGGCACAAACCGCCGCCGCTATCTCGATGGGGTTAGCGAATTATCGTGATGATGTTCAGGTCGCTGGTCTGATTGCCAATAGCTGCAGTACCGAGCGCCATCGGCAGTTGATCGAAGACGCATTACCAGAAAGCTTACCGTTATTGGCAACACTTGCACGATCAGAACTGGTTGCTTTGCCTGAGCGTCATTTAGGACTAGTCCAAGCCAGCGAAGTGCGGGATGAATTAGAGCAGCGTTTTGAAGCGGGCGCAGATTGGCTGGTGGAAGCGGGCTTAGAAAATATTCTAGAGCGTTTTACCAATGTGGAATTCAAATTCGCTGAATTGCCGATTGCAGAAGCGTACTTAAAGGATACCGTTATTGCCGTCGCGCAAGACGAAGCCTTTAGTTTTATTTACCAAGCCAATTTATTAATCCTACAAGAGCTAGGCGCAGAAGTTAAATTCTTCTCGCCACTGCATGATGCCGTTATCCCAGCAGCAGACGCGCTCTGGCTGCCTGGTGGTTATCCAGAGCTTCATGCGCAAGCGCTGGCTAAAAATGTCAGCATGTTAAAAAGTATGAAAGAATTCTCTGATACGCAAAAGCCGATTTTAGCGGAATGTGGGGGCTTCTTATATTGCTTAGAAAATCTTACCGACTTAAATGATGATACTCATGTCATGGCCAATATCCTTGCGGGTCAAGGTGCGATGAAAGGCAAGCGTGGTTGTCAGGGGATGCAAACTGCAATTTTTCCTGAAGGTGAAATAAGGGCACATGCCCACCACCGGTCGCGCAGCTTTAACATGCCAGAAGCGCTATCTCATGGTCGTCGCCAGCGTCACCCAGCACCTGGCGAAGCGATTTATCGCCATAACAATTTAAATGCTAGCTACCTGCATTTATTTTTCCCTTCCAATCCTAAAGCGATCAGTTGTTTGTTCAATCCTGCATTGACTGATGCAATAAATTTATAATTTACAGGCGATTTCAACGATGACAATCGAAATGTTTTCCTTATTAGTGACAGGTCTTGGCTTAGGTTTATTGCACGCTTTGGATGCTGACCATGTTATGGCAGTATCGGCTTTAAGCAATCGCAAACCCAGCTTAAAACGCACACTCAAGTTCAGCGCTAATTGGGCGATTGGCCATGGCAGCGTATTAATTATTTTAGGTTTATTATTCTTTGGTTTAGGCATCGCCTTGCCAGAAGCGATACAACAAATTGCTGAGTCTAGCGTTGGCGTTTTATTAATCGCTTTAGGACTTGCGTGTTTTTGGCAGTTTCATAAAGAAAAGATTGTACTCAATAAACACACCCACGAGCATAGTCAGGGGTCGATAGAGCATACCCATTTACACGTGACTGATCATGTTGTGGCTACTGAAAATGGTCATGAGCAAGCGCTAGAAAGTCCACAGCAGGTAAAAGAAGCACATACTCCAGTCATGGTTGGAATACTTCATGGCTTGGCAGGTAGCGCACCTGCGCTGGCCTTAATTCCTGCAATGATGCAAACCAGTTTATTAGAAGCTACTGGTTACTTAATATTGTTCAGTGCTGGTGTTTTATTCTCGATGGTGGCGTTTGGATTAAGCTTTGGCTTAGTACAGAAAAAATTACAGCAAAAATCAATACGAGTATTTAATTGGAGCCGAAAAGTCATTGCTTCAGCAGCGGTAGGCATTGGTTTTTATTGGTTGGCTCAGGCGGTTTAATTCGTGTGGCCAGAAAGCGCTGACAAGACTAAAACGGAAGAGCCTAAACCTCTACGTTCTGGACTCACGACAGGTTGCTGTGCCACCGCTTGCAGTATAGCGGCGGCGCATGCACTGTTGGGTGAAAAACAAAGCTCAATTATCAGTGTCACGTTGCCGAAAGGAAAAATTGTAGAACTAACGATAAAAGCGTATCAAAGCAGCGATTTTGCGATGAGAGCCAGTACCATCAAAGATGCGGGTGACGATCCAGATGTGACCCATGGTGCAGAAGTCTTTGTTGAATTAAAGCTAATACCACAATCAAACATTATTCTAATCGCTGGGCCCGGTGTCGGTACGGTTACTCGAGAAGGCTTAGCTCTTGCCGTCGGTGAACCCGCGATCAATCCTGTACCGAGAAAAATGATCACTGAACATTTACAGACTCTTGCTCAGCAATATCATTATACGGGTGGGTTTGAAGTATCTGTCGGCGTTGTAAATGGAGAGCAGATCGCGCTAAAAACCATGAATCCAAGGCTCGGCATTATCGGTGGTTTATCGATACTAGGAACTACGGGTATTGTGAGACCGTTTTCTTGCGCAGCGTATATTGCTTCGATTCATCAAGGCATTGACGTCGCGACGACTAACGGTTATCGACATATTGCCGCTTCTACAGGCAGTAGTAGTGAAGCGGTTATTCGTGATCATTACCAGCTTCCAGAAATTGCCTTAATCGAAATGGGTGATTTTGTGGGGGCGGTGTTTAAGCATTTAAGAAATAACAAAGAACGCATTGCCTTAGATAAACTGAGTATTTGCGCTGGTTTTGGAAAAATGACCAAATTAGCTCAAGGCCATCTTGACTTGCACAGTAAATCTTCAAGTATTGATCTTGAGTTTTTAGCTGAACAAGCAAAACACGTCGGTGCTACAGCAGAGCTGGTGGACAAAATTAAGAACGCCAATACCAGTATTGAAGTGTTAAAGCTTTGCCAAGAGCAAGGGTTAGAGTTAGGCCTAAAATTCGGTAATAGAATTTGCCAGCAAGCGTTAGCCACAGCGCGAAACATTGTGCCGGCGAGTATAGAATTAGAAGTATGGGCGATCAATCGTCAGAATGTGATTATTGGCAAAGCCATTGACGCATTCAATCCTACTGAGTCTGCTTCGTGAAAATATTGCTATTAGGCGGAACTAGTGAAGCGAAAGCGATAGCTAAAAAACTGATCGCGCTAGAGTTAGACGTTATTTATAGCGTTGCGGGTTTAGTTCGACTGCCTAAGTTGGATTGTAAAATAATCCAAGGTGGTTTTAGTCGTTTCTCTCATACTAATAATAGCGACGGTTTAACTGAGTATTTATTAACAGAAAAAATTGATTATTTGCTAGATGCCACACATCCTTTTGCGATTAATATGAGCCAGCAGGCTGTATATTCAGCGCAAAAAATCAATATTCCTTATTGCGCGTTTGTGCGGCCAGAATGGAAGCCGCAAGAAGGCGACGATTGGTCTGTATTCGATAATGAAGCTCAATTATTGAATGCATTGGCGTTAGCCGTTAATGCGGGCAGTAAAAATATATTTTATACCCGTGGGCAAATAGATCGAACGTTAGCGATAGAGCTGGATGAAATTGCCGAACTGAACGAAATTTTTGGTCCTGCTCGATACATCGTACGCAGTGCCAAAGAGACTGAACTGCCACAGTATTCTCAATGGATACAAGCAGTAGGCCCGTTTAGTGTTGATGATGAGAAAACCTTATTAGAGAAATACGAAATAGATTTAATCGTATGCAAAAATAGCGGTGGCGAAGCGACAAGCGCTAAGTTAGAAGCAGCACGAGAGCTTGGTATTAGAGTGTTGATGTTGCAGCGACCAGCGATTGTTAATGAGATAAATAATGGTCTGAATAAAGCATTCAATACTGTTGATGAATGTTTCGAGTTCATTCGTGAAAAATGCTCAAGTGATTCTCACTGAGGCTTGAACTATAGTAGTGTGATTTTTTAAAGAGATACAGCGTGCCCTTTGATTATATTGTAGATCCAAAGACCATCGAAAAAAATAGCTTCGAAATGATTCGCAAGCTAACTGATCTTGATGGTTTAGACCAAAGCCAGCAGCAAGTCGTGATGCGTATTGTGCACAGTGTTGGTATGCCAGAAGTCGCTGACAAGGTGAAATTTAGTGCTAATGCCTGTATTGCAGGGCAAACAGCATTAGCCGCAGGTCATGCTATCTTGTGCGATGTTGAAATGGTGAAGCAGGGCATTACTAAACGCATGATTCAACAGCCACCGCTTTGCTTTTTAAATGATCCACGCACGGTCGAATTTGCCAAAGCCAGTAGTGAAACACGCTCAATGGCGGCGTTAAAATTATGGGGCGAAAGTCTTGCGGGCAGCATAGTGGTCATTGGTAATGCACCGACTGCATTGTTTCGTTTATTAGAAATGATCGAGCAAGATGGTGGGCACGATAGCAAGAATAAACCGGCTCTGATTATTGGCATGCCAGTAGGTTTCATCGGTGCAGCCGAATCAAAACAAGCGTTATGGGATGTGCATGAGCGCCTAGGCATTGAATGCATTACCTTATTAGGTAATCAAGGTGGCAGTGCTGTTTCATCGGCAACTTGCAATGCGTTATTACGCTGCAATATTGGCGAGATCTATTAATATATGACAATTCATGTGATCGGTTTAGGTGTAGCGCAGCAAGCGGTATTAACGGCGAATGCTTTGAATGCACTCAAGCAAGCGCAGATTATTATTGGCAGTACACGTCAGTTGCAGACGATTGCTAATTTAGTCGATCATCAAGCTCAACAGAATCTAGCATCGAAAAATCAACAATTTATAGCGCTACCAAAATTAAATGAACTAAAAACCTTATTAGTCACTTTCGCCGATCAGCAAGTGTGTATTTTAGCTTCAGGAGATCCTCTATATTTCGGTATTGGTCGCTGGCTAAGCCAGCAAGACAATAATTCTGCTTTATATTTTTATCCAGCAGTTTCAAGCATTCAAGCCGCTTGCCATAAACTGGGGTTATCATTACAAGACTGCGATGCCATCAGTTTACATGGGCGACCTGTTGAAACGCTTAGAAGTCTGATACGTCATAACCAAACCCTCGTCATTCTCACTGATCAATACAGCCAGCCAAAACGATTAGCTCAAGAATGTTTTACTATGGGTTATCACGCTGCAAAGATTACCGTGTGTGAAGACCTAGGCTATGAAAAAGAACAGGTTCGTAGTTTTTCTGTGGCAGAGTTATTAACAGAATCTACAGCGCTTGCTGAGATTAATTTTTCGGATTTACAGGTAACCGTTATTGAAACTGGCGTTAGTCAAATTATGCCGCAGTTCCCCGGTTTTAACGACGAGCTATTCATCACGGGCAAAACCGCAGGTAAAGGCTTGATCACTAAGCGTGAAGTACGCTTAGCGGTATTGTCGTTATTACAGCCTACTCGAGGCGATGTCGCTTGGGATGTGGGTGCTGGCTGCGGTGGTATTGCTGTGGAATGGGCCTACTGGAATAAAGCAGGCCAGGTACATGCGATAGAACATAACGATCAGCGCTTTGATTGTTTGCAGCAAAACATTCAGCGCTTTGGTGTTGTGGATAACTTAACTGCAATCCAAGGCCGAGCGCCCGCAGTATTAGATTCATTACCGCAAGCGAATAAAGTTTTTATTGGTGGTAGCGATGGCGAGATGTCAGAGCTATTGGCATTTTGCTGGATGCAACTGCCTGAACATGGCGTGCTGGTGGCGAGTGCCGTAATGGAAAATACCAAGCAACAACTATTAACCTTCCGCGATGAGTTATTAATGGTTGGCAGTGCGACGATAGAAACCTCGCAAATCGCAGTTAGTCGAGGAGAAGAACTCGCAGGGCAGCTAGTATATCGTCCTAATTTACCTGTCACGTTATTTCGTTTTCAAAAGAACAGCACCTAATTATGAGCTTGGAAAATAATAGCAGCATGAATGCACAATTTATTGGTTTGGGCGTAGGCCCAGGTGATCCAGAATTAATCACCTTGAAAGCGCATCGCTTAATGCAAAATGCTGATGTTGTCAGTTACCTTGCGAATGAACAGGGCAGTTCTCAAGCACGCGATATTGCTCAATACAGCTTAGTGGATAGCAAGGTAGGGCAAATAGAAATACCTGTACCTATGCCGATGAAAAACGATCGCACGGGTGCTAACCAAGCTTATGATCTCGCGGCAGATCAGATTCGTACTGTGATTGCTGAAGGCAAAAACGTTGTCTTTTTATGTGAAGGCGATCCATTATTTTTTGGCTCATTTAGTTATTTGTTAGATCGCTTGCAAGATGAAATGACTTGCGCCGTTGTGCCCGGTATTTCATCGGTACACGCAGCGTCTTCCGCATTAAAGTTACCTTTGTCGATGTTAAAAGAATCGGTCGCGATTATTAATGGCCGCCATAGTGACGAGAAAATACGCCAGACCTTACAGCAACACGATAGTGTAATTATCATGAAGGCAGGGCCTTATCGCCCTAAAATTCTGGCGGCATTAACTGAAACGGGCCGCAGCAGTGAGGCAAATTATTTAGAGTACATTGGCCGCGACGAGCAAGTTATTATCGATGATGTTAGTGGGCTGGGTGATGACAAAGGCCCGTATTTTTCGTTATTCGTTGTGCTTAAAAAAGAGCGCGAAAGATAATGACGACTTCTCATTCTGTTATTCACATCGTCGCACTAACAGAAGCAGGGCATCAGCTGGCCAAAAATTTAGTTGAAAAAATGCATGCTTATAAAATAGAAGATGCAGAGCAGACTGTCGATATTTGGTATAAGCCTAAGCCGTTTGCCGAAAAAGTGCAGCAGGCGTTTGTCCGTGGCGAACGACTTATTTTTATCTGCGCGACGGGAATCGTAGTCAGAATACTTGCGCCAGTATTACAAGATAAGCATAGCGACCCGGCGATTTTGATATTAGACGAAGCTGGAAAATTCGTTATTCCGTTATTGTCTGGCCACGAAGGCGGCGCGAATGATTGGGCCAACCAGATCAGCGAATTGATTAATGCTCAGCTAGTGATGACCACCGCCAATCCTTATTTGAAACCTATTTATACGGTGGGCATGGGTTGCGAAAGACATTGCCCGCTAGAATATTTGTCAGAGCTATTGCATCAGTGCTTAAGCCAAGTTGGCTTGACTATTGAACAAGTACACAGCATTAGCAGTATTGATATTAAAGCCGATGAAACACATTTAATTGAGCTGGCTAAAAAACTGAATAAACCGTTTATCACTTGGAATAAAGACGATTTGCGCACGGTCGAGTCACAGCTAAGTACTCACTCGGATTATATTTTTAAAACAGTCGGTGTCTATGGTGTCGCAGAATCAGCCGCACTTTATAGTGCTCAATTTGAAGCGGGCCAAGCCGCAGAATTAGTATTAAACAAACATAAAAATGCCAAAGCAACGTGCGCCATTGCGCGCTCGTATCCTGCGGTTAACCCTACAAAGTAATATAAGAAGTAATAGAAATGACCAAGCTGTATTTGATAAGCACAGGCCCAGGCGATGCTGATTTAATCGCACCACGATCGGTTAAAGCCATCGGCGAATGTAGCGACCTTGTTGCTTATGGCCTTTACCTCGATCTATTAGGCAGTGTCTGTGATGGAAAAACTCATCACGACTTACCCTTAGGCGAAGAGATTGGCCGTGCACGCTTAGCGTTAGATTTGGCGGCAAGTGGTAAAACCACCGCGCTTATTTCCAGTGGAGATATTGGCATTTACGCGATGGCCACTTTAGTTTTCGAATTACTCGACATGCAGTTGCAGGGTAAAGAAAATCATCCAGAATGGTTAGACGTTGATATCGAAGTTGTGCCGGGTATTTCCGCCATGCAAGCTGGCTCAGCACGCATTGGTGCGATGTTAGGCCATGACTTCTGTACTATCTCGTTATCGGATCTATTAACGCCATGGCAGACCATTGAGAAGCGGTTGCACAGTTGTGGTGAGGGTGACTTCGTTGTGTCATTTTATAACCCTCGCTCGAAGAAACGTGATTGGCAGATTAATACCGCCCGCGATATTTTATTACAATATCGTCCTGCCAATACCCCTGTATTATTGGGTCGCCAACTAACCCGTGAAGATGAAAGTATCACCATTACAACGCTGGATAAACTGGATGCAGCCGACGTGGATATGTTCACTCTAGTGAGTGTGGGTAATAGCGAGACACGCCATATAGAAAATGGCGATAAAGAATGGGTTTATACGCCACGCGGCTACAGCAAAAAATTATAAAAGGCGAATATCATGAAAGTTTATTTTATTGGTGCAGGTCCTGGCGATCCAGAACTCATTACCATCAAGGCCCAGCGTTTAATTAATGCCTGTCCCATTATTTTATATGCAGGCTCCTTAGTACCGCGTGCAGTTTTGGCCGATGTAGAAGACAGCGCCGAGCAAATTATTGATACGGCTTCTATCGACCTAGATGAAATTATTGAGCACATGAAAGTCGCTCATCAAGAAGGCAAAGATGTTGCTCGCGTTCACAGTGGTGACCCTTCTTTATACGGCGCTATCGGTGAACAGATTCGTCGCTTGAATGAACTCGGGATCGATTTTGAAATTATTCCTGGGGTAACAGCAACCTCTGCTTCAGCTGCTTGGTTGGGTAAAGAGTTAACATTATCAGGTGTGTCTCAAACCATTATCATGACTCGCTATGAAGGAAAAACGCCTTTTCCAGAACGAGAACGTTTACCTGCATTAGCGGCTACGGGGGCGACGTTAGCGATTCACCTTGGTGTAACTCGCATTCATAAAATTGTGGAAGAACTTATTCCTCATTATGGTGAAGACTGCCCTATTGCAGTGTGTTATCGCACCTCTTGGGAAGATCAAGATAAAGTGATTGGCACGTTAAAAGATATCGTCGCCAAAGTACGTGAAAAGAAATTTACCCGTACATCTCTTATTTTAGTTGGCCATGTTTTGGGCGAAGGCGATTTTGATGATTCGTATTTATACGATGAAAAACAAGCGCATGTTTTCCGCCCAAAGGTAAAGCCGAATAAACCAAGAAGCGTTGATGATGCACAAGCACATCCAACATTAAAAATATAAAAACTATTCAGGAGACATTCAAAATGACCGATAAAAACATGAATAGCTTAGACGATGTTATTAACAATCTTCCTAATGTATTGCCCGAAAATAGCGGCATTATAATATGCGGCCACGGCAGTCGCGCAAAAATTGCCGAAGAAGAATTCAGTTTGTTAGCAAAAGGCTTACGCGCACGCTTTCCTACATTAAAAATTGAATATGGATTTTTAGAATATTCCTCACCGAATATTCATATGGCGTTAGATCGCTTACGTGAAGACGGTGTAAAACATATTTTTGCAGTGCCAGGAATGTTGTTCGCAGCGACCCATGCAAAAAATGATATTCCTTCGGTATTAACAACGTATAAAGAAAGCTATCCAGAACTTACTATTGAATATGGTAAAGAGCTTGGTTTGCATGATGAAATGATCAATGCATTTCAACACCGAGTCCTTGAGTCTTTGGGGCATGCAACTGTTCCAGCTGCTGGCACCTTGTACGATACTATGCTGGTGGTTGTCGGGCGTGGTACATCAGTCGTTGATGCTAATGCCGATGCTGCAAAGCTAACGCGTATTTTAAGCGAGAACTTAGGTTTTGGTTGGTCAGAAACGGTTTACTCTGGGGTAACTTATCCAAGTGTTGGTCGTGGTTTAGAAATGGCTCTGAAATTGGGTTTCAAGAAAATTGTTATTGCACCTTACTTCTTATTTGGTGGACGTTTAATCGACCGTATCTACGCCTATATTGATAAAGTTGCCGCTGAAAATCCTGACGTTGAATTTATTAAAGCTGATTATTTGCGTGATCAATCACATGTCTTGAATACTTTCATTACACGCATTGCTGAAATATCCCAGCCAAAATCCGAAAATGAAGTCGGGCTCATGGAAGACTTCCAGCGCCGCTTAGCGGCGGGTGAAGTTGATGTTCATCACCACCATGCAGAATTTCAGCCGGATGAAACCAGCGAAGCAGGGCATCAGCATTCGCATGAAGAGCATAGTCACGAAGCGCATAGTCACGAAGCTCATAGTCATTCACACAGTCACACACATGAGAAGACTGAAGAGAAGCCACATTCTCATGCTCAAGAACATGGCCATCACCACGCGCCCTACAAGCACATTGCTCACCCATTTGGGCCGCGTACTATGATCAACGATAATGTCTGTTGTTGTTTTATGCGTCAGTTCCCACAGAACGTGATCGATGAAGAAAAAGCGATTAAAGCAGAGCGTGAAGGTACGCCTATGTGTAAGCGTTCATAGAACTTTATGCTGATAAATATGAGCCCTTTGAATATAAGGGCTCATATATTTTTAGTATCAATAAGGTTCGTGGTATTTAGTAAAATTCTGGTATTCCTTTTCTGTATGACTATTAATTAATAGTCTTGCTTCAAACAGCAAGATGATTGTTTCTACCTAACTAAAATTAGTAAATTTAAATTACTGATCGAATGTTAATTATTCCACCTACGAAACTACATCGTGCTTGTTATCATTACGATCCTTACTCCACTACTCGTTCCAACTAGCATCTGGGAGTCAGGAAGTCGTGAAATATTACTTAGATATTTTTAGTACGATTAAAGTCCTACATTCTTGCATTTTTAGTGATATTTTCTGAGGTACTATTATAAATTTTAATGAGATGATTATAAAAAATACGATGTGTTGTCATGAATTTTTAGTATGTACTCGTTTTCTACTGAGCGGTAAATTCTAAATGTCGAGATAGCTCGTACACTTTATTGATAGAATGGAATATAAGAATGACAATAAAAATAATTCCCCCTTCACTAGTGGCTGGTGTTGTAATGAGTAGCTTTCATGCGGAAGGCACTTGTACTAAACCGCGCACAATGACAGATATTTCACCGCCAGAGGCTAGCACTACTGCGCGCATGATCTTTCAGGCACTGAAACAAAGTAGTACCGAGTTCAAAATTGCGTTTATAGATAATTGCGCTGATGCCGCAGTAACATCCTGCTACGACAATACTATCAATACGATATTTATTCGTGCCGACAAGCAGTATCTACTGACAGAGTACTCCCCTAGAGTAGAAATGCTTCCTATTGTACTGTTATATCATGAGCTTGGTCATGCCAAGCAATACCTTGATGGTGCAGGTGAAAGGCTCGTAAAAGAGGATAGTAGTGCCACTTATACGGGTGGAAATCAAATGAGTTGGAAAGGCGGAGAGAAAGTTGCAGTTCCCAAAAGAGGAAAGATCTCTCAGTTTAATATGCATGGCTATTCTATGAATTTAGAAACTAACAATATGAGACTGCACGAATGGCCGATATCTAGGGAGCTCGGCGTTCCACTGCGTTCGAAGTATACTGACATCTGCGAAGCTTAAATTAAAAAAGTTGAGATTTTGATTTAAATTTTATGAATAAATACAGCACTACAGGTATCTTTTCCTGAAGTGCTGTCTGAAATTTCTAATCTCAACGTGGCCTAAACCAATTGCATCAAACTCTCTTTCGAATAATCCTGCAATTCTTCCAAACGATTTTCGCGCACTTTAATGACCCACTCAGGATCTTGAATTAAAGCACGGCCTACCGCGACTAAATCAAATTCGCCGTCACCCAAACGTTCAGCAAGTTGTGTAATAGAACTGGCCTCAATCCCTGCTTGTGCAGACATTTCCATGCCATGTTCAGCGCCAACAAAGCTGGTATTCAAACCCACACTACCAACAGTAATTACAGGCTTGCCCGTTAATTTTTTAGTCCAACCTGCTAAATTTAAGTCGCCATCAACAGGCGAATTTTCAAATTCTTTTTCCCAGTAGCGACGTGTACTGCAATGGAAAATATCAACGCCGGCATCAACTAGAGGCGTTAAGAATGCTTTTAGCTCTGCAGGCGTCTCTACCAAGCGTGCATCATAGTCTTGTTGCTTCCACTGTGAAAAACGGAAAATAATTGGGAAGTTCGCACCGACACGAGCGCGAATTGCACGCACAATTTCAACGGCAAATTTAGTACGTGCAACCAAGTCACCGCCATAGCTATCGTCACGAATGTTAGTGCCTTCCCAGAAGAACTGATCGATTAAATAACCATGTGCACCATGCACTTCAACCGCATCAAAGCCTACTTCTTTAGCATCGGCGGCTGCTTGTGCAAACGCTTCAACGACGTCGTCGATATCTTGCTGAGACATCGCAATACCGTTTGGTTTACCTGGCATAAACAAGCCAGAAGGACTATAACCTGGTACAGATGGATCAGGCTCTATACCTTCCTTGCGAACAGAGCCTACATGCCATAGCTGTGGGGCAATTTTTCCGCCTTTAGCATGCACAGCATCAACGACTTTTTTCCAACCAGCCATCGCTGCTTCACCATGAATGGCAGGGACGCGAGGATAACCATTGGCAGCTTTATGGCCAACGGTCGTCCCTTCGGTAATAATTAAACCGACTTCGTTTTCAGCACGTCGTGCGTAATAAGCCACGACTAAGTCGTTAGGCACGCCACCCGGTGAGAATGTACGTGTCATTGGCGCCATTACAATACGATTTTTTAATGACAGAGGGCCTAGTTCAATAGGTTGAAATAATGGAGATAAAGAAGTGCTCATAGTTTTCCTATTCTTTGTTTGATAGTGAATCATTCATTAAGGTTTTTTTATAAAGTGCTTGGTTTTATTAAGTGTTCAAATTGTTTCATAGTTTGCTGAAACAAATCTTTGCCGTGTAAGCGCGCGTGGTATAAAGCGCCTTTGCAACTAAAAATAAATAAACTGGCGAGTGCCCGGGCATCTTGGTTTTCGGAAAATTCGTTATTCTCGATGCCGCTTTGCATCACTCTAGTGACCCAATCCAGTTCATAATCATCTAACGCTTTTACACGCTCTTTGATCGATTCAGGTAACTTATTCAAATCGCTATAAAAAGCACTGATCGGGCAGAGCTTCTGCTCATTTAAACTGTGCTTCAGTGCTGCACGTATGTAGCGTTCTAACTTATTCCAATTAGAACTGGCCTTCGCATCAATGTGCGATAAGCCTTGCTCAAGCCAAGCTTGCGTCCAATCACAGAGTGCTAAACCTAAATCGACCTTCTTAGGGAAGTGATGATGTACGCTGGCCTTAGTGATACTCAAGTGACGAGAAATATCCAAATAGCTAAAACCTTCAAAACCATTGGCTCGCAGCATATCCGCAGAGTATTCAATAATCTGCTGGCGTGTGCTTAGCGGCTCTATGTTGGCGGATACTTTGGTTTTAGTAGTCATAGGTTCTAGTGGTCATAAAGTTCTATATTGATCGTATTTAGTTAGACTCAGCCTACCTACTGGTAGGTAGGCTGGTCAATAAGGAAATTGTAAGCGAAAGTAACAAAGTGCTTTTTATTGACAGACATGGAATATATTTATTGAGTTGTGTAGAGCATCGCCGCTAGAAATAAAACAACCAAGACAGAATCAGCGTATTATTAGAACTTCAGATGCGAGTGACATCAAAAAATCATAAAGGAATTATCACAACGGATAACTCAAACCCGCCATGATAATACTTGTGAACTGTGAAAAATATGTGGATATAAATGTACAATAATCGAGATATCATCGTGCGATTGCGCGAACAAATTCCGTCGTTTGAATGTGTAAAAGGCTGTCATGATTGCTGTGGGCCAGTTACAACGTCTTCAGAAGAAATGTCACGCTTACCCGTTAAGTCTGACGCCGAACACGATGATGCCTTGAACGATCTTAGATGTGTTCATCTCGGTCCTGATGGCTGTACTGTGTATGAAGATCGTCCGTTGATTTGCCGCTTGTTTGGTACAACTCCTCGTATGGCTTGCCCCAATGATCGTCGCCCAGATGAGATGGTTGATGAAGACGTTGAGGAGGCCGTTCATCATTACATTGCTAATACACGACAAGTTCTGGTGTAGCCTTATAAGCTAAAAATAATCATTGGCTGCTGCTGTTAAATAGAGTTGCTGATTCTTAGGAGATATATGGATATTAATCTTAGGCAAGTTAGGAATACTGAATTCGATGCTGTTTATGGCATACTCCATGAAAATGCCACTTGGCTTTTATCAAGAGATATTCTTCAATGGCCACTGGATTGGCTGGAATCAATAAGCCCTGTGATAAAAACATCAATTGATGCTGGATTATTTTATGCAGTAGAAATTGATAATGAAGTGGCGGCAGTCTGTGAAATAAAAACTGCTCCAGAAATATTATGGGGTAACAATCAAACCGAAGCACTTTATATTCATAAACTTGCGATTCGGCGTAAATATTCAGATTATGGCTTAGGTCGGAATATACTTGATTTAATTAAGTCAAAAGCTAAGCAAAAAAATATCAACTTCTTGCGTTTAGATTGTGTGGCACATAACGATAAACTCAGAGAATATTATGAATCTTGTGGATTCAACTTAGAAGGCATCGTCGATGCTGGAGAGGTTAACCTTGCTCTGTATGAGCTTTATATTCAACGCTGAAAAACCTCGGTATTATGTTAAAATCACACCATTACTCCTTTTTCCTATATTTCCCATTATAAACTGGACACATCATGATTCCTTGGACTCTTCTAGGTTTAGCCAAAATTCCGAATAGCGAGGGTGAGTTAGAGCTAACTCAGCGTGACAAAGAATTTTCTATTCATATGAAAGGTGTCCGTGGTGAGCTAATGAATAGCCGTATGCACAGCTCTGAATTAGCTTTGTCTGACCTGGGCTGTGCCCATGTAAAAAACACTGAGAATGCAAAGGTCTTAGTCGGTGGTATGGGGATGGGATTTACTTTAGCCGCGGCATTAAAGGCGACAACGCCAAGCTCTAAGGTTGTGGTAGCTGAGTTAGTGCCCGATGTTATTGAGTGGAACAAAGGTCCGTTAGGAGAGTGTGCAGGACGTCCATTAGATAATAGCCGAGTGATCGTTCATGTGGGGGATGTGGCTGAATTGTTCAAAGCAAAGCAGCCTGAGTTTGACGCTGTTTTATTGGATGTGGATAACGGTCCTGAAGGCTTTACTCATGGTGACAACAATAGTTTATATTCACTTGATAGTTTATCTGCCATTAGACAGACGCTGAAGCCTAAAGGTGTATTAGCCGTATGGTCGGCGTGGCACGATCCTAAATTTACGACTCAGCTTAAAAAAGCCAAATTCAAAGTTGAAACTAAAACCGTGAGAGCGCATAACGGTAAAGGTAGCCGTCACACGATATACCTCGCCGCGAAAGTATAGTTTTGCGCAGTCAGTATTGGTGTTATTAATATCCAGACTTCAAATACTGACTATTTTAAGGTTACTTACTTAGGATTTATAGCTAGGATCTTTCCCTAAAATAAATGCCATCGCTATTCCGACCAGTAAGCCAAACAAGTGTGATTCAAAGGATACTTGGGGAAGTGTGGGTAATACGCCTAAAATGAGCCCACCGTAAACGAAAGCGACTAGGCAACTGACGATAAAGAGTTTGAACTCTCGACTGATAAAACCTGCAACGACAAGGTAGCCAAATAACCCATAAATAACCCCGCTCATGCCAATATGATTGGCACTTCTACCGAAAAACCAGACCAACAATCCTCCAATCAGCGCGCTGGTCGTAAATACTAATACGAAGCGCGTTCGCCCGTGACTTAGCATTAATAATGTTAGCACAAATAATGGGACCAAATTACTGATCAGATGCACCAGGCCTCCATGCAAAAAGGGGGCGAATACAATTCCGCTTAGACCGCTAATATTTCTTGGTATTATGCCAAAGGATCGGAAAAAACCACCGGTGAACTGATTAATAACTTCGATAAAGATAATCAATAGGCATAACTTTGTTGAAATTTTTAACCGATTAGAAAAAGAGACGTAGGTTCGTTTAATCATGCTAACTCGTAACGTTTTATTTTATTAATTAATCCCTGGCGGGTTATTCCCAGTGCTTGAGCGGTATGGGTTTTATTGCCTTGGTGTTTTTTCATTGTCTGGGTAATAAGTGATATTTCTAGTTCGCTTACCTGCTGTTCTAGCGTCTTTTTAAGCGGTGTCTTATCTAATGCTGAGTAATACAAAGAGTCATTATTCGGCATTTTTTCAGCAAGATTCTTAATAGCACTTTCTCCTCGTATTAATGCAATTTCTTGCAAGCCTAGGTGATTTGTCAAACAGATCGCTGCCGCACTCTCTAATGTGTTTTTTAGTTCTCGTACATTCCCAGGCCAAGGTGTATTAATAAACCAGCAACAGGCTTTTTTATCTAGACTGATGTCTGTTTTATGTTCATGGTTATAGCGCATTAAAAAGTGATCGATTAAAACGCCGATATCTTCTTTTCTACTTTCAAGGTGGGTCGTGCTGATAGTGAGACCTTTAATACGGTAATAAAGATCTTCGCGGAATTGACCGTTTTTTACTTCTTTCGACAAGTCTCTGTTAGTCGCACACACTAAGCGAGCATTGAGCGTTTCTAATTGACGGCTGCCAACAGGATAGTAACTACCGTCTTGTAGTACGCGTAATAATTTAACTTGCATCGCTATCGGCATTTCGCCAATTTCATCCAAGAATAAAGTGCCTTGATCTGCGCTGGCTAATAAGCCTTTGCGATCACGGTCAGCGCCTGTAAAGGCACCTTTCTTATAGCCGAACAATTCACTTTCTAATAACTCGGAGGGAATTGCTCCGCAGTGAACCGATACTATTTTATGTGATTTTCGGTCGCTGTTATTATGGATAGCCTTAGCGATAATTTCTTTACCCGTACCACTGGGGCCTTGAATTAATACAGGAACTTGAGTATTTGAAATACGCTGTATTAATTCACGCGTTGATTGAACGGCACTGCTTTTTCCTATGAGGCCAAAATTAGACGTCTCTTGACGTTCCTCTTTCTGCTCTAAATTATGTTCTAAATTTTTAATCTGTAGTAACAAGCTATTTTTTTCTAATGCTCTCTCAATAATGAATTGCAGCAAATCAGGGTCGATGGGTTTGTTAATAAAGTCCCAGGCACCCAGTTCAATTGCTTTTAATGCCAGCGCACGATCACTGTGTGCAGTTAATACTAATACGGGAACGTCGTTATAGTATTTTAAGTTCTCTAGGCTATCTTCGGGGCGAAAGCTAGGCGGTAACGATAAATCATGAATGACTAAATCAAAGCTTTTATGATCATCTTTATGGTGACTGTTCGAATGTTTAAATAATGCTAGCCCACTAGCAGCATCGTGTGCGAATTCAACGTGATAACCTGCTTGTTCTAGCCAGAGTGCACATAATTCGCAGAAGGCCACTTCATCATCGATTAATAATATTTTAGTTGTCATCTTAATTATTCTGGCTTTTTAACGTTAGAGGTAAACTGATCACAAAGGACACTGGCCAGCCGAGTTGGTTGCTGTGGTTAATTGTGCCGTGATGGGCATCAATAATTCGACGCACAATAGATAAACCTAGCCCGCTACCGCCACTGCGCTGAGTAATAAACGGCTCAAACAAATTGGGTAACATTTCAGGGGGCACTTCTGGGCCGTTATTGTTCACTTGAATCAAGGTATTGCCCTTATGTTGGCTGAGTTGTAATTCAATTTTTCCATTGGTAATGGTTGAGGTGAAGGCGGCGGCATTTTCTAATAAGTTAATAAGAATCTGTTGAATGCGTTCACTATCATATTGCCCCATCAGCTCTGGTTCGCTGGTTAAATCGATGGAGACTGAAAACAGGCTGCTGATTTGCTGAATAACTTGCTGTGCAATGCTTACTAAATTTTGCTGTGATGTCTTGAGTTCAATATTGCCTGCGTACGACAAGGTATCTCGAATCATTAATTCAGCGCGGGCGACTTGATTTCGAATGTGATTTTTTATTTTTTCATCGCACTGTGCTGATGCCATATTAATAATATTCAGTGGATTTCTAAGCTCGTGTGCGATGGCTGCAGTAAGACTGCCAAGTTCAACTAGGTGTTGCTGCTCGATGCGCTCACGCTCTGCACGTGCTTCTATTTTTGCTAATTGAATCGAACGCTCTAACGATGTGCAGGCATTGGGTATGAGTGCCGCTAGTAATTCAGCCATGTGTTGTTGCGCAGGTGGAATATCATCCCAGCCAGATAGTTGGCAATCCCAGTCACCGCGTTTTATACAGACGAATAATGCCGTCGTGTTTTTTGTTCGAGGTTCAATCGCATCGGATTCAACATAAATATCTCCGGTAGCATTAAGAATTCTTACGCCGATGTTTTCTTGTCTTTTACCATCTCTGTGTTTAGTCAGAGGAGCATGTTGTTGCCAAATATTCTCTATCGTATGCGCAAGAGTTTGCCATGAGGTGGCTTTGTTTAATTGATGTAGCCACTGGTTTAGTGTGACTTCATCAATGCTGGCGCCTGGATAAATTAAGCGGTCGGAGAACTGTTTCGCTGGGCCATAGAGTAGCCAAGCCAGTAATAATAAAATACTAGAGTAGATAAAAAGTTGCAGTGTCGGAACGGTCGCGAGTTCTGTCATCGCCACAGGGGCAATAAACGCCAATAATAAACTCATCAGCAACATAGATACGATGAGTATGGCTAACCATTGTATTGCTTGGCTGACCCATCGATTGACTTCGACTAAGCGATAACGAACAACCGCGTAGACGACCAATACGACATAGCTTGGTAATGCGAGCATTGGGTAGGGGAAGAAGTCGATTTCTAAGGATGGCAAAATGAAACTGGTCGCCAGAGAAAACCCCCACGCCCCAACGGCGAACATAGCAATGATTGAGCGACGCTTGTTGCCTAAGTTATTACGGTAACCGTATAGCAATAGAATGTGAGCCGCAATGCCAACCCCAACGGCATACAGTAAATTGAGCCAACCAATGGAATCTATGTGAAAAAAATGAGGAAAAACATTCCACGCTTCAATATGACCGCTTTCTCCCCAAATACTCAGAAGTGTAATCGCGATGGCAAATAAGTACAGCAAGGGGGTAAAGCGGTAACTTTTCTCGGCAATAGGAATACTGCCTCGTAGCCATAACAGTACAAAGTGTAAAAAGGTGGTGGGTAATAAAGGATTGGCTAATAAAAGGCTACGGGCAATTTTAGGATAACCTTCAAGCGCTGCAATATGACCAAAACACCAAATAGCCATGGATAGACAAAATGCGGCGAGGGCGATGAGCGCGGGTTCTTCTTTACGTTTTAACCAAAGCCAGGCAGCAGTAATCGTGGCGGATAATATGGTTATCCACAGGCTGGCGGAAAAAAATGAAATGAGCATGTCTGTAAACTCTCTTTACGGCAAATGGTTCTAGCTGCCTAGATAGTTTACACCTGAGTGGGTTGATTTTGCTATTTTTCGTTGTGCCCTAGCAAGCGATGCCCTTGAGGATGGCGTTCTATCGTATATTACCTAGTATTAATAAGTTGGCACGAAAACCGCTATAACTATCGTTATAGATAGCATAGGTAGGTATGCTATTAAGCCATTCCCCCTCAGTAGATAACTTACAAACAAGGCAGCGTTTATGTTTGATCTTTTTGCCACACTCCCGGATACCGCGATGCTATCACGCATGCAATTTGCGTTTACCATTAGCTATCACATTATATTTCCCACGATAACAATTGGTTTGTCGCTGTACTTAGCGTTTATGGAAGGCATGTGGTTAAAGACAAAGAACCTCGCGTATTTACAGCAAGTGAAATTTTGGATGAAGCCATTTGCGATTACTTTTGGTATGGGCGTTGTTTCTGGGGTTGTGCTGTCGTATGAATTTGGCACCAACTTTAGTAAGTTCTCCGAAATAGTGGGCCCGGTGCTCTCGCCTTTATTAGCCTACGAAGTTTTAACCGCCTTTTTCTTGGAAGCAGGTTTTCTCGGTATTATGCTATTTGGTTGGAATCGAGTAACGCCTAAGGTGCATTTTGCCGCAACGTGTATCGTTGCTTTGGGTACTGTGAGTTCATCGTTTTGGATTTTGGCAGCGAACTCTTGGATGCATACTCCCGCAGGTTATGAAATTGTAAATGGACAGTTTCAAGTAACTAGCTGGTTAGAGGTTATTTTTAATCCGTCTTTTCCGTATCGTTTAGCACATATGTTATTGGCGACCTTTTTATCGGCGTCATTGTTATTTGCGGGTGTGAACGCTTATTACTTGCTAAAGGGCACGCATAAAGAATTTGCTAAAATCGGTTTCTCCACTGCGATGTTCGCGATTCTTATTTTGGCACCCGTACAAATATTAGTGGGCGATTTTCATGGCTTAAACGTAGCGCACCATCAGCCCGTTAAGCTTGCCGCCATGGAAGGTATTTGGAAAACAGAGAAAGGCGCGGCACTGCGTTTGTTCGCGATTCCTGATCAAGAAAATGAAACTAACCATTTTGAGCTGTCGATTCCTAAAGCCGCTAGTTTCTTGATTACTCACGATGTAGACGGCGAGATTGCAGGTTTAGATCAGGTCGAAGAAAAAGATCGTCCACAGGTAGCGGTTGTATTTACAGCCTTCCGCATTATGTTGGGATTAGGGGGATTAATGTTACTGCTGGGTGTTGCGGGAGCCGTCGCTCGTTATAAAAAGCGTTTGTTTGATTTTAAGCCTTTATTGTATCTGTCGGTCGCCATGATTCCTGCTGGAGTGATTGCAACGCTAGCGGGTTGGTATGTTGTGGAAGTGGGTCGTCAGCCATGGTTAGTGCAAGGTTTGGTGCGTACAGCGGATGTGGTTTCACCGTTACCTGCAGAAACCGTTGCTTTCACGCTGGGCTTATTTGTCATTGTATATACCAGCTTATTTTTCACCTACATTTACTTTATACGCAAGCTGGTTTTAAAAGGACCACCTAGTTTAGATGAAGTACAAGCGTCACTGATGAATCCAGCGCTAGAAGATAATGACGATTTACCGGCTACTTTAAACCCTGCCCAAGTGGATATTGGTTATGGTCAAGAGTTGTCGGAGTACTTGCAGAGTAAAGATAAGCAGGGCAAAGATAAACAGCCACAAGATAAAGGAGAAAAATAATGGATATCGCACTGGTCTACTTATTGTTAATCGGTTTTGGAGTTTTGGTGTATGTCTTATTAGATGGCTTTTCACTGGGAGTTGGTATCTTATCCCCACTGTTAAAAAATAGTGATAACAAAGCCATCGCGATGAAGAGTTTATCGCACATCTGGGACAGTAATCAGACATGGTTGGTATTTGGTGGCGTAGTACTTTTTGTTGCCTTTCCTGTGGTGTATTCGTTTGTATTGTCGAACTTATACTTACCCATTATTTTAATGCTGGTGGCGTTAATTTTTAGAGGCATTGCGTTTGAATTTCGATTCAAATCAGATCGCAGTCAAGGGTTTTGGGATTTAAGTTTTGCGTTTGGATCTATCATTGCCACGTTCTGCCAAGGCATTATTTTGGGAGCGTTGGTCGGTGATATGTCGAGCACCAAAACGTTAGCAGATCCGGTTGATTGGTTAACTCCATTTTCGATCACTACAGGTTTTGCCCTGCTGAGTGGTTATGGTTTATTAGGTGCGTGCTGGTTAGTACGTAAAACGGAAGCCAGTTTGCAGGTTGTTGCAAAAAAATTAGCGCAGAAATTGTTGTTCATAATGTTGGCTTTTTTTGCGGTAGTAAGCATTTGGATGTTGATCGATCAGCCTGCTGTTGCAGAGCGTTGGTTAAACTTCCCTGGTAGTTTGGCATTGTTACCCTTGCCGCTATTAAGTCTCTTTTTCGCGTATCGTTTATGGTTTATTCTGCGTGAAAGAACAGAGCCCGGTCTTAAACCTTTGGCTTATGCGATGGGGTTGTTTGCAGCGGCCTTTGGCGGCTTAGTGGCCGGTATATTCCCTTATATTATTCCAGGTCGATTGACTATTTGGGAAGCAATCGCTCCAGATAAAACGGTGTATTTTACGTTAGTGGGAATTCTAATTTTCATTCCTGTAGTTATTGCTTATAACATTTATGCTTATCGTACTTTTAGCGGTAAGACTTCTATGAAGGACGGCTACTAATGAAAATGCTAATAGAAAAACTTGCTTTCAAAAGCCAGTGGCTGAATGCGTTGGCTTTATACATGGTCGGTGTATTGAGCCTTGCGGTTGTGGCTTATGGCTGTAAGGCATTATTAAACTTGTTGTAAGGATGCTCATATCGTAATGATAATAAAGGCACCGTTTCTGAGGCAGTGTCTTTTAGTCTTTTACAAAAAAATGATTATATAAATCATCTTTCACAGAACTTTTACTCTTAAGTAGTGCATAACTCTGGCCGATACAGAGTTATGCACTATTTAAAAAAATGTTGCTACTGTGTTAAATCAGCTCGCGAAGCCGTCCATGACGGACACAGCTCGACAGCCTTCGTTGGCACAAGCAGCGATGACGAGCCTGTGCGCCCTAGCGTAAGTGAAAAATTTTTTTCTGGCAGTGGTCTTAATTTAGAACTCAGTCTTGCTTCTGGGCAAGAGATTGAATTGAATATTCGTATTAACCAAGCGTGACGATCAAGCGGCGATATACGGGCAAATGAATTATCAGTGATTATTGGATCAAGTGGATAGGGCAATGTCTGTTATGGATGACAAACAGCAAGGCAAAGAATTGTCTGATTTTTAAAGTCAGATATCCATGCATTATTTTCTATAGCAAGTTTGGGCAATCAATTATTACAAGAACTCGGTGCTTCTGCTGATCAGGCGACGACGATTATTGGTCGTAGTATTCAGGTATTAGCAAGTGATCATCAGTCGGGATCTCCTTCGAGCGTCAACAGGCAATTTATGAATATAAAGATCGTGATGATGTGTATTTACAATAAAATATGGCTTTGCCATATAACTGTCTTTAACTCGTAGTGTTGCTGACATCTTATCCCTGTTTAATGATGATAATTAAATACCGTTGATCAGGGAGATCACATGAATAGGAAAATTATTTATTCACTGCTCGCATCACTAGGTTGTGTTACAGCACACTCAAGTTTTGCAAACCTCACGATTAATGAAGTAGACGCAGATCAATCAGGTATTGATTCTTCTGAGTTTATTGAGCTTTATGATGGCGGCATCGGCGAAACATCATTAACGGGTTATAGTTTGGTTTTTTATAATGGCAGTAATGATCAAAGTTATCGTACAGTCGATTTAAATAATTTATCAACCAATTCTAACGGCTATTTTGTTATCTGTGGTGATGACAGTTTGGTTGAAAATTGTGATTTGGATCTAACACCTAATACCAATCTTATTCAAAACGGTGCTGATGCCGTTGCATTATTTCAAGCACAGGCGTCGGAATTTCCTAATGGTAGCCAGGTTACTAATGCTCATCTTATTTCCGCTCTGGTTTATGATACCAACGATAATGATGATCTTGGTTTGTCGGTATTGCTTACAGGAGGTGCTGTTCAGGTAAATGAAAATCAAGCGGGTAATAAAGACTTTGAATCTATTCAGGCTTGTTCTGAATGGACAACGGCTTTACCGACGCCGGGTCTAGACAATCAATGTGAGCCCGTAGAGCCCATTAGTGATTTAGGCGAGTGTGGTGAGACGAATCAGAGTGCATTTAATTACATAAGCACAGTACAGGGTGATATGAGTGATGTGTATTCGGATGCGAGTTTACTATTAGACCAATACGTTATAATTGAAGCTATTGTGACGACTGATTTACAAGGTGGACCATTAGCCAATGGTGATACGTCTTATCAATACAGTGGTTACTGGCTGCAAGAAGAAATTGCAGATTATGATGATAATGACAATACCTCAGAAGGTGTCTTTGTCTACGACTTTTCTAATGACGTAAATGTCGGCGATAAAGTCCGCTTACTTGCTCAAGTGGCTGAATTCAATCAGGTGACCCAGTTAAAATCAGTGCAGGAAATGAAAGTTTGCTCGCAAAATAATCATTTACCTGATGCGATTAGCCTTTCCTTACCGGTCAATTCACTCACCGACTTTGAAGCATTGGAAGGCATGTTAGTGAGTAATGCTCAGCACTTAGTGATCAGTGATTTATACGGTACAGGCTATGGTTTAGGTAATTACGGGCAGTTTGTTGTGTCTTCAAAATTACATTTTCAACCGACTGAAATAGCGCTGCCAATGTCTGAAGAAGCGCAGGCGATATCAGAGGCTCGCTTGTTGGATGTATTATTAATTGATGACGGCGTATCAAAATCGTATCCAAGTTTTATTCCTTTTCCAGATAGCAGTGGTTTATCTGCCGACAACCCAATGCGTATAGGTTATACCGTTCCTCAGGTAGCAGGCGTTCTGCATGCCTATCGAAACAATTATACGCTGGTACCTTCCGCTATTACGATTGATCCAACACATGCGCGTACACTTGAACCAGTAAAAGATACCAATGCTAATTTAATTATTGCCGGTATGAATGTGCTTAATTATTTTAATGGCGATGGCTTAGGGGGAGGGTTTCCAACTGCACGCGGAGCAAGAACAGCAGAAGCTTTTGATATGCAAAGTAAAAAAATAGTTGCGGCTCTGCAAGCGATCGATGCCGATATTATTGGATTGATGGAATTGGAAAATGATGGGTTCTCTAGTAATAGCGCCATTCAAAATCTGATGAGTGAGCTAAATCAAGTTCAGCGAGCAGGTAATGAATATCGTTTTGTGAATCCTTTTCCTGATGAACCGGGAAAACTGATGGGTACTGATGCCATTACTGTGGGTTTATTATATCGTCCAGGTAAGGTGTCTTTAATGGGCGAGACCGTTATTTTGAATAGCGTAAACTCACCATTAGATGATGACGGCGAGCCACTGTTTGATGATAGTAAAAATCGACCATCATTAATTCAAACATTTAACTTTGATCATCAAAAATTCACTTTGTCGGTGAACCATCTAAAATCCAAAGGTTCTCGCTGTGGAGAAGTAAACGAAGGTAGTGATGGTCAAGCGAGCTGTAATATTATGCGCACTCGGGCTGCTGAAGGTTTGAGTCAATTTCTAGCGACAAATCCAACGGGTATTAAAACGAAAGAGATTATGATTCTTGGGGATCTAAATGCCTATAGCAAAGAAGATCCAATGCAGACATTTTATTCTCATGGTTTTGCCAATTTAAAATACACCGATAAAGCAACAGAAGCCCAACCTTATTCTTATTCTTTCTCAGGATTTTTAGGCAGCCTTGATCATGCGCTCGCAAGTGAGTCTTTGCTTGAACATGTTGTGAGTGTTGATGCTTGGCATATCAATTCGGTAGAGGATAGCTTGATGGATTATCAGACGGAAGAGAATGGGCAAAACTATGACTCTATCGACCATTATGCGGAACCGGATGCGTATCGCTCATCAGATCATGATCCTATTGTTGTTTCTTTAGATATGCCAGGAGGTCATTTAGGATTTTTTGGCTTGGCATTGTTGAGCGCATTAGCATTTAGCAGAAAAACATCAATGGAAGATGCTAGATAGAAAAGGACGGCATAGCCGCTGATAATCGATAGTGACGTTTGAGTGGGTAGTGTCGTTATACTACCCATTCCTCATTATTAGTCGTTTGATGACGAAAGCGCAGATGGATCGTTATCTTCATATACTACTTGGTTGCGGCCGTGATCTTTAGCGACGTATAAAAAATCATCGGCTTGTTTTAACAACATATCCTCGCCTTCGTAATGAGAAGGAATAACAGATGCTAGGCCAATACTGATTGTCACTGAGAAAGTATTCTCTTGCCATTCAACTTGCAGATCAGCAATAGATTGTCGAATTTTTTCTGCAACTTGATAAGCACCTTCTTGCGGAGTACTGGGCAGCAGTACAGTAAACTCCTCGCCTCCATAACGACTAACAGCATCACTTGATCGTTGCATAACGTCTTTAATGCTTTTAGCAACGGCTTGTAATACAACATCACCGGCTTGATGGCCATAATTATCATTGAATGACTTGAAGTGGTCGATATCGATAATTAACAGCGCGATGTTTGATTTATCACGATAGGCACGGCGATATTCTGAAGGGAATTTTCTATCAAAATAATGGCGATTTTTCACTTGAGTTAACGAGTCTGTTATTGAAGCTGTTTGTAGATGATCGTTTAATAGTTCTAATTCTTCTGTGCGTTCACGCACCTTATTGTCGAGTTCTTGATTGGCTTTGATTTGAATGTCGAGCATTTTTTGCTGAGCAACTAAGCGCTTTTTACGCTCATTATTAATTCGGTCAGCCAAACCTAAAGCGAGTAATAGAACTTCTAGTATTGCGCCTATTTCGATGGCATGTTCTGTTAGCGCATTGATAGGAAGCAAGCCGAATTTTTGCCCTCCGTAGAGCAGAAAGCCAACCAGTACTGTTGTCCAGGCAATAATGAACAGCATTATTTCTCGGCTTTTAGTGCGTAACCATTCTTGCAAGGTTGTGGATATAGAAATGGCAGCGGCCATAATAGAAAGAGCAGCCCCAACCCTAATCATTATGGCGTAAGGCAGTATCAAGGCAGCCAGAGAGTAAATGAGTGTAATCCAAATAAATAACAAAATAAGTCGGTTCAAACCTGGCCGAATGGTTGCTAATTTCAAAAATGTTGAGCTGAATAATGCGGCGAAAATAATAGTGGGGCCTATTAAAAAGACGACGGAGAGCTCATGTATTCTCGGGCTGTTGGGCCATAAAAGTTGATACCCCCAGCCATGAATACTGGCCATAAATAGAGTGAACGAAGCGATATACAATACGTAATATAAATAAGTGCGTGCGCGAACAATAAAGAAAATAACTGAATTGTAAAAAAGCATACTTAATAAAATCGCATAGAAGGCGGCACTAATCGCATTCTCAGTTGCTGCGTTTTGCCAGAAATGACTTTCTGTTTGTAATGAAAGTGCAAGCTGCAACGAGCTGGTCGTTTGTACGTGAAGGTAGATCGAATACTCTTGATCTGTATGAAGATCTAATGGAAATACAAAAGTCGGTTGTTGAATGGGGCGCTGAGCAAAGGGCAGAGTATCTCCGCTATGAAACTCTTGAACGACCTGATTATCGGCGAGTAAATAAACGTCAATGTTATCCAATAATGGATAATTGCTGCGTAAGAACCATTGAGTATTTGAATCGTGTATGTTTTGTATAGGGATTTTGAACCAGAAGTGTCGCTCATTAAAACCAAAGCTGGCATCTTTGAGGTTGATGTCATTCCAAATAGATTCCTCTTGTTGACGCACCTCGTCTAGTGATAAAACGTCATCATGGCTAAAGTATTTTGCTAGGCCAAAATAGCTTGGTTGTGGTTCGTTATGAATAAATTGACTTGTGAATCCAAAAAAAGATGCACTGAGCAAAATAAGAATAAATCCAAGCTGTTTCAGCATTTTTGAGCTATATCACGATAATGAAAGATAACTAAAGTATAGTCAGTTTATTTAGAAACGATCGTTCACTTATTGAATTAAGCATTATTAATGAAATGGGTACGTTATAATAAAATCATTCGATTGACACATTTGTTTTGGAGTAGACGACATGGGTTTTAGTGGTACTAATCGGCACTGGTTCATCATTGGGGCTGAGTTTCCTGTGGGTCAATGTTTGGCTGACTTAGCCAGTGAGTTAGCACTTCCTTACAGCTCTCGTCGATTGGATAGTCGACAACCACTTTCTGTGCCTTTGGGGGTAGCTTCAGCACCCTTGGCGATTTTGGCCGCTTCTGGAGAAGAGGCCGATGCTATAGAGCATTTAGAAGCATGGATTGAACTACTAATAGAACAAGATATCCCCATTGTTTTGTTATCGTCTGCCAAGGTTTTTGATTATAACGAGGTTGGCAGTCTTGAAAATGACGAAATGACCGGAGATAAACGTTTAATCGCGTTGGAGAATCTGGCTCGTCAGCAGCTAAGACATTTGATTATTCGTGTTAACCAACCCTTTAGTTTGTTAGCGGGGGACTTTGCTGTACAGCTTTTGGCTAAGGCTCGCAGTGAGGGTAGCTTAACCCTAGATAACCTAATTCGCATTGCTCCCACTCCAGCTGACGATATTGCGCAAGTTATTCATGCGTTATTACAGCAAATTGGTTGCGATGAATCGTTATGGGGTACCTATCACTATTGCAGTGTAGAGAGTACGACGGAGTATGCGTTTGCCGAAGTCTTGCTTGCGGAAGCGCGTCAGTATGAAGATCTGGCTCATGTAACGCTCGCAGAGTTAGATGATGATAAATGTCGCCCCAGTGAAACTATTTTAGACAGTAAGCTCATCAAGCATAACTTTGGCATTAAACCTAAGCCATGGCGCAAAGCACTCAGTCGTTTAATTCGTCGTTATTATCGCGCTAACGATAAAAGTGATTCTTAAATTTAATAAAGCGTTAACTTCGCATTACCGCAGGTTCATATTGGCAGCCGTGTTTATATGAAGCTGTACTGAAAAAGATTATAGAGAGAAACCATGTCATCTTGTGATTCCCCAGCGTTAATGAAAGGACTTGTACCTTTAGAAGATGCGCGTGCCGTATTAGCCGAACGTGCGCTGCAATATGGCACTTTAGCGCAAACCGAAACGGTTGCCATTCACTCAGCATTAACCCGTGTATTGGCAGAGACGATTACCTCGCAGATTAATGTTCCTAGTTTTGATAACAGCGCTATGGACGGTTATGCACTGCGCTTAATCGATTGCCAGCAGCATATTACCAGCTTAGGGAAAATTGAACTTATCGTATCGCAGCGTATTACCGCAGGCGATGCTCCCGAGTTATTAATAGATAATACCTGCGCCCGAATTTTTACCGGCGCCGCGGTACCTGAAAATGCCGACATGGTGGTGATGCAAGAACAGTGTGAAGTGACCGAAAGTGGTCAGGTAATTTTCCCCACTGATTTAGTTGATGCAAAACCACAGCAAAACATTCGACCTGCAGGACAAGATATTACCATTGGCCAAATACTCTTTCAGCCTGGTCGTATTTTGCGGGCAGAAGATCTCGGCGTACTAGCGTCGATGGGTTTTAGTCAGGTAAAGGTGCAGACAAAACTCAAGGTCGCAGTTATTTCATCTGGCGATGAATTGGTCGAGCCGGGTAATCCTTTGAGCCCAGGGAAAATTTATAATACCAACAGCTTTACCCTAATCGGTTTGTTACAGCGCATGGGAATGGAAGTCGTTGGTCCTTTCTTTGCGGCCGATACTTTGGCCGATACTCAATCTGTTTTAACCCAAGCCAGTGCAGAAGCCGATGTAATTATTACCAGTGGTGGTGTGTCTGTTGGGGAAGAAGATCATATCAAAGCGGCGATCAGTAGTGGTGGCGAGCTTGAAATGTGGCGCTTGGCGATTAAGCCTGGCAAGCCGTTTGCACTAGGGCAATTTAATCATACTCCAGTTATTGGATTGCCAGGAAATCCTGCCGCCGTGGTGGTTACTTTCTATCAGCTTGCGCGCGATTTTTTATGGGCCGTGCAAGGCGCCGATGTGCAGCCGTTATTAGTTTTAAAAGGCACTGCAACATTCGCCACCAAAAAATCCATTGGCCGTACAGAATTTCTACGCGCACGGTTTAACGACGGCGATATTGAAATTTTTAATAATCAAAGCTCTGGGGTTTTATCGTCTTCCAGTTGGGGTGATGGTTTTGCCTGCGTGCCCGCGGGTAAATTAATTAGTGTTGGTGATGATATTGAATTCTATACCTTAACCACAGCCCACGGTCACGGTTAATGGTTGATGTTAATAGTAGCTTAATGAGTGGTTTAAGCGGATTAATTTTAGCGGGTGGTGAAGGTCGCCGCATGGCTGGCCGTGATAAGGGCTTGATCTCTTTAGCGCAAAAACCCTTGGTTGAGTATGCCATCGAATGCATGGCCCCGCTGGTGGACGATCTAAGTATTAGCTGCAATCGGAATCGAGAGCTTTATCAAGATTACCAGCTGGCGTGTATCTCTGACGAGTTAGAAAATTATCAAGGCCCCATGGCGGGTTTAGCTGCAGGTTTGCGACATGCGAAGCATGATTGGCTCTTGGTCATGCCGTGCGATACGCCGTTGATGACCTCGCACGTTATGGCGCAATTATTAGATTGTTTAAAGACCGAAAAAACCCGTAATTCGTTGCAGGCTATACTTTTTTCTCATCAAGGTTTACAGCCTTTGCATGGTTTATATCACAAAAGCATGTTACCCATATTTGAGCAGTGTTTAGCAGAAAATAAAAATGCCTTGCAGCGATTGCTGCGCTCTATGGACAGTATTCATATTCATCAGGCGCTCGATGCTGAACTCAGTTTTAATAACGCCAACGATCCAGAAGAACTGCATACGATCGAATGTCTACTCGCTGATAACGAACATAACGTTTAAGTAATAACGTTTAAATAATTAAAAATTAAGTTGGAAATTAAAATGGATTTAACCCATTTAGATGAAAAAGGCCAAGCCCGTATGGTCGACGTCAGCGAAAAAGACGTCACCAAGCGTGAAGCGATCGCCCAAGCCATTGTTACTATGCTGCCTAATACTTTGACGATGATTACCGAAGGCAAGCATAAAAAAGGCGATGTACTGGCAACCGCCCGTATTGCCGGTATTCAAGCAGCGAAAAAAACGTGGGAATTAATTCCTATGTGCCACCCGTTAATGATTGCGGGCGCCAAGGTTGATATTCAAGCGATCAGTGCAACCGAGTTACGCATCGAGGTACGTTGCAAAGTAGCTGATAGAACAGGCATTGAAATGGAAGCGTTAACTGCAGCCTCGATAGCGGCGCTGACTATTTATGATATGTGCAAAGCAGTAGATAAAGGCATGACCATTGGTGAAATTAAATTATTAAAGAAAACCGGTGGAAAAAGTGGCGACTGGAACGCTGAATAATAACGATGACTCAATAGAGGTCGAGATATGATTAACGTATTATTTTTTGCCCGTTTAAAAGATCAAATTGGCCAAGCGGAATTGTCGTTAGACAATGAATTTGCAGGTAAAACTGTTGCAGAATTACAGCAAGTTTTAATTGTTCAAGGTATGGTTGCTTTGCAAGATAGGAGTATTCGAATTGCACTCAATCAAAATTTTTGTGAGCCTGATGCAGTTATTAAAGGCGGTGACGAAATAGCCTTTATGCCACCTGTGACGGGTGGTTAATCGTGAGAAAAGACGCAAGGATGCCGACTCGTATTGTTGAAAAAGTTTTCCAAAGATTAAACCCTAAGCAAATATTAACGGCGTTAACGGCCATCGATGTAGAAGCAAAATTCGAGCGAGAACAGCTCGATGATGATGCTGAACGTAAGCGTGTTTGGCTTGTTATACTCGTTGCTTGTGTCTGTTTGCTGATGGTGCATTATTTAAAATACTCTAGCGTATTACTCGATACGATTAAAATCGTCGAAGGTTGGTTTGATATTAAAAACCAACAATGGTCACGAGACTTTCGCTATCATCCTTATCGTGAGTTATTAGGCTATGTCTGGTGGGGTTTTTGGAATGTACTGTGCTTCTTAATCATACCTATGCTCACCATAAAATGGGTATTGAAGCAGCCATTAAAAAATTATGGCTGGCAAATAGGCAGTATTAAACAGCATTGGTTGGGTTATGTTTTATTAGCATCGCCGATTATGTTTTTTGCCTTTTTGGTGAGCTTTCGTGAAGACTTCGCTAACCATTACCCCTTCTACGATTTGGCGCATAAAAGCTGGTTAGATTTGATTTTATGGGAATGCATTTACATACTGCAGTTTATTGCAGTCGAGTTTTTCTTTAGGGGTTTCTTGGTTAACGGTTTACGCATTCCTTTTGGCAGCTTGTCCATTGCGGTGATGTGTTTACCTTATCTTATGCTGCACTTTCCTAAGCTGTGGTTAGAATCATTTGGTGCGATTTCGTTTGGCTTCTTGTTAGGTATTTTAGCCTTACGCTCCAAGTCTATTTGGGGCGGTGTTGGGGTTCATGTTGCTATCGCGTTAATGATGGACTGTATGGCGATGATGCAAACTAAAGGCTTTCCTGATCAATTCATGCGTTAGCCATTTTAGTTAATGCAGACTGTTCCATTTTTGGTAAACACCTTAGTGCCTTGATAGGCTAATCTTATGTCTAACTTTACCGTATAACGGTAGTGTCATTACTATTATTCATTTTTAGTGAATAACATTAAGTGAATCAACTTATTTTAGGAAACTTATCATGATTAAAGCCTATGCAGCGTTCGAAGCCGGTGGTGAACTAAAAGCCTACGAATATGATCCTGGCCCTTTGGCTGATCATGATGTAGAAATTGCCGTCGATTATTGCGGTATTTGCCACAGTGATTTAAGCATGTTGAATAATGAATGGGGCATCACAAAATATCCTTTTGTGCCTGGTCATGAAGTGGCGGGAACCATCAGTGCTTTAGGCAAGCATGTGAGTAAATTTAATATTGGCGATCGCGTTGGCTTAGGCTGGCATTCAAGCTACTGCAACGACTGTAATACTTGTCTTGAAGGTGACCATAACTTGTGCAGCAGTGCGCAGGGTACCTTAATTGGCCGTCATGGCGGCTTTGCCGATAAAGTGCGTGCGCAAGCAACCAGTGTGGTTGCATTGCCAGAGGCTTTAAGCAGCGAAAAAGCAGGGCCACTTTTTTGTGGTGGTGTTACCGTTTACAACCCAATGGTGCAGTTTGATTTAAAACCCACAGCAAAAGTTGCGGTCATTGGCATTGGTGGTCTTGGGCACATGGCACTTAAGTTTTTGAATGCTTGGGGCTGTGAAGTCACGGCATTCACTTCTACTGAAGCGAAGCGCACAGAAGCTCTAGAATTAGGCGCGCACAAAACGTTAAATTCTCGCGATAGTGAAGAATTGACGAACGCGGCAAACTCCTTTGATCTAATTTTATCAACGGTTAATGTTAAGTTGGATTGGGCTAGCTATGTACAAACATTAAAACCTAAAGGACGTCTGCATTTTCTAGGCGCTATTTTAGAGCCCGTCGAAGTCAGTGTATTTGCCTTAATGGGGGCTCAGCGTTCTATTTCGAGCTCACCTGTCGGTAGCCCTGCGGTTATCGCTCAAATGCTAGAGTTTGCGGCTCGTCACAAAATAGAGCCCGAAGTGGAAGTATTTGATATGACTAATGTGAATGCCGCCATTGAACGCCTAGAAAAAGGCAGCCCGCGCTATCGAGTTGTGCTGAAAAACTAGAGCTAAATTACGGTATAGAAGGGCTGTATATAATGAGATGAATAGAGTTTAATCGTGCTTCTGGTTTTCTGTAAGCCACTGGCTATACTGATGACTATGCGATTAAATTTTCTACTCCTTTTATTATTCACTTCTACAGTCACTTTGGCTGTGGAGCCCATTCACGTGACGGTTGGCATGTATCCTTTTGCGCCTTTTGTCGAGCTGAAAGGGTCTCAGGGGGAGGTTGGGATGACCCTCGATTTAGTTGCGGCTTTAAACAAATCGCAGAAAAAATACTATTTCGATACTTTTCTTATTCCTCCTAAGCGCCGTTACCAGTCTTTTAAAGACAGTCACTACGATGTGATTTTTTATGAAAGTAAATCATGGGGCTGGCAAGATATAAATGTTGATGTTTCTAAGGTTTATCAAGAAGGGGGTGAAGTCTATATTGCGCTAAAAAAGCCTGAACGTAATCAATCATATTTCACCGATTTGACCCATAAAAGGATGATCGGAATCTCAGGGTTTCATTATAGTTTCGCAAATTATAACTATGAAGAAGAATATCTAGTTGAAAACTTTAATATGCTCCTGACCCCTGATAATGATCGTAATATAAAATTATTACTAAACGGTCGAGGTGATATCGCAGTCGTGACCAACGCCTACTTAAAGCGTTTTTTATTAGATTATCCTAATGTAAGTCCACGTTTATTAATATCAGAAAAACTCGCTCAAAAATATAATCACACGGTTTTACTTCGGCCCGGCATTTCACCCAGTGTTCATGAAATGAATACAATGCTAAATCATTTAAAAAAAACCGGGGAGATGGAAAAACTATTAGAAAAGTACGGACTCAATTAGCATCTGATTTTTAATGGTGCATTTCCTGATGACTCATCATGCTTAAAGTATCAATGTCGATATCAGAGAATTTCAGAACTTCCCCACCATGCAGCTCAATAAATTGATCGGCATCGGCTTGCGTTGAAAATGACGCTAAGGCTGGTCCCATCGCTCCTTTAAGATCATGGCCTGAAACAAAGAACGCTGTTTTAGCATCAATGTATTGAGCTTTCTCTTGTTCATCCCAGGGGGCTGTTGCAACGTCGTGGACAAAAATATGTTCAATTCTATGTTGATGCTCAGGTTGCAAGGCATAAGCAAACATATCACGGGTAGAACAAAAACGTTTAGCCGTAACGCCTCCTCGCTCAAATACTTGACCCTTCGGACCTGGGAAGCGGTTAATATACATGCCGCATAAATCGCACTCTTCACCATTTTGGATAATGACTGGCTCAGGGGCGGCGATCGCTTCTACCTTCTCTTGGCTACAGCCAGAGAGCAGCGCTAGAGAGAATAACCCCGCGAGAGTGATTGCTTTAGAGGCCGCTTTCAAGATTGTTTTCGAAAGGGTATTTGAGATAGCTTTAGTAATAAAATTCATCATTCTGATAGCTCTTTTTTATTAAATATCCACCAAGAAAACGCCAACGGCAACGCGACCCAAAGCAGCATAACTGCAAAAAGGTAAGCCGTGCCATCGGCGCCATGTTCAGCAATTTGTAATACCCCAGAATAATTCTCAGCACCAATGATGGTATAAACCAAAATACGGAAAACATCAGTCGGGTTTACCCATAATAAAAAGGGCACTAGGGTTTGGTTAATATTACCTTCGCTGGCAACCAGAATAGCCATTAATACTAGATCAAATACCAGCACGAATAAAAACCAAACAATGAGTGCAAGGCCAGCGGCTTTCGATTTTTCTGTTACCGAAATACTAATAATGTACGCTAAGGCAATAAAGACCCAGCCCAACAAGCTGGCGAGCACAATAAACTGACTAAAGGCGATTAAGACACTGGCAACATCAACATCACTCACCAAACAAATAATGATGGCAGGTAAACCAAAGCCTAAAACTGAGGCGAGGGTGATGATCGCAGCTTGGCCGGTAAATTTACCTAGCAGCAGTTGTGCACTGCTTAGCGGGTAGGTCATCAGTAGTAGTAGCGTGCCTTGTTCCAATTCACCGACAAATGAATTATAAGCCAGCATCAAGGCAATCAAAGGAACCAGCATCACGCACAGGCTAGCAAGACTGACCAGCGTTGACTCTAACGATGAAAATCCTAATACCCCTGCGGTTGCTGAACCAAAATAGGCAAGTCCTAACGACATCAAAATAAAAATAACGGTAATGGCGCCAGTCCAACGGTTACGCAGTCCATCACGAAATTCTTTTTGTGCAACGATTAATATTTTATTCATGTCAGATGTATTCCTGAGGTCTCGATTAAACCGCTGTCTTATTAAAATCAGACAAGTAATAACGATACAGGTCTTCTAGGGAGGGCAGCTTAATGTGCAAATCTTGTAAATCACTATCTGTGGATAAGTTTCTTAAAATATCGAGTTTATTATCTGCCGAGGTATTAAAGCGATGATACATCGCACTGTTAGCCAAGGAGGAGGAATTTTCAGTTGAGCTTTGCAACCAATCTGATTCAGTGATGATACCGTTCGTTTTTTCTTCAATGGCTAGCCGAGACAAACCTGCAACAGAAACCTCAATCGGTAAGTTTGCAGCCTCGCGTAATTCAGCCAAATGCCCCAAAGCAAGCTTACGGCCCTTGCTCAAAATCATTGCGCGATCAATGTGGCTTTCGACCCCTGGTAAAACGTGGGAACATAAAATCACAGCACAGCCGCCAGACTTTAAACGATCGACGGTTAGATAAAAATCTTGCGTCGCAACAGGATCTAAGCCAACGGTCGGTTCGTCTAAAATTAATAATTTAGGTTCGCCTAAGAATGCTTGGGCTAATCCTAAACGCTGACGCATCCCTTTAGAATAGGTTTTAACTGCACGATCGGCTGCGGGTGCTAAATTAACTTCTTCTAAGAGTCTATCTGCTTGGGCTTTACCATGACCTTTTAGCTTGGCTAAATAATGCAGTACTTCACGACCGGTAAGTTGTTCATAAAAGCTGACATTTTCGGGTAAATAACCAAAAAGAGTACGGTAGTCGTGTGATTTGTTGCTGCGTGGGCAATGACCGAGCGCGAGTATTTCACCACCACTGGGTTTGAGAACACCCAAAATTAATTTCATTAGCGTGCTTTTACCCGCGCCGTTATGGCCAAATAAACCCAGTACTTCACCTGCTTTAACCGACATACTTAATGGGTGGAGTGCATTAATATTAGGGTAGTATTTGCAGACGCCTTTTAATTCTACAGCGATATCATTCATAACTAACGGACTGCCTTAATTCTTTAGAGTTAACTAGGTCAGACTTGATTGTGTTCGACTTAATGAGATTCGGCTTCATTAGAGGGTAAGAATCTTTTACCCCAGGCGATTTTAATACAGGAAATTGTTGTTGAACCCAGCGCAATAATAAAACCGCCGGACTATCCATTAAAAATTTTGCTTCTGGGTATTTCCAAAATAATTTATCGATGCCATCATTAGGCTCAAACGGTACATCGCCTTTGCCATCGCCGTCCATATCCCAGCCTTGGTAATTACTCCAGTAGTTACCTTCGTGTACACCATTAATTTCTTGGCTCCATTCTTGTAACTTGTTGGACACGTATTTCACTTGTACTTGATTATCGATAAAAGTATTACCGGAAATTTTAATACCTTCAGACCCTGCCGTGAGGTGAATGCCAATCTCTGCATGTTCAATGTGATTGTTGCGAAGTGTGCTGTAGCCAGAGTTGTAAATAAATAAGCCTTTACCGTCACGACCGAGGACTTTTTTATCGGCTGGGGTCCATACATTTTTTATGACATTATCTTCAAAGTTAGAATGAATAATGAAATTAATCAGAAATCCATAATCGTGGCTATTTTCAGTCACGTTGCCGCGAATTTCTAAATAGCGTGAGTTCATCATGGCGTAACCCGCACGGGTATTATAAGCGTAGTTATTTAATATTTTATTATAGTAAGAGTACATGTAGTGAATACCATAGCGTAAATCATGGACGGTATTTTGAGCGAGAACATTGTTAGTACTGGAGATAACATAGAGACCATCGCGAGTTTTGCTAATGTCATTGCCGCGGACTTCAGTATGTTTCATATTGGAAATTTGAATGCCATTACCACGGTCGGCCGACCGCATTTGGTCATTGCCAATAATGGTATTATTTAATATTTGATTATGTTCACCGCCTTGCAGCCAAATACCAAAAGTATCACCTTCAAGGTGACAGTTTTTAATAATAATACCGTTGGAATTTTTATCAGAATAAATAGCAGCATTTTGGTCGGTAAGATTATCGCCCCAATTAATAATACGCAAAGAATCGATGGTTACATTCTCAGCATTGATCAATAAACCGTGGCCTTTGCCTTGGGCATCCAACGTAGCGTCTGTACCCGATAACTCAATACTTTGATTGATAATGAAGTTGCCAAGATATTTTCCAGGCAGCAGTTTTACCTGATCGCCAGCTTGGGTTTCATTAAGAATATTTTGTAATGAATCTTGTGCAGTAACCTGCCAAACTTTGGCATTCGCGCTTGGGATAAGCACTAGGAAACTGATAAAGAATAATAGTGTCTTGAGTGACTTCAACAACATTCTCACTTAAGCATTCAAGCGTTTAAATTTAAGTAGTAAGGTATGTTCTAAACTACCATAAAAAAAGCCCAGTCATATTAGAAACTAGGCTTTTATTAAGGCTAAATAATAGATACTTGAGATGGGTCATGTAGCCTTCTCTCAAGTATCATTTTTCAATGCTTATTTAGCTTTTACTAACATACGCCCGCGCATTTCCATGTGCAGTGCATGACAGAACCAGTTGCAGTAATACCACTGCACTCCAGGCTTATTCGCTATAAAAGTCATAGAAGACGTCGCCTGTGGTCCAATTTCCATTTGCACACCATGATTGGTCATGCAGAAACCGTGGGTTACATCTTCAATGGTATCTAGGTTCGTCACAACCACCGTGACTTCATTACCTTCAGTCACTTTGAATTCAGACAAACCATACATAGGTGCAACAGAGGTCATATAAACACGCACCTTGTTACCATCTCGAATCACTTTATTATCCGATTCTAGTGTTACGCCGTCACGTTTTGCCATCGCAACCGTTTCAGCAAACATGGCATCATCACGATCCCAAATTTTCTTAGTTTTAATTTTACTACGGTGAACCATAATACAATCGTGTGGTTCAGCAAACGCAGGGCCATCATGAACCAGTTTCATTTCGTCGCCAGAAATATCAATCAGCTGATCGTTTTCAGGACGCAATGGACCTACAGGTAAGAATCTATCTTTCGAGAACTTACAAAGTACGACCAACCATTTACCATCAGCATCACGAGTTTCACCCATGGTGGTATGGTTGTGACCTGGTTGGTAATGAACGTCTAGCTTCTGACGCATGTAGTTAACTTTTTCGCCTTTATAAGCGGCGACAGCATCTTTCACATTCCACTTAGCAATTTGGCTATCTAGGAACAAGGTAGTATACGCATTCCCTTTATTATCAAATGCGGTATGCAGTGGCCCTAAACCTAGTTCAGGCTCAGCAACAATTGTCTCGCGTGGCTTGATCTTGTCAGCGAATAAATCATCTAGCTTATCAATCGCAATCAGAGAAACTGTTGGTGATAACTTACCATTGATCGCGAAGTACTCGCCACCTGGAGATGTGTTGATACCGTGTGGCGATTTAGGTACAGGAATATAACGAGTGAGTTTAGAGCCTTTACGGCCATCTAATACAGGCACATTATTGCCGTTATAATTCTTGAACTTGCCTGCTTTAACCGCAGCTTCGCAACGTGCTAGGTTGAATACCACAACGTGATCACGTTCTGAAGAAACCATTTCACCCAATGTCATACCCATTTCAGAGTTATAACAGGTAGAAGCAAAATACTTACCGTCATAATCGGCGTCAGTATTATCTAGGTTTCCATCAACAACAACCTGGAAGGCAACTTCCATTTTTTCTGCATCAACAACACTGAATATAGAGCGGTAAGTACTTACATCTTCTAATGATGCTTTACCGTCGTTATTCAATGGAATTTCGAATTCGCCGTTACAAATTACATACTTAGTATAAGGTACTTTTTGTACACGAAGACCATGCACTGCTTGTACATTTGGGATCGTTATTATTTTATCGGTTTTCATTACATCACAACGAATACGGGCAACACGAGAGTTGGCTTTATCGTTTATGAAAACATACTTACCGTCATAATGACCGTCTTGCATACTCATGTGAGGATGGTGAGAATCACCTGTTAAAAAGTGATCGCCATCACCTCGAATACGCTTCGATTCATTGGTGATGCCCCAACCAGTCGCGCTGTCGACATTGAATACAGGAATACGCATTAGCTCACGCATTGATGGAATACCAAGGATGCGTACTTCGCCTGATTGGCCGCCACTCCAGAAACCATAATATTCATCCAGCTCACCTGGGTGAACGGCCGGAGAGCTCGCCGCTTCTTTTGCTTGTGCTTTAGCAGACGCAGTGAACATCGCTGCGGTCATAGGGATAGCACCTGCTGCGGTGGCTACTGCGCCAGCACCTAGGAAACCACGACGGCTAAGAGCCATCTTGCTTTCTTTTGTTTGTCCTTCCGCTTGCTCTTCAACTTGTACTTCCGTTGGGTTATCAGTCTTATCCATAATATGCCCTTCTTCTTTTCGTTTTAATTTAATGTGATTTTTACGTTTACTAACGTTCGTTATTCAACAATTCTAATCGGCTCGGCAGGTGTGGCTTTAAGCTTTTGGCGCTTTAGCTTTTTCTGCTTAAGAATAAGGGGCGGGCACTTATTTTCATTGTGATAAGTAACCTGGCAATCTAAGCAGTGATGACACTCACGTAGATTAATTTCACCATTTTTCTCGATCGCACCAATTTCACATTCAACCGCGCAAAGCTGGCAGGGTTCACCGCATTCTTTGCGACGTTTTAGCCAATCGAATAAACGAACACCCGATGGAATCGCAATGGCTGCACCCAGTGGGCAAACATAACGGCAATACACTTTGCGGCTGAATACAGAGACTAAGATGAGTGCGCTGGCGTATAAAATGAAAGGCCAGTCACGATCAAAGTTTAATAAGAAAACAGTTTTGAATGGCTCAACTTCGGCATAAACCTCGGCGGTTTGTAATGACTCTAACGACATGCCAAACAAGGCTAACAAAATTAAATATTTAACCGCCCATAAGCGTTCGTGAATGGCAAAAGGCACAACGTACTGTGGAATTTTTAATTTAACCGCTAGCTCACCGACCAATTCTTGCAAGGCGCCGAAAGGACATAACCAGCCGCAGAATATGCCGCGACCCCATAATAAAATAGTGACGGCGATGAAGACCCATAAGCAAAAAATAATCGGATCTAATAAGAAAGTCTGCCAATGAAAATCTGACATTAAGGCTTTCATAAAGGTTAATACGTTCACTACCGACACTTGGCCTAAAGAATACCAACCGACGAATAGCACGGTATAAATTAAGAACGCGCGGCGGAAGGTATGTAAGAAGCGAGGAAAGGTTACTAGCCAGTCTTGTAAAAAAATCACGATGATAATTAAGATCATACTGATGATTAAGATGGTGACAGGTAGCTGCTTTTCGATCCAAATTTGTTGCCACATAGGCAGGTCGGTTAAGTCTTCTTTTACTTCCACAATGGGGCGTGATAAATACGCTTCGATAGGGAGGTATTGAGTTTTAAAGCTACTAAAAATACTGTCTAATGGGCCGGTTTGACGACGCACTAATAGTTCGATTTCCCACTCGCTACCGGGATCAAATAAATGATGATCGCGGATGATAAAAATCGACATCTCTGTAAAGTGAGGTGCACCTTCGGCATAAATATCATTTACGCGATACTGGTCAAGATCGCGAAAGCTGAAAACGTTATCCCCTTGGTGAATCTGGATGCGATCGAAAATACCACCGCGTACATAGCCAGAACCTTTAAAAGAGAAGCCATTACCCATTAGAGCTAGGGCATGTTCACCTTCTTTTAACTGGCTTTGAAGCCACTCATATTCACTATCACCAATTAAGTTGCGGCCAATGGTGGGGATATTTAACTGGGTATAATAAAGATCGATGAACGATTCGTTGGCTTCTTCTGCAGATAATGGTTTAGTGAGTTCACCGTCGGTTCCGGTAAAGGAATCTTCAACTTGGCTATTTTTAAGCAGTAAGCGACGTATCGAACCGTCGCCGGTTAATTTAGTCCAATCAGCAGGCTGAAAAACGTCTTGCTTGATGCTGGCGATAGGCTGAACATCTTCCTCAAGTACTTCTATGATACCTAAATGCTTAGCCACCTCTTTGGCTGAACGCATAATGCCTAGATTAACGACCATCACGGTTACGGTTGCGCCGGATAGGCCATCGATGTGAATGCTTCCACCTGCTTTTTGGCCACCAATTTTTACTAGGTCGGTCGACATGAAGCCTGCGTATTGGTCAGTAAAATCATGCAGTTTTTGTTCAGGAATACCGATGAGTAAGATAGGTTCGTGATGTTCTAACACATGAACCGATATAATTTTCCCCGCGGTATCCATTGATACAAGACTGTTAACAGGCTCGCCTGAATAGGCAGGTATAAGAGCAATGTCGTCAGTTTCGAACGCATAACCGATTACGTCATCGTCTTTTTTGATGGTCCACATAGGAAGGTCGCCTTCCTTTACCACTTCAGACTTTACACCAATAGTCGTTGCGTCAGGAAAAGCGGCTTCAATAAAAGGCTCGGCGGGTTTTACTGGGCTAATAATTAAGCCGCCAGCAAAAGAGATGGTAGAAAAAAAGGCAAATAACAAGAATAAAAAAACAGACTTGCTAGGAGTTAGGTTGTAGGACTTGTTCACTGTGATACCTTAATCTGAGGTACTATTAATTACACCTCAAATACTATCTACCTAGTGCGACAATTTGTCACATGCGATTGATGACGTTCGTTGACCTGTATCAAATTAAGCAAGTTTCTTTTTAAACCTATTTTTTTTATCGCTCCAGTTGTCTACTGATGTTTGACGTAGGTCAATTAATAAATGCGAGAGCATGAATTAACGATTTTTATCTCGTATAACCAATAAACGAATTTCGGTCATATCTTCCATCGCAAAACGAATGCCTTCACGGCCGACGCCTGAATCTTTTACGCCGCCATAGGGCATGTTATCGACCCGCCAGCTAGGAACATCGCCAATCACAACCCCACCGACTTCGAGTTCATCCCAGGCTTTATTCATTTTATAAAGGTCGCGAGTAAATATGCCGGCTTGTAAACCAAACTTACTGTTATTCACTTCTTTCAGCGCGTCATAAAAATTAGAAAACGAACTTAAAATAGCCGCAGGGCCGAAGGCTTCTTCGGTATTTAATTGAGCATGGGCAGGAACATTTTCTAAAACGGTCGCTTCTAGCATAGCGCCATCTTGTTTGCCGCCGACTAATAAATCGCCACCGAGTTCTACCGCTTCATCAATCCAGCCTTTTAAGCGATTTGCTTCAGATAGTGAGATCATTGGGCCAACAAAAGTATCTTCGTTTTTCGGATCGCCCATTTTTAATAGTGCGACTTTGGCGATAAATTTTTGTTTGAACTCAGCATATAAAGATTCATGCACAAGAATGCGCTGAACCCCAATGCAGCTTTGACCAGACTGATAGAAAGCGCCGAATATAATACGTTCTATCGCATCGTCTAAGCCGCCAGCTTCTTTATCGGTATCGTCATCAACGATACAGGCCGCATTGCCACCCAGTTCTAAAATGACGGGCTTTTTACCGGCGCGAGCTTTTAAATCCCAGCCAACATCCGGTGAGCCAGTAAAACTTAATAACTTGAAGCGATCATCTACTGTGAATAAATCTGCGCCATGGCGAGAGCAAGGCAAGATAGAGAATGCGCCTTTAGGTAAGTTGGTTTCTGCTAATACTTCGCCAATAATTAATGCGCCAATGGGCGTACGACTGGCAGGTTTTAAAACAAAAGGGCAGCCAACTGCGAGAGCGGGTGCAATTTTATGCGCGGCCAAATTTAACGGGAAATTAAACGGCGAAATAAAAGAGCAAGGGCCAATCGGTACACGCTTATACATGCCGGTATAACCACGGGCGCGAGGAGTGACTTCTAGATTCATAATCTCTCCGCTCATACGAACGGATTCTTCTGCGGCAATGCGGAAGGTATCAATCAATCGTGTTACTTCACCACGAGCATCTTTTATCGGCTTCCCCGCCTCTACGCATAAGGCTAATGCCATTTCTTCTGCGCGCTCGGTAAAGCGTTTAACGCAGTGATTAAGAATTTCTTGGCGTTCGTAAGGGGCCATCTTACGCATGGCCTCTTGGCTTGTCTTAGCAGCGGCTATGGCTTTATCAATCGCCGCTTCATCGGCAAGGGCAACTCGAGTTGCAACTTCACCAGTATATTTATCGGTGACTTCTAAATCTTCATTTGCGAAAATGGCTTCGTTTGCCAAATAATAGGGATAGCTTTTATTTAACATAATATTTCCTTTTTCTTTCTACTCTATGTTTAGCATAAAGTGTGCGTTATTGATTATTTAAGGCTCCGTCAGTTTCACAGTTATCAATCGCATTGTCGACTATACCGACATTACATTCTGCGTCGGGTTCACCGCGGCATGCTCTATATTATGGATCACAAAATCTAATAACTCTTCTATTCGGCCACCGTCTAGTTCGGTTGGTGCGCGCATAAGAATTTCTATTCCTTCAGGGTGACCTGCAAGGGTGATAAATAACGCCGTGGTATCAAACTCAGGAGGAATAAAATAGCACTTACTGGCTTTAAAACCTTTGCCGCTAAATTGTTCTATCTTGAGCAAGCCCAAATTTGAAATAATACCTGTAGTGCGGAATTTTCCTTGTGATCGACGTTTTTTTACTAAGCGGCTGTTGCTGTTATGAATTGTTTTCCTCGGCACCCAATTAAGTAAGTGAAAAGGAAAGAATCGAAAAAAACGTGGAATTTCAGCTTCCTTCTTATCCGCAAGCTGCAACTTAATATTGTGGTTCCATTGTTCAGCGTCAGTATCACTATGTACATCTACGACGATGCCACCGGTTAAATTGGCGGTTGAATTAAGTCCATCTTGATGAGGACGCATATCCACGGGAATTTGAAAACGCACGTTATCTTCGCCTTTTAAACGGGTAAAGCGAGCGGTTTCTAAAGCGACTTTTGCTAATATACCTTTGTGTTTCCCCAATAATGAACGACGAAGCCACCGAGAAGTCTGTTGCTTTTCACTATCACTCATTCTTACTGGTTGGCCTGTGGGTGCTGAAACATCAAGGCCTAGACTCGAAGCTTTAGCATGATGATTAATAGACTGTGCGAGCTGCATATCGGTGATGTTACTATTTTCACCCATCGCCTTTTCGCCTCTTAAGCAACGAAATACATCATGAGCGAAATGTAAGGTACCACGACCATCCATTGCGCCATGGTGACTGCGAAATAATACGAAAGATTTATTCAGCGCTTTGTTTATAACAATTAGAACTTCACTCGTAGGCCCTGAGCGAACGGGGAGAGGGTCTTGCAGAAACGTAGCCCCTTTATTACTTAACCCATCCCAATCATTCTCTATCACGCGTAACCGAGTGCTGTGTTCGCTATCGACCCAGCGGCTCAGCCCTAAGTGTCCTTTCAATTTTACGCGGCTACCAGGATTCTGATAAGAAGCTTTTGTCGTTGCTCGACGAAATGCTTCAACATCAATATCGGCATTGCCTTCGACCACCATTTGATTCATGCAGGGGGTGATGTGTTTCCCATCTTTGATGCTGTCGCAGCTAACATAATAACGTTCGATGGTAGAGAGCGGGCGTTCATAGGTCATGATAAGAATCCTTCGTTATTATTTTTAGCGTCTTGCCAGCCAGCTTCCCAGCTTGAATCAAGAACATCGTCTCGGTAAGGGCTTTGTTTCTTTTGTTTGCTATTACTGCCTTGTTGAAAACCTTGCTGATAGGCTTGCTCAACCAAATCAGTCGTACTTTTTTTACGGCGCAGTTTATCCAGACTATTGGATGAACTGGTTAACCATTGGTCGAGTAATAAATAGCTGGCTGGTACTAACAGCAAGCTAATAAAGGTCGCAAATAAAACCCCAAAGGCGAGAGAAACGGCCATCGGAATTAAAAATTGAGCTTGAATGCTGGTTTCTAAAATTAAAGGCGTTAACCCTACAAAGGTTGTTAACGAAGTGAGTAAAATAGGACGAAAACGTTTTTTACCTGCATCGCATACCGCAATAAAAACAGCTTGGCCTCGTTCTCTTTGTTGGTTGATATAATTCATTAATACGAGGTTGTCGTTAACCACAACACCGCTCACCGCGACCATTCCAACAAAAGACCAAAGGGTTAATTCTAGATTTAAGAATAAGTGACCGACCAATGATCCGAGTAATCCAAAAGGGATAGCAAACAGTACCAATAGCGGTTGGCTATAAGAAGAAAAAAGAATTGCCATCATCAGATACATCACTAAAATCGCGATGAGATAACCCTTGGTTAATATTTTTATAAATGACGCGATACTTTTTTGCTGCCCCGCCGTATTCCAGCGAATACCTGGATTATTTTTAATGATTGTGTTCAGTTTAAATTCTTGCAATTCTTTTTTGATTTGCGAAATAGAGTTTTTCTGACTATCAATATACGCACTGACAGAAACGACGCGCTGCTGCTCGTAGCGTTTAATATGATTACGTGCGGGTTGATACTCTATGTTGGCGATAGACGACAGACTAATATATTGACCATTGGCTAACTTAATGGGCAAGTTTTCTAAATACCACATCGAAGAACGTTCACTTTCTGGTAAGCCTAGCCAGACATTAATTTCATCATCTTGCGTTTGAATATTCTGTACATCACTGCCTTGGTAAGCGCGATGAACTTGCGATAATACTTGCTCTAAAGATAAGTCTAAAGCGATCGCGTTGTCTTTTAGATTAATATTCGCCTGCTGTTTAGCGGTGCTAATAGAATCGCGGATATCATAACTGCCATCATATTCCGCTAGGATTTCTTTTAATTGATTGGCCGCGCTAGTTAATTGAATTAGGTCATGACCCGAGAATTCAATATTAATGTCCGGTTGGGCAGGATTTAAACTGGCGCTAAATTTTAGATCTTCAATATCCGCTATTGTACCCGTCAGCTCACGCCAGCGCTGAATAAGTTCTTGGCCGCTGAATGGGCGGTCGTTACTGGTAGAAAGCTCCAGAGTAATTTGTGCATTATGGTCGAGATTTTTATCAAGGTCTTGATTAGAAATTTTATTCTTAGGCCCAATGACCGAATACACATGCAAAATCGAAGGGCTATTCGTCTGCATCGTTTCTGCTTTTAATTGATTGGCCGCGATCACCAGTTTCTTTATAGCCGCCTCTGTTTTATACCGTGGTGATCCTTCAGGAAAGACTACATTAGCAATAATAACATCAGCTTCAATGGCCGAAAATAAAGCAACTCGCATCCAGCCAGTAGAAACGACAACCATAAAAATAATGAATAGCAGGCTAAAACTAATAATAACCAGGCCTTTATTATGCAGAGATTTAATTAATAACGGTTGATAAACTTTATCAATAAAAGCATCGAGGCTATGACTAAAAGCGTTTTGAAACTTTGTTAAAATATTAGGTTTATTATTGGCATCAGGCTTATTACCCGATAGGTGAGCGGGCAATATGTAGATTGATTCTAATAGCGAAAATATCAGAGTTAAGATCACGACAATAGGAATGGCCTGCATCAATTTACCTTCAGGTCCCGGTAAAAACAATAACGGTAAAAACGCTACTATACTGGTCGCGATGGCAAAAAATATAGGCTTGTATACTTGATAGGTACCTTCTAGTGCCCCAGTGCGGCCATAATTTCCAAGCTGGTTCTGCTGGTGAACCGACTCACCGATTACTACTGCATCATCGACTACGATGCCCAGTACTAAAATAAAAGCAAACAGAGAGATAATATTAATAGAGACATCAAAAAATGGCATTAAAAATAAACTGCCAAAAAACGAAATAGGAATACCTAGACTTACCCAGAAAGACAGGCGAGCATTTAAAAATAATAATAAAACGACAAAAAGTAATAGTAGACCCGTAAACGCATTATCCAATAATAGATCGATGCGACTTTTAAAGTGCTTGGAGTCATCTTGCCAAATATGCAGCTGCATATTGTCGGGTATTTGAGCATTAGCAATGTAGGTATTGAGGCTTTTTGCGATGTCCATAATGTTTTGATCAGCAATGCGATAGATATCGATGGATACCGCAGGCTTATTATCAAAACTGGCTTGGTTTTCATGGCTGTAGCGATTATCACGAATGGTCGCAATATCGCTTAAGGTTATTTCTGCACCGTTACTATTGGCTAAAATAACAATGTTGCTAAAACCTTCGCTGCTGTCTATTTGTTCATCTGAGGTAATTAATACATTACCTTCTTGGGTTTTTAATAGACCGCCGGGTAATTGCCCTGATTGCTGCTTAATCAGATTATTAATCTGAGAAAATGTGATGTCGTATTTTTCTAGGTTATGGGAAGGAACACTGATTTCAATTTTAGAATGTTTGATATCTTCAAGATCGATAATGCTGATGTTGTCAAACTCAAGTAGGTCTGCGCGTATTTTCCTCATTATTTTGGCGAGGTCAGGATAGTTTGAGTCGCCACTGAGAATTAATTTAGCAACACGGTTTCTAACATTCAGTTCTTTAATATCAGGAAGGCTGGCATCTTTTGGTAAAATGTCTGTACTTTGAATTTTATTTTTTACCTCATCGAGAATGTTTTTGGTAATAAAACCATCGGCCACATCAAGGGTGATCGAGCATAGGCCCTCGTACGCGGTCGAGGTCAGGTCGAGAGTTCCAGGAATATCATAAATACGTTGTTCGATAGGTTTGCAAACAGTCGCCTCTACGGTTTCAACTGTTGCGCCGGGCAATGCCGTTTGAATTCCTATTCTTTCTAACGATACGTTTGGAATAAGCTCCATACGGGTATCAGGAATAGAGATGAGCCCTAAGATAAAAATAGAAAACATAAACAGGTTAGCGGCGACGGGGTTGTTTATGAACCATTGAATGGAATAACGCATTATAGGGCCTCGACGATAGCAGGAGACTCAAGCTCATTATCTTTATTCGTACGATGGCGCGGCTTGGGCTCGACTAATAATCCATCCACCAGATTGCTAAATGAACCTGTGACAATACGCTCGCCTAGCTTTATGCCAGACGTGATGTAGATGTGCTCTTTTCCCCGGTAAATAACCTCAACGGCGCGGCGTGATAAGCGATCTTCTGTGCTGATGGCCCATAGCTTGTCCTCAGCTTGTAAACTCTCTCTGGGTAGAATGTGTAAGTCTTTTTGACGATGACCCGTAATAGTCGCTTGGATAAACGAGCCGGGTAATAAGGGTTTAGTGGCTGTATTACTATTGTCATTATTATTTACGCTAGCGATGACATAAAGTAGTTGGTTTTTATCTCGCTCTCCCTCTGTACGGGTGATTGTTCCGTACCATGTGATGCTGTTATCTTGAAAATTTTGAATAAGTACAGTTGGACGGATGTCTTTATTTACATTTTCTAAATTTTCTTCTAAGGCTAATAACGAAATTTGCTGATCATTTAAGGGGAGCCTTACTTCTACGGTTTCTGTGCCGTAAATTTTTGCCAGCTCTTGGGTTGTCTGTAAATATTCCCCAGGATGAATTTTTGCCATAATTACTTTGCCCGTAATCGGCGCCTTAATAGATGTTTTTTCTAGCTGATTTTTCGCATAGTTTAACGCTGCACTGGCCGCGTCTACTTGGCTATTGGCGTAGCGTAATTGTGGAACGAATAGCGCGTAATCTGAGGCGTTACTACCCGCACCTTTTTTAGCGACACGTGCCTTGGCTTTGGTTTCGTAAAAATGTAATTTAGCTTGATCGAGAGTTGACTGTTTTTGTGCAATATCCAGAATGAAGGGCTGTTGGTCGAGCTGTATGAGCAGCTCATCTTGCTGAATTAAACCGCCATTAATTAATTGATCGCTAACAAGTGTCACGAGTCCTGGCACTTCGCTGGTAATGTGGCGAGTTTGAGCAGGGGATACTTTGCCGCGACTAAAGATCGGAATAGAAACCTCTGCTGATCTTGCTACTGTGTAGGGCACAACAGGAATGCTGACCTTGATTTCAGACTTTTCTGGAATAGGCTTGTTATTGGTTAACAGGTAAATAGCACCCGCACTAATACATAGCAATGCGATGAGCTTAATGTTGAAACTAAATGAATTCATTATGATTTTTATCTTCGAGTAAATTATATTTCCAGTCAGACAAACACTTCTGGGTTAGTGCAACGTCTTGACAGATCATTGGGTGGAGTTTTAACCCTAGAGTGAGTTGTCCATGCCATTCCATAATGCCCGTCGAAACGGGGTAGTTTTTAGTACCAATACCACAGCTAACCCATACTTCACTTTTATTTTCAGTAGGGTTTTTCTCCCCTTGTAGTGGCCAAGCACCTAAGTAGCTAAAGGAACCTGCATAAAAATTCTTTTTACTTATACTGTTATAGATATAGCGAATACCTGGCTTTCCGACCAGCTTGCCAATGTGCGCAAGCTTCCAGGTACTCCAGTGTTCTTTCAACTTAATTTTATCTTTTATTTCTTGCTGTAACTGCTTAGGGGTTATGTAGTTGTTTAGGCAGATGTTAATACCAGAGGAGTAATTTCTGGTATCGCTACCCAAGGAGATCGCACCACGCAAATTAACGGGGTAAAACCAATAATAGTTTTGGTTACCTTCGATTAGATTGTCTGCTATCGCTTTATTGAGTGCCCACATCAAAAAAGTGCTAAAGGCAACGCGGTTTTTCTTCGCATTTTTTTTGATCTGTAGCGTACTTTCATTATCGAAGTAGGCATTGACAATCTCGGCGGTATTATCATTGCCGCAAGAGAAGTTATTCTTCCAGCGAATACTTTTATAGGGAGTGTAGGTATTATTAGATTTCTTTTTCTTTCTTTCTGATTTACTTAGTTTATAAAGCTTCCAGGCGCTTGGTTCTGATTTTTCACCACTTTGGGGGAGTCTCTGACATGGATAGCCTTGCTCTCTTAAGATCGTTGCGATACCACCGATTCCATCCATCTTACTGTGTGAAAAGGTATGCCACTGGGTATTACCATTAGCCTTATTCATTGGGCCAATATTCATAGCGTCACTGATACCTAATTCTTTTCTGACATCAAACCACATTGCGATGTAGTCTTTAGCGGGCTTAGATACTTTAGAGGTTTTCATGCTTCTCTCCTTATAAACGTGAAGGTTCTAAATGGAATAGTGTGGTGGTATCTTGATCAACTTGTTTCTTGAGGACGTCAGGTATTTCACCATAACTGGCAAGGTAGTGGTTGCTGGTTAAGGTATGGCTTTTGAAGCCTTGTAATGCTTTGTGCAGTGGGTCGCGTTTATCAAAGCCGATGATCAAGGCATCATAAGTAGAGTTGCTATATTCGGAGAGTATGTTTAATAACATATCGCGAAGTATCTCTGGCTGATTGTCTTTGATTAATATTGAATGCAAGTTAATGTAGTTGGCTAGTGTCCCCGGGGCTGGCAAGCTTAAGCCACCGAGTATTTTACTGCTTATGTTATTAATATGACGCAACCACTTCATACTGCCGTGATAGGATAAAAATCGTGTTTGCTTAAATTCTTTTTGATTCCAACTGCCGACAACACCGACTAACTCTTGCTGGTTATAATATAAAAAATAATCACTGATATTTAGGTTTCGATAATAAATATCATCACTACCAATCTTTTTGAAATCATAACAAGGATAGAATTCTTTCTGTTTTGCATACTGGTCAAAGAAGTTTTGCATCTCGTTAATATCCTCTAAACTAGCACGTCTGACGTGCTTGTCTGAGGAAGTATATGATTTATTTAGTGCAACCATATGGGTAATGAACTGGCCTGCTGAGTGATAGATTGGCAATGATAAACGTCCGCTACCCACTGTATCGATTGAGGCTTTATTCTCATCAAGAATCACAGTTTGCATCCATTCTTCTTGCATCAATTCTTTATACTTCTTGAATAAACGAAATAAGGTTCTCCCACCTTTATAATCTTGATGAATTCTTAGATCATTGCCGTACCGTGTTAAGCGTTGCTTACCGTTAACGTAGACTTTACGTTTACCAATGCTAAAAGAAGCGACTAAGCGGCTATGCTTAAGGTCTTCCATTAACCAGACTTCTGGGTCACTGGTTGTAATGCCTGTGGCGTGAAAGAAATTAGGTTGGCGTTCAAAATTTAAGCTTATGCTGCCTTCTTGTGGAGTATCATTGATTAATTGCAATAAAGCAGCGGAATCTTCTGCTTGAGCTAAGCGAATAGTGTAGCGTTGGCTCATACTAATTCACCTGCCTTTGGCCCCGCTGTTTTAATATTTTTCTCTTTAGATCGGCGTGCTTTTTGTATTATTAAAAAATCTTGGTTTTGCCATAAAATTAAAGGTTCTACCTTGATGTTACCTTTTACCATTCCCTGTTCGACTTTATGGTTAGCGTAGAGTGCAAGTGCATCTTGTTGAATGCTAACGCGTGCGCTGCCAAGCTGACCAAGTTCACGAGCTAGTTGATAATGAAAATGCTGCGAGAGTGTGCTTTCCAATTGCTCTGAAAGCTCAGCGCTTCTTTTCGCTAAATCTTTATCTACAAGAGAGTTGTCATTTTCACAGAGCAATAAATAGCAAGGCTTATCGTGCTGTTTGTTGGCAGGCATAGCGATCAGTGTGATTGGGGTTATATCTTGTTCAAGATTAAACGCATTTAATAACTGCACAGCGGTTTCTGGTGAAAGTTTTTCCCCTACCATATCGGTGCCTTCGATACGGCCGATGAATTCAAAACAAGGGCAGCTATTAATAAATCCAGTTACTTTTAATTGGTCTTTCATGGCGTAACGCAATAAACCATTGGCAGAGCTGATAATAGGGCGCACGCACATACCTTCAATAAGCTGCCAACTATAGATAATTTTTTGTGTGTCTAAATCTTCAAATTCATAAAAGTGGCTATTCAATGCGAGCGGGAATTGCTTGCCATAGGGAATGCTGGTAACTCCTTCCGTTGCCCATAAACCTTTACCTTGGAACTCGCTATGGGGGAATATCTTTTGTAATTTTTCAGCCCATATTTTGGAAGATGATGTATCCCATGCACTGATTAATGTGAGTTTTGGCCAGATTGCTGTGGTGAATTTTTCATCTATGATGCCGTCCCACTTCAGTAAAAGTCTAGAAGATTGAATGTTCTTAGGTGTATCTATATTAATTAAGCCTGGATATTCCTTTGGCCACTCGCCGGATGCGAGAACTTGGGCAATCTCTTGTTGATGCTGCTTAATAAATTCTAATAAGCTCAGTGCAAACGTTGGACTCCAAACTGATATAAAGCTTAAATCGGAGCATGAAAGCAGATAACAGGCTGTAGCAAAAAATGATTCGTCGGAAGATTCGGCCAGAGAAATCGATTCAGGAACCGCCATAGTACCTGCCATGAAAAACTGCTTCCACCAAGGGAGTAGCTGCAGGTCGTTATTGATACTAGCGGTTAATTTATTACGCAAGTTATTAGGTACCCAAGAAAGAGACCAGTAGTGCTTGCCATCTTTTATTTTGGGATAATTACGATACATGTCGGCTAACCAGGGAGCGATGGCATTATCCAGTTCTTCCAAGAACGGTTTTGTGTAAGGAATCCACTTGATTTTTGCAGTTGATCCGCTGGTAGGCTGATAGCGCTGACATTCAGTATTAGCCAGTAAGTTTATTTCCTCTTCTTGTTGCTGCTTTATCGTTTCAGACCAGTATTCATAATCTGTTATGGGCACTTGTTCTTGGAAGTATTTCAAACTGCTATAAGCGGAAAGCTTATGTTTGGTAGCATTCTCACTATTGTTAATATTTTTTAATATATTCTTTAATACGTATTTTTGTGAATTTTCTACATCCTTACTAGCAAGCAAAAATTGGTTTTCACCTCGTTTTGATAAAAAGTAAGATGCTTGATGAAGAGTTCGGCTAAGTAAGGTGCGAAAAAATATCATTATGATGGCTCCAGAATAAGAACTTTCTTTTTCTTTTTAGACGACAACATATTCTTGCGCATGAAATTCCACATCATATGAACGGAAACTTCGCCAACACAAGGTAGCTCTGTTCCTTGCTGCCAAGAGGGGTTGAGTTTGGTGAAGTGACGTATCTCTAAGTTCTCTTCGGTCATCTCTGTCGTTATTTCTGCGACATCATCTTTTAAATACTGATAATCATTACCAAAATTTAATAAGCGCCGTTCTTTGTTGTAAGCGCTGGGATAAAGTTGTTGGCAGTATTCGTCGACAATTGATTCTAGTTTGATATTGTTTTTTTCATGGCTGGGATAGTGTTTAGGGAAATTGTTGGTAAGTAGTAAGTAGGTTTTATAGCCTTTCGAAATCAATAACCAAAATACAGAGGTTTTTGGGTTTTTAATTTTTGTTTTTAATAACTGCTTAACAAATGTCTTCTGTAATTCTTTATTCCCCCAAAACTCTTTTTCTACTACGGTATCACCACTGAAAATACCAATGGATTTTTCACCATTTCTCATGATGTCTAATTCTGTCCAGGTACTAAAGCCGACTATTTTCTCACTGTTTTTATCTTGTAAGAGAATGACTCCTGTCTTCTTGCCCATGTCAATGACAAAGTTATGCAAGTCGGCATTATGATAATACTGCACAAATACCTTATGCATTTCTAATAGCTGGGGAACAGATACGTGTTTTATTTTTTTGAAACAGGCGCTTATTTTTGTTTTATTATTTTTCATAAAAATCTCAAACACGATGAATTACAGATAATGATAATCCAACAGGTAAACCTGAAGAATTACATATTAAAAATGTTATTTAATGGAAGGTTGACTAAGTAGAGTATTACTTAGCTTAGGTTGAAATTTATCGGTCGAATTATTTTCATACTTGCATCCATTCGTTTTTAGATTGAGTTATTAATTTTTATTGTTGTTCAGTATGTATGCTGATTTATCGCGGCAAGTAAATCATAGATAAACTATAAATGAAGTGTTTTCTTTTGAACTTAATACTATCGTACCTCAAGTATTTAAGGCTGGAGTAAGTGTTTTGTAAATGACGAAAAAATAGAATCTAGTTCCTTTTTTGTATAAAGAATTCTTGTTAAAGAGAAATTTCTTATGAATGTCAGTATTCTATATAGAGAGTGTAAAGAGTAAATTATTATTTTATTTATGGAGAGGTGATAGGGTTAATGCTAAAGGCTGAGTAGTGTTAAAAATTTATTTTATTTTTATTAGGTGTACTATTTATTTTTAGAGGAAATGCGTCAACTTTGAAAGTTGCCTATATATATAACTGACGAGAATCCTATTTTTCAGCGTTAATGTGTGCTGTAAGCACTGAAAAACTAAATAGCGACTTTCAGAACGATAACCATGCCAGCGCAATGCCGCCAACGAAAAAGCGTGAGCCGCACCGTACGTCAAGGAAAATTGGCTATCTTCACTTAAGCCATCAATCAGCGAGTCTTTTAACTTAGTATCGCCAGCGCGTAACATGCCTAAAAATTCTTTCGCATCAGCGGGTTCTAGTTTTAATTGATTAACTTTTACTAAGTTATCCAGTTCTTTCATTTTTCCTCCGGCGTCGTTAATAAATTAATACGGGGTTGTGCCAGCATGTTCTTCGCCCTTGGCAACCGAGCCATAAATAAAAGCCTGCTCTAGCTGAGCGGCCAAAGGAACTATCGCCGCTTTCAATAAGCCAGAAATGCCAAAGGTCTTTTTAACGATGTTGAACAGTTCGTTAAAAATAGGGGAGGCCTTATTCGCCTGATAGTGATTCTGGTTACCCTGCTTACTCTTTATTAATAAACCAGCATCCGCTAATTTGCTTAACTCACGGCTAACCACACTGGTTCCCATCGTCGCTAGCCGTACGACTTCACTCAAGTAGAAGCTTCTATCTGGCTGGCCAAAAAATAATGTTAATACCTTCTGCTGCACCTTAGTAAAAAGCGCATCACCTATGTTTGTCGTCATATGTACCTTAATAGGAAAGAACCCAATATGGGTACTGTCGAGAGGCTTGGTTTATATTTATGAGGGAGTGGATGCTCGATGAAACCCTATTTATTTGTAAGTTGTTGTTTTATATGAATATTTTATGAGTGTTATGCGTATTTTTCAATGCCCCGTTCTTTTTCTGAATGGGCACTAATTAACCATTACTGACACCTTAATCTTGATATCTTCGCTATTTGATTGGCTATCATTGTATTTCCTATGATATTCGGAATGCTGCTATTTAAATTTGATGTTACCTTGATGATTTTCTGATAGTTATCATCAGTATCTGTGCAATTAGGAAATGTCTGAGATGAATGGTGTATCTCTTGTGATGCATCAGGATTGATTCGGTTTGTGGTGGAGTTACTGTTCTCAATACGGATACACTTTATGGCAGTTGCTTCAGTCTCGAGAAAAGGAATGCCATCGATAGTAAAAATCCGTTTCATTCATAGCATCATAAATAGCTGGTACTTGTTCTTATTTAAGGCCGAATGTGGAAGGAGAAATCAGCTCTAATCTCTTCACCATCATGGCCGACAATATCGGCTTTGGTTGAGAAGCTATTCTTACTTTTCGAATCCAGTGTCAGGTCAAATTTTACCGGACTTTGACAGTTTTCATCCGGATTTTGTTTGGGACACGTACTAATTGATTGGTAGGAGTTTGATTTAGGCTGGTCGAGATAAAGTGATGTGAGATCAGCTTGAAGATACTTTCTAACTCCAAAATATAAAGTTTCTTCTTCGGGTGAGGAATTAATACCTATATTTAGGGCTTGAATTGATTGAGTCTCTATACTATTTTTTTCTGAAGAAGTCGTAGTGATTTTTGATATTTTTTGATTTACTTTAAGGCAAAATAGTTGGCTTGTTATATTAGATATACTTAAATCTTTAGATTGAATATTTAGTGTGTAAGCAAGTTCAGGTGCATCATCGATATGTATAGAGTCGCTAATTTAGACTCCGCTAATTTTCATGATTTTGTTATATTCAATATCATGAGCACCACTCAATGGAATGATTACATAAGGGTCAGAATTATATCGTTCTGAGGGATCGTAATTTACTAATATTTTATGAGAAATATTACCAGCAATGGTTAGGTTCTGTTTGAAACTGAGTTGGCCTTCTTCTTGGCTCTGCCAGAGTAGCTCTGGATAAAACATCTTCCAATATCGGCTAAAAAGTTATCAGGGGGCGATGAAAAAGAACGTAATTGATCTTCGCTGAATTCCCATTCATATGGAATCATCGAATACAGATTGTATCGCTATTATTGCACTATTACTGTTAAGATCCGAGGAGCCCCCACAGTATGAATTGATTTCATATTTATTGGTGTCAGCGATGATTTCGATTGATATCAGGTAGGGCGACGCGGTTGTCTTTATCGCTGTCTTTATTACTATCGTTATTGCCGATACAGGCAGATAGAGTAAAGCTGAGAAGGAATAGCGCTATCCATTGCTTGTTCATTATTTGCTTCCTGCAAATAAAAAAGGCCTACATTTCTGTAAGCCTTTAGAATAAATGGTGCCGGAGACGGAACTCAACCTTACTCTATGCACCACTTTTTATAGGCTTTTATGATGATATCTGTCTTGATGTACCCCCAAATATACCCCCAAAATAAATTCTACTCTTTAAAACAATATGAAATATCACGAATGCTAAGGAAGATAATCAGAGTCAATTAGTCGATGCTCAGGATGATATTGTAGAAAATATGCTTTGATCGATTTCGGGTAGGGATGATGGAAGGCGCAACAAGTACGCACTGTGTAATTATACGCAATAACTGCGCACTTTAGCTGCGCACTTTACTGCGCAATAAGTGAAACAAGTGCGCACTTTAATCGCTAGCCAGAGTCATTTACTACCAGCTTGCGGCCCTGTAATCATTTCAAATACCAGTTTCGCAAAGCCTGCCGCTTTAGATGGGTCAGACAATAACTGCATCATCTGGTTTTGGTGAGCATCGCTACTGCTCAAAATGGCATCGTCCATGGCTTTAGGAAAGTCGCCCAACATAGCTTGTGCCGCTGGGTTTTGTGATATTTGCTGCATGACCATTTTGTTTTCCATTACCTTGTCTTTTACCGTGTGCGCGTAATTAACCATATCGGTATTGGTTAGCTCATCGGTAATAAACAATTCATTCAAGCGGGCGATGATTTGCGATAAAAACTCTTCCTTTTTATCTTTCGCTTTCGCCGTACCCAGTGCATCTCCTGGTACTAGATCGTATTCACCTTGGGCTTCACGCAGTTGAATATCTTGCTGGCGTATTTTAGATAAACGGTAATGGCTTAGCACGACGCTGTTTAAGTCAATATCGTCTTCGTCTATAACCGTTTCACGCAGCATGGGGCTTAGGTTGCGGGCGTACAGGCTTAGTTTTTCTAGGTCTTTGTTATCGTAATCTACGATTTGAGACATAAACTCGTAAAAGCGTACAAAGGTGCCTAAGTCTTTCTTGAATATCTCTAAGGCGTCTTTTTCTTTCTTGCAGTCTTTAAAGCTGTTTTCAGCATTAGCCATCAATACCGCATCACCCGTTTTCTTCGTGCGTTCAAACACGTCCTTCGCTTGTTTATACGCATCTATGGCCGATATATAGCGCTTGCTCCAACGATCTACGGCGGGCTTACAGATATTACCAATGGCGGCATTGCTTTTAGACTTCACCAAAAAGCTTTCACAGAACTGGTTTACTTCTGTTTGTGTGAATATGCCTGCTTGATTAAGCTTATCGAATAAATCGAAAATTAAGTCAGGGTCAGATACATCATCTAATGCCGCTGTCTGATAGTAAGGCTGGAACGAATCTAAAATGTCTTGCGGCTCATTGAAAAAGTCTAATACAAAGGTGCCGCTATCGGCTTTACCGGGGAAGGTGCGGTTTAAGCGCGACAATGTTTGTACACACTCCACGCCGCCCAATTTTTTATCCACATACATAGCGCATAACTTAGGTTGGTCAAAACCGGTTTGAAATTTGTTCGCCACTATCATCACTTGATAATCATCACTATCAAATGCCTTACGCATGTCGCGGCCTTTTAAGCCGGGGTTCATATTCGTTTCGGTAAACTTTTCACCAATTATTCCTGCGCTGCCCGGGTCTTTGTCAGTAAATTCAACCTCACCCGAAAAGGCAATCATGGCTTGTATCTTGTCATAGCCTTTCTCGACTAAATACTTATCAAAGCAGGTTTTATAACGAACCGCCTCTTTACGAGAGCTGGTCACCACCATGGCTTTGGCTTGTCCACCTAATAAGCCCATTACGTTATCTTTGAAGTGCTCAACTATTACCATGACTTTTTGGCTTATATTGTGGTCATGCAAACGTACCCATTGGTTTAACTTAACCTTGGCTTTTTTACTTTCAACCTCATCGTCGCCTGCTTCAATTTTCATCGCCAAATTGTAAGCCGTTTTATAATTGGTGTAGTTTTTCAATACATCCAATATAAAGCCTTCTTCAATCGCCTGACGCATGCTGTACACATGATAGGCTTCTGGCTTATTGGTTTTAGAGGCTGGCTGAGTAGGGTCAGGCACGCGGCCAAACATCTCGAGTGTTTTGGTTTTAGGCGTCGCGGTAAAAGCCAGATAGCTTAAGTTGTTCGATTTTTTACGCGAGGCTATGGCGGCTTCTAAAATGTCGTCTGCGCTAAGTTCTGCATCATCATCTTTGTCAGCATCCATCATCAGCACTTCTTTTAGCTGACGGGCCGTAGAACCTGTTTGCGAGCTATGAGCCTCATCGGCTATCACCACATAATTACGTTCTTTAAGGCTGGTGCTGTTTTCAATCGCTTTCAGTACGTGCGGGAAGGTTTGAATGGTCACAATAATAATAGGCTGAGAGTTTTCTAACGCGCTGGCGAGCTTAAGTGACTTAGAGCCATCGCCCTCGTTATTATTAATGCGGCCGACAACACCATCGGTATGTTCAAACTGATAAATAGTGTCTTGTAGCTGAGCATCCAGCACTGTACGGTCGGTCACAATAATCACTGAATCAAACTGTTTATGGCCTTTATCATCATACAAAGAAGACAACTGGTGAGCAGACCACGCAATAGAATTCGACTTACCCGAACCCGCACTGTGTTGAATTAAATACTTATGCCCCGGCCCTTCAGCTTTAGCCGCATTAACCAGTTTATTCACCACATCCCACTGATGATAGCGGGGGAAGATTAACGTCTCTTTTTTGTATTTACGGCCTTCCCAATCTTCTTTTTCTTCAATTTGTAAATGCACATAACGCGCAAGAATATTCAGCAGATTGTCGGGTAATAATACCTCGTTCCATAAATAATCAGTGCCGTATTGGTGTACGTCTTTAGGAATATCGTTGCCCGCGCCACCGTCGGCAGTGCCTTTGTTAAACGGTAAGAAAAAAGTCTCTTGTCCTTCTAAGCGAGTCGCCATATACACTTGGTATTGGCTTACTGCAAAATGCACCAACGCACCGCGCTTAAAGGTTAATAACGGTTCAGGCTTTTTAGTAGCAGGGTCAGTGGCGAAGCGGGTAGTTTTATACTGCTTTAACGCATTATGAACCGACTGCTTAAATTCAGATTTTAATTCTAGGGTCGTAACAGGAAAGCCATTCACAAACAAAACCAAATCAATACGCCAAGCTTTTGCTTTCGCGCCCGTGTCGGCTAAGTGTTGTTCTGTGGCCCACGGGCTGTAAACCAATTCAGGCACAATGCGTAAACGGTTTTGTTTATAACGGGCAACGGTATCGGGATTTAAATCATGCTCAGGTTTGAACTGACACAGACTAAAGCGTGTACCACGATGGCGTAGTTCATGGCGCAATACCCCAAGAGTACCGAAGGTACGCATATCTTTAGACGTCGCATTAGGGTCGGCTTTGTTTAACTGGCTTGCAACACGTTCTAAAAATTTATTGTCAGTATCGATCGGATAAATGGCTTTAAATTTTTGCCATTGCTCATCTTGAGTGTCTTTAACAAAAGCCAATAGGTCTTCTGAATACAACGCTAAATCGCGGTTGTAGTTTTCAGGCTTGCCCAACAACCAACCGTTGCTTAGCATTTGCTGAATGATATCGTTTTGAAAAACGTATTCTGTAGACTTGTCGCCGCCGTAGTAGGCCATTCTATAATCCCTTATTCTTTATCTTTTGTTGCATGCTGTGCCAAAGGCTCTATCGTCAAACGCGCACCTTCGGCTTCTTTCACTCGTAAATACATACGGCGTTCACTAGAAGGGGCAGGGGTGTTATTACTCATTATCAGACGCCTCGCTACCGCTTTTATCCATTTCCAAAAGCTCTATCTGTTCTTGTTTCTTGCCTGTGCATAAAAATCTCTTTTCAATGGATTTTCTATGCTGACCAATAAGACAAAGTGACTCCAGCTCAATTGTGCAGACAGCGTCTGCACAATCTCTTGATCAGGAAAACACTCAACAAACTTCACCCTATTGGAAAGGTTTCGCTTGCTCCATCCACGGCCATATTCAGCCACCAGTCGTTTCACCAAACCAACAATCACTTGTTTACCGTATTCCGCTCGTTCGCCTTTAAGTACCTCCTCAGCAATGCGCCGACCCACCTGCCAATACAATAAAGTTAGCTCAGCATTCAGCGACACAGCCGCCCGTTGTTTGGCGCTTTGTATCAGCTGCTTTATATCCGCAGGTAGGCTTGCATCAGTGGCAATGTCTTTCATGCGATTACGTCCTTGTTTTGCTGTCGGCGTTTTCTGCGGAGGCTTTGGCTTGATAGGTCATTAAGCTACGTTTCCGTCTTTTATATTAAAATTTCTTACATCGATCTTGCCCGTGACGGCGGCGGAGATTAGGGCTGTTCGGCGTTCTTGTAGCAGCTTTATCTGTTGCTCAGCAACATTGCCCAAATTATCGTAAGTAGAGTTGATATCTAAAATCGACTTTAGAATATCTGCAATTTCTTTTTCAGGAGGTACTGGCACACTAATATTTTTAAATTCATCCCAATATAAGCGAAGTCTAAAATCAGTAATGCCTCTAGAAAATCGCTTTAGTTCCGTTACTGCATTCGATGTACGAAGTGCAAGTTCAAAATAATAAGAATTTAATTGGGTTTTAGGCTCACATACAACATAAGCAGGGCTAACAAGGCCAGATAACTTAGAGGCACCAAATCCCCCCTGCCAAGCACGCATCATGTTATATGCCAAATAATTGCTATGAACTACTTTATATAAAGAACGATCTTCAGACCGTTGAAGTTTTCGGTCAGACTCTTCTTCATTCAATTCTTTATCAGATATTCCATGATGAATTGAAATACTAAGAACAGGATATTCAAGCTCATTCTTAGTTCTTGCTCGGTCGCTGTTTTCTGAGAAAAGTAGATTAATCCTTTGAACATTCCAATGCTCTGGCACTTCACCTAACCACTCAACACCTGAATCGCTCATAGGGGCGTTAGCATTGAGCCCTTTGGTGACGGCATGACTGATGACGGCTTGGCGTTTTTCTTTTAGCAGTGCAATCAGTTGTTGTTGCTTTTCGATCAAAGTATCGATTTTTGCGGTTTCGTGGTCGAGGAAGTTGGCGATTTTATCAGCTTCACGCTGAGGTACAGACAGGAAAGGAATTCCGCCAAGTCTTTCTGAATTTAAGATCTGTATAACATTACCAGTGGCCGTTTCTTCCATAACTTCTCTAGCAGCTAGAACTAAGTAATAATTAAACTTAGGGGAATAATGAAAAGACGCAGATGTAATTTGCTGATTAGTAGAAACGGCAGCCTGGACATAGCCCGATTTTCCGATGGTTCCTATACAACAAATTAGCGTTGATTCTTTTGGAACTACTCTCATAAGCTCCCAACCATTTTGGCTGAGAAATTTGCTAGCCTTAGTTGGATTACTCCCTTCATTTAAATCTTCAGGACGAACCCAAGGTAGCTTAGAATCATAATCGACATAGTTAGACTCGTTACTAGTCGGAGGGGTAAGGCCAGTACTTAATTTACAAACTCGTTTTAAAGGAACAGAAATCCAGTGAGAAGGTATGAGACCTTGCCAGTTGCCATCTGAACTTTTATATTCCTGATATGATTGATACTTCCCAGCCATTACGAATGCACCTCTTGCAGCAGGTTCATTATCTCGGCACTAACCTTATCCAAATCTTCATCGATACCCACCAAGTCTCGCGGCGGCTGATACTGATAAAAATGGCGATTAAACGGTATTTCATAACCGACGATACCCACTTCCTGATCTTTCTCGTCTTTCTTGTTGCCGTCTATCCACGCATCAGGCACATGGGGTTGTACTTCTTTTATAAAGTACGCTTCGTTTAAATCATTAACACTCTGGCTTGGGTCGAGTGCGACGTTTTCGTTATCACGCAAGTCGCCATCGGGTTTGTATTCGACTATCTGTTTCTTGCCTTCTAGCTCTACTTCAAACAATCCATAAAACGGGTTGGCTTTTGCTTTATGTATTTTCTTGATGACTTTCTCTGCCGCTGGGTTTTTCCAACTGACGGCGTCGGTGATTTGTTTTTTCTCTTTCGTTTCTAGTTTGATACCCAGTTGCTGACAGGCAGCTTTTAATACGCTTTCAAACGTATTCATGTCGTCGCACTGTTCTTTGCCAATAATGCTTTGCAGTTGTTGGGCTTTTAATAAGGTTTGTTTTTGATCGTTCCAAGTTTTGGCATTGATCAGGTCTTTTATACTTTTTTCTTTTAATTCGCTGAAGTGTACTTTCACGTATTTACGAATGGGGTCTTCGATATCGGCTAATTGGCCATACTGCTTGCAATCTGCTTCGTCGGTCCAAGTCGGATTCGGGGCTATTTGCTGTTCGGTGTATATCCACTTCATGGGTGCGTTGAGTGGTTTGTTGGAAAAACGTAATTCGGCTAACCGTTCATCGCTGAATTGGAAGCTTTCGCGTAATGGGCGTTCGATGGTGATGCGGCGATAACCAAACTCGTGCGTATCGAATATTTTAGCGGCAAAGGTTTTTGGTGCTTCTATCTTTGGGTTCGCTGACTGGCGGCCACGGTTTGATTTTTGTTCTTTTGGCTTATCCAACCCTAATTTATCAAGAGTCGTCGCATCTACAGTTTCAAAGGCACCAAAGGTTTTTGTAATGGTGGCGATGTCGGCTTCGCTCATTTCATTGCGCTTGCTGCCCAATGATTTGCGCATTTTGCCACACAGGTTTACGCCGTTGATCAGTTGAACTTTGCCTTTGCGTTCGTCAGATTTTTTATTCGACAGTATCCATACGTAGGTGGCGATGCCTGTGTTGTAGAACATGTCGTTGGGTAGCGCGACGATGGTTTCTAGCAGGTCGGTTTCTAAGATGTAGCGGCGTATTTCTGATTCACCCGAGCCAGCACCGCCGGTAAATAACGGTGAGCCGTTTAAGATAATGCCGATGCGACCGCCCGTTGATTGTTGTGTGTTAGATGCGTCACGGGTGGGTTCGCGTAGCTTTTTGATGAGGTGTAATAAAAATAATAATGAACCATCACTTACGCGGGGTAAGCCTGGGCCAAAGCGGCCATTGAAGCCTTTTTCGGTGTGTTCGTCTTTTATGTCGCCTTCGATCTTTTTCCAATCTACACCAAACGGTGGGTTGGATAGCATGTAGTCGAATTTGTCGGCGTATAGCTGGTCGTTGCTTAGGGTATTGCCGAGTTTGATGTTGCTTACTTCTTGCCCTTTGATCAGCATGTCAGCTTTACAGATGGCGTAGCTTTCTGGGTTGAGTTCTTGGCCGAACGCTTTCATTACGCCTTGTGGGTTTAGTTCGTGCAGATATTCCATACCCGACGATAAGAAGCCGCCCGTACCCGCTGTTGGGTCGTAGATAGTGCGAATGATGCCTGACTTGGTTAAGGCGTCGTCGTCTTCCATGAATACTAATGAGGTGGTGAGCCTGACGATATCGCGAGGGGTAAAGTGTTCCCCTGCGGTTTCGTTTGAGCCTTCTGCAAAGCGGCGGATGAGTTCTTCAAAGGTTAGGCCCATATCGTGGTTGCTAACCGCTTGTGGGCTTAGGTCGGTGGCGCGTACTTTTTGCAGCACTTTGTAGAGCAAGTTGGCGTCGTTTAATAAGCCAATGAATTCTCCAAACTTAAAGTGTTCAAATATTTCACGGGCATCGGCAGAGAAACTTTGTATGTAGCTGTCTAGGTTGGCTTTAATACCGTTTTCACCGAGCTTGGCTAGGTCCATTTTTGAGGTGTTGAAGAACGATAAGCCGTTAGTTGCGCGCAGTAATAGTTTTTCTTGTGCTTCTTCGGGCAGGTTCATTGCTTGAACCTTTTCGTATGCGGCCAGTACCGCTTCTTTAGATGGCGCTAATACACATTCTAAGCGGCGTAATAAGGTGAATGGCAATATGATGCGCCCATACTGCGACTGTTTGAAATCACCGCGCAGAAGGTCGGCAATTGTCCAGCAATAGGCCGCTAAATTGTTCGGTGTTTGGCTTTGGTCTTGAGATGTCATGTATTGATCAACTTAATTATGAATTCGGGCGTAGGTCGTTCAGAGGGAAAAGACATAAATGGCAATTTAATATAATGTAGATGCGCCATGGTCACTCCTTAACCTAATAACTGAAAGCTCAGTTATGGTGATGTTTTGTATGGGTATACTTATACATTGCTCGGATTAAATGGGCAATGTTAGGCATGGGCTTAGGGTGAGGTAATAAGCACTCTCTATGGTATACATATAAAGATGTACATATTCTGTACTCTGTTTTTTAATAAATACCCCCTCTGTCGACCCAGAAACTGTTGCGAGACGCTACCTACTTTTGGCCTCTCGCCCCAGAAACTGTAGCGACAAAGATAATATTCTGTACTCTGAATATTTTTATTTTCGTGCATGTTTTTCTGCACTGAAGTTCCTAAGTGGTCTTATGGTCGCTGGGATTTCCAAATTCTTTCCCGGGCATTCGTCAACCCTTAGCCATGTGATGGCGTAAAGACTGCATTTATCAAACGGCTTCCTAAAATGTCCTTGTCGGCTTAAGACGGTTATATTTTCGGTGACTAATTCTGCAACGGCTTTAGCTAAGGTCGCCTTAGACTTCCATCCGCGTTTTTGCATTAGTGTCCAAGCAAAGCATATATTACCGTTGTTAAAGCCGTTGAACTGATATGACCCTTCAAATATTAGTGCTTTTGCCGAAGGACCGAGATTTACATAGCTAGGGTTGTCCATAACGACTCTTGGAACACCCGCGAAATTTGGCCTACTTGAGCGATTATTAGGATTGTGTCTTGGCATAATGATAGGCGCCCGCACCCCCAAGTTAAAAACTGGCTATCTGTTCTTAGCTTGGGGTATGCTTTAGGCGACTCCTTTTAGGTTAGCGCTTAATTAGGTTGTCAGTCGTTGGGTAGTTAGAGCTACTCAACGACACTTTCTGTTTTATTTTCTGCTTCATCTTATTTTCTGTGCGCCGCTTAGTACGCCTATTGATAGCATTCAAATAATGTTCAGCCTGTAGTTTTTCCATAAGGTAATACCTTTTATGGATGCCTCCTTGATGCGGTTCATCTTGCGCATCAATTTGAACGCCTGCTGCTTTTAGATTGGACACCATGGGTGAGAGCCGCCAAGAATTATAGCTGTCCATAGCTTCTCTCGGGGAGATATGACCTACCTTGAGAAGATGGGTTAAAACATTCTCTATCTTTGTTTTCTTAATTGAATTGCTCATGATTCACCTACGTCGATTGAATTTGAGCTAGCTTGAGCGCATTGCGTTTCAATCCAGTTTTCAATAGATGACAGTGACCAGCCGACCATGCGCGAACTTCCTAGATTTATTGATTTGGGGAATTTGTCGCTTTGCATGAATGCGTAAATTGTTGAGCAACTGAGTCCTGTTAGTTGCTGTACTTCTTTACGTCTTAGGATTCGTTCTGACATTACGTCTTCCTCGTGGCTTCGCTTGATTGCGAGGAAGCATTATTGTTTCTTATTGGAGATGTTGGAAGGCACGAAATAGGCCCTATTTCTTATCGGAAGAAAACAGAGCTAAAAATCTTCCGCTGAATTATTTACCCAAAAAAGAAGATTTCCACTCGTATATATATTGGTGACTCATTACTTTCTCCATAAATGGAATGACAGTCTTTCTTATATCCTCCTCCCCTCGACTACCATCTGGAAACAGGCTTACGGCTAATACGCTTAACGGAATATGTTTGCCTTCTGCTTTGGCCCATAAGGTAAGGTCTGCTAAAGGTAATATTTTATAAGATAAAATTTTTGATAGGTCTGCTCTCTTGTATTGCTTTCGTGGCCCTGGCGATTCTAAATACTCTCTATACTGCGGTAATAGTTTTTTTAACTCCTCGATGATTTGATAATCAGGAAGGTGCAGGTTTATGGATAAACTTAATTTATTTTTACCTACGGTATGTCGGGCTAGGGAATCGTATGATTTCACACAGTCTTCATCGAGTGGCAAATTATCAAGAAATACCTCAGCCTCAAGGCCCATTTGATGAATATCAACTAGGCTAAATGCTTGGACAGCTTCACCTTCAGGGAGGTATTCGCGACAGGTCGGATTTTCTTCAGGATTAAGCTGAGGAAAACCGTTATTCCATGACACATAATTAGCAGGAGTTGAAATAGAGCTGTCCCTTTCCATACCTAATTTACGGATATGTGTCATAAATGTTTCATTATGGGTAAATGAAGCTCCTCCACCTAAGATATGAAACCTTACCTCTCTTTCTGCAATTAGGCTCAATAAAGCTTCTTCTGAAGAATCGAGGTTTCTATAATTATCTAGGCTAAACCAACTTGGCAGGTCTTTAATTGTTTTTATCGTGCTCATCTCCCAAAGGTCCCCGTAACAACATTACCCGCTAACGTCTGGCGCTTTAGGTTATCCATGTAATCAGCCCATCGCTGCATCATGTCGATGCGTGCAGGAAGGTGCTTAGTTCTGTTGTAAGCGTTGCCTAGTGAATCCTTAACCTTGTGGGCTAGTTGGTGCTCTATCCATTCAATTCTAAGCTGTAGCTGTTCATCTAGCATGGTTCTGGCACTGGCTCGGAACCCATGGGCGCATTGTTTGGTTTTGGTGTCGTACCCTAGCTTTCTTAAAGCCTTGTTAAGTGATTCTGTTCTGATTGGCTGCTGGTGGCTGCGCTGATTGGGGAATACTTGCTTGCCATGGCCTGTTAATGGTTTTAAATCATTGAGTAGGTATAGGGCCTGCTGACAGAGCGGTACAATGTGGTCGCCTTCTATCTGATTGCGCTCTTTCTTTTTCTCGTGGGGAATCGTCCATAAACCTTTGTCTAAGTCGAGCTCTGCCCACTCCATGCCGCAGAGCTCACCCGGTCGCTGAAAAAGCAGGGGGGCTAAGGCGAGTGCGGTTCTGATTATGTTGGTGCCCTGATATCCATCAATCTCCACTAGCAAGCGCCCAAAGTCATCGGGCTCAGTAATGGCGGCCCTGTGTTTTGAGCGCTGTGTGGGGATGGTGCCGGCTAGATCAGAAGCTGGATTAGCTTTGATGCGTCCAGTTTGTTTAGCGAATCGGCATACTTGATTAATCACCTGCCTTGCTTTATGTGCTGTCTCTATGGCGCCGCGGTCAACAATGCGACTAAGGCAGCCTACTAATTCAAAGGTTTCTATTTCGCTGATAGGGCGCTGACCAAGATAGGGGTATATATCATTATTCAGCAATGCTAGTTGTTTGGTGGCGGTTGAGGGCGCCCAGATATTAATCTGTTTGTCGTACCACTCTTGAGCGATGACCTTGAAACTATTGGATGCGCTAGCGTGCTGGTGGAGTTTGTTTTGTTGTTTGGCAAGGTTTGGGTCAATGCCTGCTAGAAGTTGCTCTTTGGCTGACTCTCTTGCTTTACGGGCATCGCCAAGGCTAACGGTGGGGTAGGTGCCAATAGAAAGTAGCTTTTCTTTTTTAAGAAAGCGGTATTTCATGCGCCAGTATTTGGAGCCGTTGGGATTGATTAGTAAGTACAGCCCGCCAGCATCAGATAACTTAAATGGTTTTTCTTTTGGTTTGGTGGCTTTAATCTTTGAGTCGGTAAGCATGGCTAGCCCTGTCACTCTAGGCTATTTGTACCCCTAGTGGGGGTACCAAATAGACCGTTCCTAAATTATACCCCCAGAAATACCCCCAAAATAAACGGAATAAGGGGTAATAGCTCGGAAGTGCTAGGAAGTAGAATAAGGCTTAGGCTTAGTGTTTACAAGGTATCTGGGAGTTCATAGGAACTCCCCGAAAGAAGAAGTGGTGCCCGGAGACAGAATCGAACTGCCGACACGAGGATTTTCAATCCTCTGCTCTACCGACTGAGCTATCCGGGCGACTCGGTGAACTTGTTACTTACTTGCTAGTAAGTGTTCGTTGAGTGGGGGCATTAAACCCGTTATCTGGAGTTGGGTCAAGTACTTTTAACAATTAATTATAAACTTTATTGTTTGTTTTCAGGAACATAGCCATCGGCTTTGTCGAATTCTTCGCCGCTTAAAAATTTGCTACGTTGTTCTGTTAGGTATTTACGGGCCTGTAAGTCGATCATGTTGAGGTGTTTTTCGTTGATTAGGCGAGTTTGGTGCTCGGTCCACTCAGCCCAGGCTTGCTGTGAAACGTTTTCGAGAATATCGATGCCAGCAGGGCCAGGGAAAGGCGCTGACGTTAGAGCGGGTAGCTCTTTGTTGTATTTGCGGCAAAGTACGGTGCGAGACATAGGGAGTACCTGTTTTGGTGTGCGATTCATGTGTGCTATTACATTTGCGCTAAGCGAATGCTGTTCAGCAGGGTTTTAACGGGGGCTGCTAAGCCTAGCTCTGATGGCTTTTGAGGATTGTACCAGTGCTGAGCTGATTCCCCTATGCTATCGGGACGTTTGCTTAGCTGAATTAAAACGGGGTTGATGTGTAGGTGGTAGTGGCTAAACGTGTGGCGAAAGCTGGGCCAGTTTTGTTGTTCTGTTGCTAGGTCGCCCATTAGTGCTTGTGTGCGTTTAAGCGCATCTTCTTTCATTGCTAGTTCAGGAAAGCTCCACAGTCCGCCCCAGATGCCTTGTTGAGGGCGCTGTTCTAATAGTATGTGCCCTTCTGGATCTTGCAGCATAATCAGTTGAATGTGTTTTTCTGGTTTGTCTTTTTTAGGCTTGGAGTTGGGGTAGTCTTTTGGGTTGCCTTGGGCGTGTGATTTGCAGTCGGGGGCGAGTGGGCATACTCCACATTGCGGTTTGCTGCGGGTGCATAACGTTGCGCCCATATCCATCATCGCTTGGGTATAATCGTTACAGCGTTCGCTGGGTGTTAGGCGCTCTGCGATGAGCCATAATTCTTTTTGTACTGAGGTGGTGCCAGGCCAGCCTTCGACGGCGTAGTAGCGGCATAAAACACGCTTCACATTACCATCTAGAATAGCAGCGTTGATGCCCATACTGATGGAGGCAATAGCGCCTGCGGTTGAGCGGCCTATGCCGGGAAGTTCAGTTAAGCCTTCGACTGATTCTGGGAAGTTGCCGCCGAAGTCAGTACTTACTTTTTTAGCGCAGGCATGCAGATTACGGGCACGAGCGTAATAGCCTAGGCCTGTCCAAAGATGCAGTACTTTGTCTTGTTCGGCATTGGCTAGATCATGAACGCTAGGGAATTCTTGCATGAAGCGTTCAAAGTAAGGAATCACGGTCGCAACTTGGGTTTGTTGCAGCATGACTTCTGAAATCCATACTTTGTAAGGTGTGATGTCTTGTTGCCAAGGTAGGTGTTTACGACCATGTTCGTCGTACCAGTTTAAGACAGCTTGGCTGAACAGTTTTTGGTTTGACGGCTTTTGATTTAGAAATTCTTTATTTGGCGGTGCGTTTTTACTGGCAGAAGACATGAGTTGATCTAGTTAAAATGAACAAGCCGCCAGTATAAAGCGGCCTGCTATTATTTACGACCCAGATTATTGATGTGTTCTCTAGCGGGGTTAGCTAGAGAGATCGTTAGGGTTTTCGAGCCTAGATTTTACCTTTGTCTGCTTTTGGTTGCTGACTAAAAAATGATGCAGCTGAGGCAGTGTTAAAGGACGGCTTAATAAATATCCTTGGCCATCGTCACAATTATTTTCTCTTAAAAAATCGAGTTGTTCTTGAGTTTCAATGCCTTCGGCGACCACCTTCATGCTGAGTTTATGGGCCATGGCAATCACGGCTGAAGTAATGGCCATGTCGGTTTTGTCTTCGGGAATATCACTCACAAACGAGCGGTCGACTTTGAGCACGTCGATGGGGAAGCGTTTTAAGTAAGCCAGCGAGGAATAGCCAGTACCAAAGTCATCGATGGCTAGATGAATACCTTTGCTTTTAATCGCTTCCATAATTTTAATGGCGGCTTCTACGTCATCCATAATGATGCTTTCGGTGATTTCTAACTCTAAGTTAAGTGGGTCTATTTTTGATTGAATTAATATATCTAACACGGTTTGCAGTAAGTTAGGGTCAGAGAATTGTTTGGCCGATAAGTTAACGGCTACCTTAGCGTTTTTAGGCATAAGCCCTTCACGAATGAGTGCTCCCATTTCGTGACAGCTGTGCTCTAAAACCCATGCTCCAATTTTAATGATTTGTCCGGTTTCTTCAGCAATAGGAATGAAGTTATCGGGCGGGATAATCCCTTTTTCTGGATGACGCCAGCGAACGAGAGTCTCAACACCGGTAATGGTATTGTCAGCGATGCAAATTTTAGGCTGGTACATCAGAACAAATTGATTGCGCTTGATGGCAATATTCAGTTCTTTTTCAACTTCTAAATTATGCAAGATAGCCGTGTTCATATCTTCGGAGAAAAATTGAAAGTTATTACGGCCTAGCTCTTTTGCTCGATACATGGCGAGATCGGCATTTTTCATTAAGGTGTTGGGGTTGATGGAGTCTTCAGGGGTCATTGTAATACCGATGCTCACCGTGCTAATAATTTCTTGGCCATTCAGCATGAAGGGGCGCGAAAGTGAGTGCAAAATTTTATCCGCAACAATTCGCACATCGTTGGTATTATTCACATCGGTTAATAATATGGTGAATTCATCGCCACCAATACGGCAAACGGTATCGTTTTCTCTAACGTTATAATCAAGGCGACGGGCAATTTCTTTTAATAAAGCATCCCCCATATTGTGACCTAACGTATCGTTAATACGTTTGAATTGATCTAGATCGAGAAAGAGCAATGCGATTGAGCTGTTGTTTCGCTGTACACTTTTTACTGCTTTTGCCAGTCGATTTTTAAATAAACGGCGATTGGCAAGGCCTGTTAATGGATCATAAAATGCTAGGTTCTCCATTTGAATTTGAGCTTTTTTAAGCTCGGAAATATCAGAGACAGAGCCTAGGAATCCTAGTAGTTTCCCTTCTTTAGAGTGCAAGGAGGTCGCTTGAATGTAGACCCAAGAAATACTGCCATTTTTTGCAATGAGGCGAACTTCGCATGCCATGTCTTCGTGTTCGGTAACGAGTCGGTGCCATAGTTTATTCAGTGCAGGTGCATCTTCAGGGTGTATGTTGGAAAACCAGCTTTGTAAGTCAGGTTCTTGGTGTTTTATGTTGTTGATTTCACGCCAGCGTTGGTTGACGTAAATGATTTCACCCGCAGGGTTGATTTGAAATATGCCAACAGGAGAAAGTGACGTCAATTTTCTAAATTTTTCTTCGCTACTTTTTAATGAACTATGCTCGCTTTCAATTTTACTTAATAATTCATTAAAAATATCGGCGAGATGGCCAAGCTCATCGTCATGATGTTTATTGGCGCGTATGGAAAAGTCATTGCGCTGGATAATATCACTGATGGTTGCGGCTAATAATCTTAAGGGGCTGGTAACAATGCGTTGTAAGCGCGTTGCCAGTAATAAGGCAATAATTATGGCACCAAAGAGAACAAAAACTGCAAAAAAGCTGACTTGTTTAAAGCGGTTAATAATATCGCCGTTATGGCAAGCGATATAGAGGGTACCTATAACTTGGTTATCGAGCTTTATAGGGAAGTACTGCTCGACGAATGATGTTTCATTGGTTTTTAATGTCCCCATCATCTGTGGGCAGCCTTGCTGATCTTTTTGTGCTGAGATACTTGCCGCAAGTACTTTTTCTTCATCATAAATACACGACTTTACGACACTGCTATCGACTAAGAGTGATGAGAGATTGCTGTGTAATAATTCATCGTCGTGGAAGGTGAGTGCCGCGGTTGAACGCTCAGCAATAACCTGACCCAATACTGAAATCTTTTTACTTAAATCTTGGTGACCAAAGAATAGTTCTAGTGTTAAAAAGGCGATGGTGGTGATTATTAATATAAGGGTACTGGTTGTGACGGCGATCATCACAAGCTTGGTGCGAACTGTTTGGGCATTGATTGATTTCATTTTCTAAATTTGCCCTTGTTGATACACGTTCGATGCAATTTCAATTAAGTTTGCGTTAATAGAAAGTCCAGCTTCAATAGCAGTTTTAAGATTGATTTTTATATCGACATGTTTGTCGGTGAGGGTGAATTCAATAACTCCACCGTCTTTGGCAAAATCTTCCCTCTCACCTATCGTTAGAACGCTGTTCGATACCAAACTATAGTAGTTTTTTTGGATCATGCTATTGGGAATTAATTTATGAATGAAGAGGATATCGCATTCTGATAATGAATTATTTTGATTGATATAACTCAGTTGAATCTCGTGACCCTGACTTCTTTGTAAGTGAATCTTTTGCCAGATATCTTTTGCAGGAGTATTTTCAAACAAACATAACTTTAAAGGCATACGCTGAATAAGGGTATTCGGCCAATGAATAAATTTAGTTAACTGAAGTAAATAATTAACTTTTAGGGTTTCTTCTTTGAGGTGCTCGGAGGACTCGGCGGAAAAAGCAGACAGCAGAATGGGAAGAAATATTAGACGAAAGATAATAGTCGGCATATTTTGCTACACACACTCCATAGTAGATACATTGAATAATATAGAGTTTAGCTGTTTTATGAATGAATTGGGGAGATTGTCTAGAAATAATGATAAAAACCCCACTGAATAAGTGGGGCTAGGTGAGAGTGTATATCGCTACTTCTTATTTAGCGTTGGGCGGTTTGAACTTCTCCTGCCATATTGGCGATAATATCATCCAGGCTTTTGCTCTGTAATTCTTGGCTGAGTTGCTGGCGGTAAGTTCTTACCATGCCTAAGCCTGCAATAACTGCGTCGTATATTTTCCAGTCTTGCTGCTTATTTACGTATAGTTTGAAATCGATGGGAATGCGCTGGCCATTAGGCTGAATCATGTGGCCCTTTACTATGGACTTGCTACCTGACTTATTGAATCGAGCGGCTTCAAATTCAAACTTTTGACCGTCAAAAGCTTTAAATGCACCGGTATAGGTGCGAACTTGTAAATCGCGGAAGGTTTCTATAAAAGCAATTCGCTGTTCTTTAGTTGCTTTTCTCCAGTGTTTACCGAGCGCTAACTTAGCAATACGCTGTTGATCAATAGCCGGTAATATGTAGCTTTCAACTAAGCGTTGTACTTCGTTTGAATTACGTTCTTCTGCCGGTATCTTTTTAAGTTCTGAAATAACAGCGCTAGTCGCTTGTTCAACTGTTTGCGTTGGATCGGCGCTATGAGCGAAGTGCATAAAGCTCAAAAACGATATCAATAAGGTTGCTATAAATTTCATGCTCTTCCCCTCTTTATTAAATTAAGTTTAGCAGTCGATGCTGCTGATTGTCGAAAATTCTAAGATAGAGTATGTCTTAATACTCTGACAAAGTTTAGAGGGGAAAAGAGAAATGATTATTCCATAAGTGGAACAATCATGCGTAATTAAGAGTAATTGCGTATGAAATCATTGTCTTTTGGTATGAAATTTCGACTTTTTAGAGCGTTGGCCAGTTCTGCGGGGACGTCTTTGGCGATGAGTGAAAACCTATTTTCATCAGCCCAGGTGCTCATGTGGTGTAACATTTGATGAGCGACACCGCGGTTGATGGTGACTTTCCGGACGCAGAAGTGGCGCAAGATAATATTATTACCGTCTTTTTCAGCTTGTAGTGCCCCTAACAAACGCGAGTTAAAGCGTCCTGCGATAAGCCAAGTACCTTTATCGAGTAATTGCTGCAATGAAGCTTTAATGTCGCTGGCATTGGAAAGCCATTCTTGAGGGGCGTCGGTGTAGATTTTACCAAGATCAATCCAGTCTTGTTCAGTAGGCTGGCTAATGTGTTCAAGATGTACTGGCATAGGAGTCTCTATTCTGTGCTATTGCTGTGCTTTGCTTTATAATGACTTTTTTCCCATTTGGCGAGATCTTTTTGGAGTCTTCCATGGCAGATGCCAGCCGCAAGGCGATTGTAGAGCGTAATACCTCAGAAACAAAAATTAAAGTCAGCATCAATCTAGATGGTACAGGCGAAGCGAAATTTGATACCGGAGTGCCTTTTCTTGAGCATATGATGGATCAAATTGCTCGTCACGGTCTGATTGATTTAGACATTTATTGTGACGGCGATACTCATATTGATGATCACCATACTGTTGAAGATATCGGCATCACGTTAGGCCAAGCTTTTGCTAAAGCGGTTGGTGATAAACGTGGCATCGTGCGTTATGGCCATTCTTATGTGCCATTAGATGAAGCATTATCGCGTGTTGTTATCGATTTTTCGGGTCGTCCAAGCTTAGATTTTAAGTGCGATTTCACGCGTGGCAATATCGGCCGTTTTGATACTCAGCTGTTTTGGGAATTCTTCCACGGCTTTGTGAATCACGCGGGCGTGAGTATGCACATTGATAATCTGAAAGGGTTTAATGCGCATCACCAAGCCGAGACTATTTTTAAAGCATTCGGTCGTGCTCTACGCATGGCGCTAGAGTTTGATCCTCGTATGGCAGGTAAGATGCCTTCGACTAAGGGTGTGCTTTAGGTCATGAGCAAAGTAATCAGTAAAACCTGTGCGGTAATCGATTATGGTATGGGTAATTTGCACAGCGCTCATGGCGCTTTGCAAAAGGTAGCTCCTGATTGTCATATTTTGGTGACGTCTGATCCTGCTAAAATTCTGGCGGCTGATCATGTGGTTTTGCCTGGTGTCGGCGCTATTCGTGATTGCATGGGCGAAATTCGCGCTCAAGAGATCGATCAAGTCGTGGCTGAAGTGGCTAAGAGCAAACCATTGCTAGGTATTTGTGTTGGCTTGCAGGCGATGATGACCCGCTCTGAAGAGAATGGCGGTATTGATTGCATGAATATATTCTCTGGCCAAGTGCAGTATTTTGGTGACAACTTATTAGGTGACGAGCAACTCGATGGCACTCATGGTCGTTTAAAAGTGCCACACATGGGTTGGAACCAGGTTGAGCAGGTTGCTCATCCGCTATGGCAAAATATTAAAGATCAAAGCCGTTTTTATTTTGTGCATTCTTATTTTGTCACGGCTGATGATCAGACTCAGGTTAAAGGTCTTGGTCATTATGGTAAGCCGTTTGCGGCGGCGATGGGTCAAGACAATATCTTTGCGGTTCAATTTCACCCAGAGAAGAGTCACAAGAACGGCCTGCAATTATTGCAGAACTTTTTAAGCTGGGATGGTCAGGCTTAATAAGCCCTCCAGATAATTGGACAATCATTATGGCATTAGCAAAGCGTATTATTCCTTGTCTCGATGTAGATCAAGGGCGAGTAGTAAAAGGCGTTAACTTTGTCGGTATTCGTGATGCTGGCGACCCGGTTGAGGTGGCTAAGCGTTATGATGAGCAAGGTGCCGATGAGATCACCTTTCTTGATATTACGGCGACACATGAAGCTCGTGGCACGACGGTAAAAATGGTGGAAGCGATTGCTGAGCACGTTTTTATTCCGCTAACGGTTGGCGGCGGCATTCGCGAAATTGAAGACATTCGCCGTATGTTAAATGCGGGTGCAGATAAAGTATCGATTAACTCGGCTGCGGTAACGAACCCTGACTTTGTGCGTGAAGCTTCAGAGAAATTTGGTGCGCAGTGCATTGTGGTTGCCATTGATGCAAAGCGCGTTGCCGGTTCAGGCGAACTGGGCGATGTGGATAATAAGTGGGAAATTTTTACCCACGGTGGTCGTAAACCTACCGGTATTGATGCAGTTGAGTGGGCGATTAAGATGGCTGATTATGGCGCGGGTGAAATACTGTTAACCAGTATGGATCGTGACGGCGTTAAAACCGGTTTTGATTTGGGTGTTACGCGCGCGATTAGTGATGCGGTGAATATTCCGGTTATTGCTTCTGGCGGTGTTGGTAATCTTGAGCATTTGGCTGAAGGCGTGTTACTAGGTCATGCGGATGCGGTATTAGCGGCGAGTATTTTTCACTTTGGTGAATATACCGTGCAAGAAGCTAAGCAATATATGAGCGACGCAGGAATTGAGATGCGTTTGGATTAGTTGTGATTTTAAACGCGTAAGTAACGCGGCTAAATGAAGTCAATAAGCCCTGTTTTTCAGTAATGAAATCAGGGCTTTTTTATTGCCAGGGGTTTAAGTTTTTTTGTGTAAGCCTTTTGAGTTAAGACAAGAGTCTTAACGTATCTTCCGCGCTGGCATTAGCTTGGCTTTGTACCGCCAGTTGCGCTTGTTGTTTTACGCGCTCTATCACCATTTGACTGACCAGGTCTGCGATGTCGGCATCTTCTACACGGCTTCTGGCTGATTGTGTTTGTATTTCTTCGTTTGAAAGCTGTTCAATACTGCTATCAATGCGATTACTTGAGGCACCCAGCTCTGAACGTCGTTCAGTCACTTGTTGTTGAATAGAGTCTAATGTCTCTAAGTTATTTTCCGAATCGTCGCTGGTAAAGTCGAGCTGATCTAGTCCTTGTTGAATGGGTGTTGCTGTTGTATTGGCCGCGATACTGACGACGTCTCCTGCTTTATCGCCCAGCTGGAAATTCAAATCTTGAGCATCGTTACTTCTTTGAAATAGGTCTTTGCCATTGAACGAGCTTTGTTCCATCACTTGTTTAATTTGATGGCTAATTTGGCTGGCTTCTTTATTGAGGGCCGCGCGGTCTGAGTCGTTCAGTATACCATTGCCTTGCTGAACGGCTAGTTCTTGCAGACGTAGAATGCCATTAGAAATTTGTTCGAGGGCGCCGTCTTCGGTTTGAATTAATGATTTGGCATCGAGGCCGTTACGCTGAGCTTGCTGAGTGCCCGATATTTGGCTAGAGAAGCGTGTGGCGATGGTTAAACCTGCAGCATCATCAGCCGCGCTATTAATACGCTTACCACTGCTGATCTGGCTAAAGGTTTTGTTCAGTTCGCTATTATTCGTAACGCTGGCGTTAGAAAAGCTGCTGCTGGTATTAATGGAAGTCATGAGTACTCTTCCTTTCGAGTTAATACGACTCTTTCATCTTATCGCGTTTGTATTATTAGTTTTATACTTTTTACTACATAGTCTTATAAGTCACAGTACATTTCTGATGACTTTTGTAATGATTTATAGATAGTCGATTTAAGGACTTATAGGTAACCGAGAGGCATTAATGAGTGTTCTTAGATAGTAGATCATGGTTGTTACTGGGTTGCTTGCTGACGGCTTGTGACGACTTTCCAGAATGCAGCAGGTAGCGGTTGGCATATAGATCAGTGTGCTGATTACTTTTCTTAAAGGCTTTCCAAGCGTTCTGTAAAAACAATTGAGACGCGGGAATGATTTCAATGTCTTGAGCGCTTAGCAGGGGGATTTTTTTTGCGAGAAACGTATGCGATTCAGTATAAGGGTGAGCAATTAAAATGGCTCGGCCATACTTTGTTGCAATGCGTAATGCTTGTTGCCACTGCTTATTTAATGATGCAGAAGACTTATCATTATCCAAAAAAACATGGCGCTTTAAACTTGGTAAGCCTTTTTGTTGGGCCAGTTTGTAAGCGACTGAGTTCGGTGAGGTTAGGCTATCAACAAAATATAAATGCTCGTCTTGTAGCGTTTCCATTACCCATTTCATAGCTTGCTTATTCTGAGTTAATGCACTGCCCATATGATTATTAACCCCTTGAATATGAGGTATCGATTTAATGGATTGCTTGAGTGTTTTTTTAAACTCAGACTCTGTTAGGTCTTGAGTCAGTGCGCCAGGGCCAAGAGCCCTTTTAATGGTATTTTCCATTGGAACATGAAGTATGATTTCTTTTTGTTGCAGGAATGCCTTATTAGCCAATTTTTTTGCATAAGGTGTGTGCGGAAGGAAGGCCAGTGTGAGTGGTGCATCTATCTCAACCATGGCATTACCCAGAGGGTAATTATTACCAATATCATCGATGATGATGACCAGTTGAGCACTGTGGGCTTGAGCCAATGTGACGGCGCTCAATACCACAGTGAGTAGAAGTTGGTAGGTCTTATGAATCATCGGCTGGTTTAGCTTGCTCTTGTATTTCGTCTGACTGCTCAGAAAGTATGTCCATTTTTTGGGCGACGGGTTTAGCGTGATGTTGAAAAACACTCCAACCTTTTAGCAAAGTATAGGCCTGATATAGCTGGAAGTCTTTGCTCAACAGATTGTCAGATACTTCGTGATCACCTTCGTTAGAGCCTGCTGGTTTTTCTTCGCCATTGCCGTTAGATAAGTGGCCGGATAAATCACTTTCTTTGTAGTAGCTTTGCTCATAGGTAGTGACTTCACTTTGCTCTACAAAGACATCGGGCTTAATTCCTTGGGCTTGAATTGAACGCCCATTTGGAGTGAAGTAACGAGCTGTTGTTAGTTTGATCGCCTTATTATCGGCAATGGGTAATACACTTTGGACTGAGCCCTTACCAAACGATTGTGTGCCAACGACGACCGCGCGTTTATGATCTTGCAATGCGCCGGCAACAATTTCTGAAGCTGAGGCTGAGCCGCCATTAATTAAAACGATTAATGGAATGTCTTCGGCGATAGTATTTTCTGTTGCTGAGTAGCGAAAATCAGACTCGCTAATACGACCTTCAGTATAAACGATTAATCCTGAATTTAAGAAAGCGTCCGATACTTCAACCGCTGCGTCTAAAACACCACCTGGATTATTGCGCAAATCTAGTACTAAGCCATTGAGCTGTTCTTTATTATCTTGGGCTTTTTTCTGTAATTTCGTGATCGCTTCAATAAGCTCAGGGCCGCTTTGATCTTGAAATTGAGTAATGCGCAAGTAACCAATGCCATCACCTAAGCTTTCTCCGCGTACACTGGCTACTTTGATTTCAGCACGGGTTAATATAAATTCCAGTAATTCTTGCTCACCTTCGCGGCGAATGCTCAACGCGATGTCTGTGCCCGGTTCACCACGCATTTTATCAATGGCATTGTTGAGTGACATTTCGCGTACAGGTTCACCGTCTAGCGATACAATGAAGTCGCCAGACTTAATGCCCGCTTTTTCTGCGGGGGTATCATCGATAGGTGAGACGACTTTGATTAAGCCTTCTTCTATGCCGACTTCAATACCCAAGCCGCCGAATTTGCCTGTGGTATGTTCTTGTAGTTCGCTAAAGTCTTCTGGCAGTAAGTAATCAGAATGTGGATCGAGGTTGCTTAGCATGCCATCAATGGCGTACTGCAATAACGTTTTATCGTCGACGGGTTCAACATAAGCCGTGCGAATACGATCGAAAATTTCAGTGAAATTTCGCAGTTCTTGTAACGGCAGCTGGCGTTGTTGTATGTCAGAGTTGTCGGCATTTTCATGCTCTTCAGTCGCGAGTGCCTTGGCCGTTAAAAACTGACTGCCGATAAGCAAAGTACTGAAAGCGATGTATTTGAACATTCTAATTCCCATGTGTATTTTTTACCCTTCTCTGTCGTTGTTATGCTCTATCGCTTAAGCCAAGCGGCGGGATCTTGTGGTTTGCCTTTGTGTCTGATTTCAAAATACAGGCGAGGTTCCTTAAAACCACCAGAGCTGCCTAAAGTAGCAATATTCTCGCCTTGATACACCCAATCCCCTACGGATTTTAATAAACTTTGATTACGTGCGTATAAACTTAAATAACCGTCACCGTGATCAATGATTAATAATAACCCAAAACCTCGTAGCCAGTCGCTAAAGACAATGCGACCGTGATGGATTGCTGTAATGGCTGAGCCTTCGTAGCCCTTCATTAACCAACCTTGCCATTTATTTCGGGCTTGAGAATTGCTATTACCAAAGGCTTTGACGATGCTGCCTTTGGTAGGTCTTGGTAATTTACCTTTTAAGGAACGAATGGGGCGTGCATCTTGTTTACGGACGCTGTTATCGAGTAAGGTCGCGACTTCATTAATCAGCTTCTGTAAACGTTTTTGATCTTTTTGTTTTTGACTAAGGTCGTTTGATTTTTCTTTGCGACGCGCTTCTAAACTAACCAGCAGTTTTTTATGTTGTTTTTTCTCGTTGCTTAACTGTTTGTTCTTTTTTAATAAACTTTTTTCGGTTTTTATCAATTTATTTTGCTGGGTCAATATTTCGTTTTCGATATTGTTTAAGCGTTTTAAATTGACGATTAAGGTTTGAATGCTGTCCATGCGCGCTTTGTTGAAATACTCGTAGTATTTCAACATGCGGCTGATTTGTTGCGGATCGTCTTGGTTTAATAAGACTTTAATAGAGCCTTGATTGCCGATCTTTTGTGCACTCGTTAATTGTTTAGCCAGTTGCTGTTTTTGCTCAGATTTAAGGACGCGGAGTTGGCTTTGCTCCGCTTTCAGCTTTTTTAGGCGCGATCTCTCTTGGTTTAAGAGTGTGCGAGTTTCATCGATCTTTTTAGCGATGCCACCAATCTTTTCATCGGATTGGCGTAAGGCTTCGCTGAGCTTATCATGTTCAGATTCTGTTTCTTTTAACCACGTTTGTAGCTTTTTAATTTCTTGCTGCAGTTTGGCAAGGTCAGCCTGTTCGTCAGCCATACTCACTTGCGTGAGCTGGCTGATCAATAGGCAAAACAGAAAGATAATCCGTATCATGATATCGACTCTATCTTATTTATTGATAAGGCTAGTGCCTGACATTTCTGTCGGCTGGGCTAGATTCATCATCGTTAATAATGTGGGTGAAACATCACATAAGCGACCAGGGTTAATAGTGCGGCCATCGTTATTACTGTGCACATAAACCAAGTCTACTGGACCCGTCGTATGGGACGTTAATGGGCCGCCTGTTGCAGGGTTTACCATTTGCTCGGCATTACCGTGATCGGCGGTGATTAAGCATTCGCCATTCACTTCTAAAATAGCATCAGTAATGCGCTTTAAACATACATCAATACACTCAGCGGCTTTTACGGCAGCAGAATAAACACCAGTATGACCTACCATATCACCGTTGGCGTAGTTACAAACGATCAAGTCGTGCTTACCACTCTTAATCGCTGCGACTAGCTTATCGGTTAGCTCCGGCGCGTTCATCTCCGGTTGAAGGTCGTACGTTGCTACATCAGGAGACGGGACAAGAATGCGTTCCTCCCCTGGGTATAGATCTTCACGGCCACCTGAAAAGAAGAAGGTAACGTGTGCGTATTTTTCAGTTTCGGCGATACGTAGCTGGGTAAGACCTAAATCTGAAACGTATTCACCAATGCCATTAATTAATTTAGCAGGCGGATAGGCGCAGCTGGCTGGAATATCGGCGGCGTATTCCGTTAGCATCACGTAATCGGCTAATTTGGGAATCACATTGCGCTTAAAACCAGAGAAGGCAGGCTCAACAAAGGCACGGGTAAGTTCACGAGCGCGGTCTGGGCGGAAGTTCATAAAGATAATGCTGTCACCATCTTCAACCTTGCCGCCTTCGCCAATAACGGTTGCACCAACAAACTCATCGTTTTCGCCACGAGCATAAGCGGCTTCTAAAGCAGCGATGCCAGATTCAGCTTGAAATTCAGCTTTGGCTTCTGTCATCGCAACATAAGCAGGCTCAACGCGTTCCCAGCGGTTATCACGATCCATGGCGTAATAACGCCCAGTTAGGGTGGCGATTGAACCTGTGCCTAGTTCGTCTAGCTTGGCTTGCAGTCCTTTAATCGACGATTCTGCGCTGCGTGGTGGTACGTCGCGGCCATCTAAGATGCCGTGTACATATAATTTAGTGATGCCACGTTTTACTGCCATTTCGCACGCCGCAAAGACTTGCTCTTCGTGACTGTGTACGCCGCCTGGAGATAGCAGGCCTGCAAGGTGAACGGCGCCGCCATTGGCTTTGGCTTTATCGATGGCGTTGCATAACACTTTATTATTGAAGAAAGCGCCATCGGCAACGTCTTTGTTGATGCGGGTGAAGTTTTGATAAACGATGCGGCCAGCGCCTAGATTCATGTGGCCGACTTCAGAGTTACCCATCTGGCCTTCTGGCAAACCTACTGCATTGCCTGATGTTTGAATGAGAGCATTGGGGTAAGTTTTTAATAGCGCATCCCAATGAGGTGTATTGGCATTGGCAATGGCATTATGTTCGGATTCTTCACCGTGGCCCCAGCCATCAAGAATGATTAGTGCAGTTGGTGTGCGGGTCTGGCTCATAATAGCAATAACTCTAATAATTTAACGTGAGTAGACAAAAAATATTGTGCCTATTCTAGCGAATCTGTAGCCTTGCGTCATTTTCTATTCTTTTTCGCGCTGTGGCTGGTTATACTGCGGCCTTGATCCTCTTATCAGTCAACCAAATAGGCAGCAAATAGGTTATGGAACAAGCTTTCGAATTTATCAATAATAACTGGATGTTAGTCAGCGTATGGGGCGTATTTTTAGCCGCTTTTTTATGGGACAACAATCAGCGCAGCGGTGCTAGTATTAGCACAGCGCAAGCGACGCAAATGATCAATAAGCAGGATGCGGTTGTTGTGGATATACGCGATAAGAAGGATTTTGAAGCTGGCCATTTGGCGAATGCGGTCAATATTCCCTATGCCTCGATGGCAGAACGCATGTCAGAGCTTGAATCTTCAAAAGAACACCCCATTGTATTAGTATGCAAGTCTGGCCAGAGTGTTGGAATGGCGGGTAAGACGTTGAAACAGAAGGGCTTCCAAGTATTCCGCTTAAGCGGTGGTATGTTGGAATGGACGAATCAAAACCTTCCGGTTGTCACTAAATAGACTCTACATAGTTGTTAAGTAGTTATTAAATACATTGAAACAGTATGGCCAAGCGGGCCGTACTGCAGAATAAATAAAAATTAAGGAATTATCATGGCTGAACAAGAACAAGCAAAAGAACAAGCAAAAGAGCAAGCACAAGACCAAGGTCAATTTTCATTACAGCGTTTCTACGTTAAAGATTCATCGTTTGAATCGCCAAATGCTCCAGAGTCTTTTCAAAAGCAGTGGAAGCCAGAAGTTAAACTGGATTTAAACAGCCGCTCACGTAAGCTGACTGACGATACTTATGAAGTTGACGTTAAAGTAACGGCAACGGCAGAGAACGATGGCGAAACAGCCTTTTTGGTTGAAGTGGTTCTTGGCGGTATATTCCATATTAAAGGCATCGAAGGCGAACAGCTTAAGCACATGCTAGGTGCTTTCTGCCCTAACATCTTATTCCCATACGTGCGTGAAACAATTGATCAGTTAGTTGTTAAAGGTAGCTTCCCTGCCTTGATGCTAGCGCCGATTAACTTCGAAGCCTTGTTTCAGCAAGCTCAAACTCAGCAAGCGCAAGCACCTGCTGCAGAAGAGACTGTTCAATAAGAATTTATTTCGCAAGAAAGCTTATTGAATTAAATAAAAAAGCCGAGATTAGATGAAAATTCTCCCTCGGCTTTTTTATGTCTGTTATTTAACTCCCACCTGCATAATTATTCTGACGCCACGCTTCAAAAATCATCACCGCCACCGTATTCGATAAATTCATACTACGACTGCTTTCCATCATCGGTAAGCGTAGCCATTGCTCGAACGGAATGCTTTCGCGAACATCTTCTGGCAAGCCCCGAGTTTCTGGCCCAAACATTAAGAAATCGCCTTCTTTAAAGGATGCTTCTGAGTGCGTTTTTCTGCCCTTTGTCGTGAGGGCATAAATGATTTTAGGCTGTTCTTTCTCTAGAAAATCAGCATAGTTTTCATGAATGCGCACGCTTGCCCATTCGTGATAATCCAGCCCCGCGCGGCGCAACGCTTTTTCTTCCATATCAAAGCCTAATGGCTTAATCAGATGTAATTGGCAGCCAGTATTAGCACAGAGTCTAATGATGTTACCGGTATTCGGCGGTATTTCTGGTTCAAATAAAACGATGTTAAACATGATGACTCCTCAGTATGGGCTGATTATAGGAAGCTGGGCGTCAATTGGAAGGAAAACCCAATAAGAATTGATAACACTGAAATAATATTAGTTATTAGTAGTTATCTATTCAGCGCGTTTTGTTATTTATAGACTAAACTTTTATGAGAGTCGTTTTAAACTAAAAGATAGGAGTTGGTGGGTGAAATTTCGCTGGCCATTTAGCAAGATAAAACATAAACAGTGGGTAGGCATTAATGTGTCTGCATTAACTCCGAGCGCAGTCATATATTCCAATGAAGGAGTGGTAGACGCGATCACTTATGATAAAGAACAAGGCATTGAAGCATTGGCATTATGGCTAAAAAAGCATGTGAGCCATGGTATGCCAGCCGTACTCATATTAGATGATGACGATTATGAATTGTTGTTGGTAGAGGCGCCGAATGTGCCAGACGAAGAATTGAGCGCCGCGATTGAATTTCGTATTGGTGATTTGTTAGGGCAGCCCGTTGAAGATACTGCGATTCAGGCTATTCGTTTACCCAGTGATGCTTATCGTGGCCGTATGTCGATGGCGCATGTTATTGCCAGTCCAAACGCGACAATCAAAGCGCGAGTTGCGTGGGCAGAGCAGCTGCACCTAGCAGTAGAAGTAATTACTGTTCCAGAACTGAGTTTATTGAATGTACTTGCGGCGATCTCAGTAGAGCAGGGAATCGCTTTATTGGAATTGGGCCCTAATCACGGCTGCATTCGTTTATACCAAGACGGCGCGTTGTATCTAACAAGGCAAGTTGAGATGGGGATTGATGCTTTAGATATTCAGCATGATGAAAATGTGACCGCAGAAGCTGATTCAGAAGAAGTAACTTCTGCGACCGATGATGTCAATGCAGAAGATATCAATGCAGAAGATATCAATGCAGAAGAGTTAATACTTGAAGACGGTATTGAAGAGATATCAATTATTAACGATGAAGTAGACCTTTCCGAACTTGAACTTGAACTCGAAACGGTTGAAGAAAATTTGGGGTTTGATCAAGAAGCGTATGTTGGGTTTTCACCAAAATCAAAAGTGAATGAGCAGCAAGTACAAAACCTAGTATTAGAAGTGCAGCGATCATTAGACTATTACGAGAGTCAGTTGGGGATGGGACAAATTACTCAGTTGTGGCTTATGGGTGGGAATGTGGACTTAACATACTTGGTTGATGCGATGCAGCCAGCACTTACGGCACATATTGAGCAGCCTGATATTGCAGACAAGCTTCAGCAACAAGCGGGAATAAAAATTTCAGATAATGTTACTGATATGAATCAGTCGGTGACGGCTTTAGGGGGAGCGCTAGCGTATGCTTCCAATTAAACACAGCATCAATCTTTATCTTCCCCGATTTCGGCCGCCTCAGCTTTCGCCAGAAGCGCTGCTGTTAATAAAATCATGCCTAACCACGGTTATCGGGCTGGTGGCAGTATCAGTCGCATTACTGGCCTTTCAAACTTATTCTTCTGGGCAGATTACACAGTTAGAGCAGGAGCAAGGTGAGCTGAATATCGAATTAGCAACACTCATAGCGCAATTCCCCAACAATAGTATCGACAAAAATCTTCAGGTAAGTATTGACCGAGAAAATAAATTAATAACGAAGAAAAAACGCGCGATTACTTTTTTACGTCAAGACTCTATTAGTGCTAGAAGTAGTTTTACGCCATTGATAGAACAGCTTTCACAGCAAGATGTCAGCGGAATATGGTTATCTAAAGTTGAGGTGATGAATCAAGGAAAAGATATTCAGCTATCGGGCTTTGCGAAAACACCTGACAAGGTCTCGCGTTATATCGCAACGCTTGGATCAAAGGATGCGTATCGAGGCAGAGCATTCAAGCAAATTAATATCATAAAAGGAGAGATGCCTTGGAATGAGTTTTTTCTTTCTACTCAGAAAAAGAGCTCTGATGAATTATCAATATCGCAGGAACGTGCACTGGGGAGAGCGTTATGACTTGGTGGCAAAAAAAACCTTTTATTGATGCGATTAATGCGTATGAAAAATTCTCTGCTAGAGAGAAAAAAATTATTCTATCGACGCTCGTTATGGCGTTTCTTCTAATAGGTTATTTGTTTTTAATAGAACCTATTATATTAACCAGTACTCAATTAATTAATGAGAAAAGCAGGCTTGTGAATTCGAATAAATCGTTGTCAGAACAGATAATGAATACGAAAAATAAGGAATCACAAGATCCTAATATTCCTTTGCGAAAGCAACTGAATGAATTATTGGTAGAAAGCGATAAGTTACAAGAGAAAATTAATTTACTCACACAAGCCTTAGTCGCACCAAGACAAATGGTTGGCTTGCTGGAAAAGGTCTTAACACAAGATAAACAGTTGAAACTTATTTCACTGAAAAATTTACCGGAAGAGGCAATGAGTATCGAGGGAAGAACATTAGCCTCTGATTCTCGGCCCGTTGGTGATGGCGAGAGTATCAAAAAATTAAAGCTTGATGAAGAGGCCTTGATTTACCGACATACCTTCGAGATCGAATTAGAAGCAACCTACGATAGTGCATTGCTGTACTTAAAACGGCTTGATAGTTTGCCTTGGCAGCTTTTTTGGCAAGACCTGAAGTACCAAAGCACACAATACCCTAAGGGAATATTGAATATTAGAATCTATACTTTGAGTATGAGTAAGGAGGTCTTGGGTGTTTAACCTATTAAAATCTTTACTACTGTTATCGTTATTTTCATTCACCAGCGGCTTTGCTCAAGATCCTATGAGGCCACCCAGTTGGTCAGCAGAATCTCAATCTGAGAGAGTTGTCAATTTAGAACCTTTGAATTTACAACAAGTATTGAGTTCGAAAAATAGAAAAGTTGCGGTTATTAATGACACTTTAGTCGTTGAAGGCCAAGTTATTGGCGGCGCCAAAGTAGCAGAGATAACCGACAATTCGGTTAGAGTAATATACAAAGGTCGAAGTATTATTTTAACTATGACCACTACGGCAAAGGAATATAATCGTGAAAAATAGAGCATTAACTATTTTAATTTTGTCGCTGGTCATGGCTTCTTGCGCTAATAATAGCCAAAAGAAAGAAGAGCCAGAAGTCGTAGAGCCTTTATTGGTATGGCATGAAGACAGTGATGAAAATATTGAAAGCAATGATGAGCAACAATTTATTGAGCAGCTTTTACCTCCCGAGCCTGAATTGATCGTAGAGGAGGGACGCTTTGATATTTCTGCAAAGAATACAGAAGTAAAATCTTTTTTGATGAGCCTTGTTCATGAAACTGATTTTAATATAATTCTTCATGAAGGGCTTGAAGGTACAGTATCTTTTAACCTTAAGAATGTAACGGTGTTAGAAACACTTGACGCGGTAAGAGATGTATATGGCTATGATTATTCTATCTCTAGCTATGGTATCCAAGTATTCCCTCGGACAATTCAAACGCGAATATTCCCTATTAATTACTTAAATGTTAGCCGTTCAGGTTCATCGGGAATGTGGGTTAGTAGCGGGCAAGTAACTTCAAAAGACAGTAGTGAACGTTCGGGTGATTCCAATACTACTTCTTCATCAACCGCAGCGATTAACTCAACTCAGGTAAACACTAATTCTTCGACCGATTTTTGGGGGCAATTAACAATAACCTTAAACATGATGATCGAAGGAAAAGACAATACCAGTATTGTCGTTGATCCACAGTCTGGAATGGTTGTCGTAAAAGGAATGCCAAATACTATTAGAGATATTGAAAATTTCTTAGAGAGGGCAGAACTTAGCGTCGGTAAGCAAGTATTAATTGAAGCCAAAATATTAGAAGTTTCATTAAATGAAGGATTTCAGTCGGGTATTCAATGGAATACTTTTGGTGAGGGACGAACGGGTGTAGTGGGGGATACTAATAGAGAGTTAGTCGGATCTATGGCATCAGAACTGTTATCAAATCCTGATGAAATTGGTGGTGTATTCAATATCAATTTTAATTATGAAGATTTTACAGGTGTTATTGAGCTATTAGAAACGCAAGGTGATGTCAAAGTTTTATCTAGCCCTAGAATTGCAACCGTGAATAATCAAAAAGCGGTTATAAAAGTTGGGACTGATGAATATTTTGTAACTGAGCTAAAATCATCCACAACGACCAGTGGTAGTAGTACTACCAGTTTTCCTGAGGTGATATTTACGCCATTCTTTTCTGGGATCGCATTAGATGTAACCCCTCAGATAGGTGAAGAAAAAGATGTGATCTTACATGTACATCCAACGATCACCGAAGTGAGTGAGCGCCAGAAGAATGTGCAATTAAGCACAGGAACATTAAGTGTGCCTTTAGCTTATAGTACAGTACGAGAAACCGATTCAATTATCCGTGCTAAGAGTGGGCAGGTTGTTGTGATTGGTGGGCTTATGCAAAATCAAAAAAGAGTGACGTCATCTGGAATTCCCTACTTACGAGACATTCCTCTTATCGGGGCATTATTCGGACAGAATAGAGAAACTACCGTTCAAAGTGAATTGGTGATTTTAATTCAGCCAAGGGTTGTAGACAGTCGTTTCCATCACGAAGAAATGGAGCGTATTAATGACCGATTTTCTAGCATGCCTCGTGGGTCTAAGTTATGAATGTGGCAAATACCAATATTGTCACAGGCTTTCAAAATTATTATGGGTTCACTCAGCAGCCTTTTTCACTTGCACCCAATACCGAGTTTTACGTTGAAATAAAGCCGCAGTTAGAGTGTTTTAATGTATTGAGTTATGCATTACAGGCGGGTGAAGGCTTTATTAAAATAACGGGTGAAGTTGGTACTGGAAAAACATTATTATGCCGACGGTTATTAAATAGTCTACAAGCAGAAGGCATTATTTCTGTCTATATACCCAATCCCGCATTATCGCCAGAAGCTTTATGGCGTGCGATGGGCCATGAGTTAGGCTTGCAAACAAAAACGTTAGACATTCACCAGGTACAAGAAAAAATACAGCAAAGTTTATTGTCATTTGCTCAGCAAGGACGTGCTGTTGTGCTGGTCGTCGATGAAGCACAGTGTATTCCTGAAGATAGCTTAGAGGCTTTACGTTTAATCTCTAATTTAGAGGCTGAAAGCCGGAGTTTAATTCAGATTGTTCTTTTTGGGCAGCCTGAGCTTGATACTCTTTTAGCGCAACATCGTTTCCGTCAGTTGAAACAGCGTATTACCTACAGTGCTGAATTAAAACCTATGGATGATGCGAGTTTACAGCACTATATTCAGCAGAGAATGATTTTGGCTGGTTATCGTGGCATGCCGCTTTTTGAAAAAAAAGCTTTGAAGTTAATGGTGAAGGCAACAGAAGGTATTCCTCGGCTAATAAATATCATTGCGCAAAAAGCATTGCTCAGTGCTTTTGGCGGTGGTGAACAGCATGTTTCAGAAGCACACGTTCGAGCCGCAGTGAACGATACTGAAGGCGCAAAGGCACTGAACAATAAGAATAGGTTTTACTGGCGAGAGGCTTTATTAGTCATGCTGCTAGTATCATTGGTGGCTATTCATGAGTTTAGTTAACGATGTGTTGCGCCAACTGGATACGGCTTCTTCTAAGCCTTATCAGGCGATGCCATTGCATACTTTTATGGTTGATGAGCCTGCAAGTAATAATAAATTAGTCAGCATATTATTTATCGTTTTAGTCACAATTCTATTGATTGCTCTCTCACTACAATTATTTTATAAAAAATCTTTAATCGATTTTTTTTATGTTGATGATCAGAAAGTTTTAGCCTTACCAGAACACGCGTTGTCATTAATAGCTCCTCAAATAGCTTCTAAAAATTCTAAGGAAATTCTTCAAATCTTAGAAAATGATCGTGCTATGAATGACTACTCAGTACGTGAAAAAATAAGATTAGACTCTGCGCTTGTTTCAGAACCTGACATGCTAAAAGGGAACGGCATGGCAATAAAGAATGAAATGAAATCTGAATCTCAAGTGCTTGAAAATAAGATCAATAAAGCAGGTCAAAGTGAAATTAATAATATAGTGGCTATAAATAGTATACCTTCTAAAAAAAATTCCTCTAAAAAAACGCCTTCTAAAAAAGAAGAGTTGGAGAAAAAAGTACTGATAAATACAGTGTTAAATAAGAAGGATATTCATCAATCTGCAAACATACAACCCGTCGAGAATGTTGGTTTTAAACAGTATCAATTGGCGTTGAGAGCTTATAAACAGAAGCAAAGTCTAACAGCCTTATCTTGGATTAATCTGGCGATTAAAGAAGAAAAAAAAGAAGAATACCTTAGGTTAAAAGTAAGGGTGCTAATGCAAAAAGGGGATGGAGTTGCCGTACAACGATTTGTTTTAGAGCAACGTGATAATACTAGCCTAACGTGGTTCGAGCTAATAGCGCCTAGTTTGCAAATGTATTCATATTACGAGTTATCAAATAAATATTATGCAGAGTTAGTAAAGCAGCAGCCTAATGAAGTGAAATGGCAGTTAGCGATGGCATTAAATTTATCGAAGCTAGGTCTCGATCAAGAAACATATTCAATATATAAGAATCTGCTGAAATCTTCTTTATTAACGTACAAACAGCAGAAATGGATCGCGTCGCGTTTAGAGCGGATGACGCAGAATGAGGTTGTTATTAATGAACGATAAAGTGGAAGCAAAAAAGAAAGTTCGAGTCGGAGATCTATTAGTTGAAAAAGGGCTTATTACGGAAGCTCAATTAATGGGCGCTTTGGCGGAACAAAAGCGCACAGGAAAAAAAATTGGTAGGGTATTAACGGATCTTCATTTTGTTTCAGAAGAAAAACTGTTGTCGTGCCTGTCTGATTACTTTCATTATCCCTATATTGATTTGAATCTTTATCGAATTGAAGCGGATATCGTACGAATTTTGCCAGAGACCTATGCTCGGCGTTATCGCTGTATCGTATTGGCAGAACAACCTGATGGTGTGCTTATTGGTATGTCAGATCCGACGGATCTGATGGTGATTGATGATCTACAGCGTCAGTTAAAACGCCCAGTCCTTCCGGCTTTTATTTCTGAAGATAATCTATTAACAACGCTGGATAGTATTTATCGACGCCAGGATGAAATAGCATCTATTGCCGGTGAGCTTGAGGGTGAGCTCTCGGAAAGTGATTTTGATATCACAGAGCTGGCATCCAGTAGTGATAGTAGCGATGCTCCTGTTGTTCGGTTGCTACAAAGTATTTTTGAAGATGCAGTACAAGTAAAAGCCTCTGATATTCATATTGAACCAGAAGAATCTCAACTTAGAATTCGAATGAGGATTGATGGCGACTTGCAAGAGCAGGTAATGAAAGAGCGTAGAATCGCTTCTGCGCTTGTCTCACGTCTAAAGATTATGTCTGGATTAGACATCTCAGAAAAACGAATTCCTCAAGATGGTCGTTTTAATATTCGGGTGAAGAATAAGAGTATTGATGTTCGTTTATCGACCATGCCCGTTCAATTTGGCGAGTCGGTTGTGATGCGTCTCTTAGATCAAAGTGGTGGGATACTTGACCTTAATTCCTTAGGAATGCCAAAAGATATACAAGAGCGGTTCAAGTATCTCATCGAGCGGCCCCATGGAATGGTATTGGTTACAGGACCAACAGGGAGTGGTAAAACAACCACCCTCTATGGGGCTCTTACCATACTGAATACAAAAGAAAGAAAAATTATTACCGCAGAAGATCCTATTGAATATCGCCTGCCTCGCGTTAATCAGGTTCAAGTTAACCCTAAAGTAGGATTAGAATTTTCAACGGTATTACGTGCTGCGCTAAGACAAGATCCGGATGTGATTTTAGTGGGGGAAATGCGCGACCATGAAACGGCTGAAATTGGTTTAAGAGCCGCTATGACAGGCCACATGGTGCTATCAACATTGCACACGAATGATGCTGTTTCAACAGCAATGCGTTTGTTGGACATGGGAATCGATAATTATTTAGTCGCGTCTTCTCTTCGTGCTGTCATGGCGCAGCGTTTAGTTAAGCGCTTATGTGATCACTGCCAAGAAGATTATCAAGCAGACGATCAAGAACGTGCCTGGTTAATGTCTATGGCAGAGGACTCTTTGTTGGCGAGTTACAAGAAGGGGCGCGGTTGTCACCACTGCAATAATACTGGCTATAGCGGACGAATTGGTATTTATGAATTACTAGAAATGGACGAGAGCATGATAGCGGCGATGCGTCGAAACTCGGCAGATGAGTTCGCAGTAGCGGCGAATGCACACCCAAAATTCAGACCTTTAGCATTATGTGCCTTGGATTATGCTCGCCAAGGAATCACCTCTTTAGATGAGGTTTTTCGTGTCAGTGCCAGTTTAGGCGATGGAGGCTAGTATGCCTGATTTTGAATACACCGGTCGTGATAGTGCAGGGCAGCAGATCAGTGGTCAGCTCGAGGCGTCGAGTCAAGCGGCCGCGATGAGTCAGTTACAACTGAAGAAGATTATTCTTACGAGTCTTGCAGAAAAAACATTGGAATCAAAGGGTGTTGAGTTTTCTTTTACAATTAAAAGAAAAATTGCACTCGATGACCAGGTGCTGTTAACACGTCAGTTATATGCACTGACTAAAGCAGGTATTCCTATTATTCGTGCGCTTAATGGGCTCGCTGAATCAAGTGATAATGCTCGCTTATCTGAAGTACTTAATGCGATAGCAACATCTTTAATTTCTGGCACTGAATTAGCGACAGCATTTCGTCAATTTCCAAAAATATTCTCTCCTATTTTTATCAGTATGATTCATGTTGGGGAAAATACAGGGCGGCTAGATTTAGCCTTTCAAAAGTTGACGGCACACCTAGAGTTAGAAAGAGAAACGAAGAAGCGAATTAAATCCGCAACCCGTTATCCCATATTTGTAATATTGGCCATCACAATGGCTATGACGGTTATTAATGTCATGGTGATCCCAAGTTTTGCTAGTGTATTTGCAAAATTAGGTGCTGATTTACCCATCGCAACCCGCATATTAATGGCGAGTTCCGAATTCACGATTAATTATTGGTGGCTAATCCTATTAGTTTTAGGTAGTGGATCATTTGCCTGGGTTAGATTTGTCAAAACACCCGAGGGTTTATTATGGTGGGATACAAAAAAATTACGACTGCCTTTATTTGGCTCTTTATTTAAGCGAATTGCGCTGTCTCGGTTTTCTCGTTCTTTTGCAATGATGCTTACGTCAGGTGTTCCTATTTTAAAAGCCCTTTCTATCGTGGCAGAAAGTGTTGGCAATAGATCCATTGGTTTAGCAATTGAAGAAATGTATCGCGGTGTCGAACGAGGGGAGCGCTTAACCAGCACCGCGGCAGCAACAGGACTCTTTACTCCGCTTGTATTGCAGATGATGGCTGTAGGCGAAGAAACTGGCTCAGTCGATACTTTATTAAATGATGTCGCCGATTTTTATGAAGAAGAAATTGATTATGAATTGAAACAACTTGCGGATTCGATCGAACCTATTCTCTTAGTGTTCTTAGGAATATTGGTGCTCGTATTGGCCTTAGGTGTCTTCTTACCTATCTGGGATCTTAGTGGTGCCATGGGAGGAAAGTAATGACTGTCGGGACTTTTGTATCTATTCGTAACAGGGGTAGGAAAACAATAGGATCCTTGACTAGAATTAGGAATAAGAGGTTATTCAATGAAGTTGGTTTTAGTTTATTAGAGTTCACGATCGCTTTGATCATTGTTGCGGCTTTAGTATCAGTTTTGATACCTAAGTTGAATAACTTACAAGATGATGTTCATAAAGTGAATGTGCAGTTGACCGCGAGTTCATTGCAGGCCGCAGTGAATTCAACGCATAGTCTTTGGCAGTCACAGGGATCGAGTAATCAGGCTGTATTACTGAAAGGCTTTGGGTACGGAAATATACTGATGGGAAGTGAAGGCTGGCCTGTAGATGCTATCGATTTGAATCACCAAGATTTAAAGGAGGTAACTACGCGTTTTGTTTTAAATAGCTCAACCTGTAAACGGCTATGGAATGGCTTATTAAAAGATACGATACCTAAGGTTAAAGTGAGTACTGAGAGAGAAGGTAAAAGTACTGAAAGAAAGAAAGGTGAAGTCGATGATATTGATTTCACCTATCTGGCTGATTTTAAACAAGGGGTTTGTACTTTTCGTTATCTGTTAGTTAATAACGGTTCGCGAATTGAATATGATCTGGTAACAGGTCGAGTTATTACCTTATTTTTATAATTTTATTAAAGTGAAATTCAGGAGCGATCTATGAGAAATATCAACAAACAAGCAGGCTTTACCCTAATTGAATTAATTATGGTAATCGTGATTTTAGGAGTGCTTTCTGCCTTTGCTTTACCACGATTTGCAGATTTAGGTAGCGAAGCCAGAGCAGCAAGTATTAGTGGTTTAACGGGATCATTAAAAGCAGCATCAAATATTGCACATGCACAATCATTAGCAAAAGGTAGTGCGCATAATGCCGTTGCTGACTTAGAAGGAACTGATGTGACTATGATTGGCTTTTATCCTACAGCTGATGCTGATGGTATTGATGCCGCAGCTCAAGTTGATGTTACTAATGATTATACTGTTTCTAGTGCAGGTGGGAGTGCTTTAAGTGATGCAAGAACATATCAAATAGCCGGAGCGGCGACACCAGCTGCTTGTCAAGTGACTTACACTGCTGCTACAGCAATTACTGGTACAGCTTCTACAGTTGTTGCAATCATAACAGGCTGCTAACTAGGTTTTTGTAAGAGCTAGAGAATTACTGGCTCTTATAATTATTGTTTATGAAAAAATCTCAGCAAGGTTTTACGTTAATCGAATTAATTACTGTAATAATCTTGCTGGGTATACTCTCAGCTTTTGCTGTTAGTCGATTCCCATCTTCTCAAACTTACTCAACGACAATCATCAAAAACCAATTTCTAGCATCAGCACGCTTAGCTCAACAAACCTCTTTAGCACGATCATCAACAGCTTCTAATGTCACTTTAAACATTTCCACGATTAGTGGTGAATGGCATTTAATTATAACTGGAGCGGGAGGTAATTCTTATACAGCTACAATTGATCAGGGCAATGAACAGATTCGGTTTGGGACAAATTTGGTCTCAGCCTGCTCAGCGCTGACTGCCTCACCTTTGACTCTAGTATTTGACGGTGACGGTAATCGAATTCCTCGCCAAAACTTAAGAGTTTGTATTGATTCTGATATCGATTATGAACTCTGTATTAGTCCATCAGGATATGCGTATGAAGGTACTTGTTTACCCTAGCGTTCGCGCCTCTATGATAAAAAAATATGGGCGAAGTAGCGTATATAAAAAAACTACAGGTTTTAGTTTAATTGAGTTAGTCATTACGATTGTTGTACTGGGTATTGCACTTAGTGCCTTAAGTAGCAGTTTATTTACCAGTGTTGGTCGTAATGCTGATCCTTTGTGGCAAAGTAAAGCGAGTCAATTATCACAAGCCTATTTAGATGAAATTTTATCGATGCGATATGATGAATCTTCACCGCTAGGCGGAGGGAGTATTGGGGTGTGTAATACTCCAGGCAGCGAAACAGGAGAAGCGAGTCGCAGCTTATATGATGATGTTGATGATTATGATGGTTTAGCTGAAACCGCTGACTTTCTGGATACAATAACACCGTCTAGTTATAGTGGCTATACTGTCAGTATTGAAGTCACTTGTGTAGCTCAGGGGAATCCTACTTTGACGGACAGTAAACTAATAGCATTAACGATTATTTCTCCTACGAGCCAACGTTTAATATTTTCGGTATTAAGAGCAGATTTATAATGGCTTCTTTTAATCAGTTAAATATTTCCACTATTAAAAAAAATGCTGCGTTTACTCTCGTCGAACTGGTAACGGTTATTGTTGTATTGGGTATATTATCAACAGGCAGTGTGCACTTTATTTCAAATTCGGCAAAGGGTTTGGTCGATAGTGCAGAACGTCAAGCATTAGCGAGTACTGCAACCATCGCAATAGAAAAAGTATTGAGGGAAGTTCGTAGAGCTTTGCCAAATAGTGTGCGAAATTTTGAGGATGATGGCAATAGCTGTTTAGAGCTCGTGCCGATTTTGCACAGCAGTGAGTATGTATCAATTCCAATTGCAGCAGCAGAAACAAAGTTTGATGCGATTAAATTTGTCACTGCCTCAGGCACAGAATCCGGTTATGTTGCCGTTTATCCTAATAGTATTAATTCTGTATACAGTGCCAATCAGGCTATTTCAACGAATAAAGCGACCGCTGGTGTTGTAAATATTCCTGGGCCAGAGTTACAAGAAATCCTTTTTAACGGAGGTTCCTTGTATCGTTTTTTGACGGACTCACCAGGAAAACGATTTTTTTTAGTCGATGAACCCATCAGTTTCTGTGAGGATTCGAATGGACGTTTATGGCGTTATCAGGATTATGGTTTTCATCTTGATAGTACTTCTAGCATTCCTACATCAGGTAGTGATCGCTTATTAATTGCTGATTCGTTACAACAAAATAGTTTGTCTTTTAATGTTACCCCTGCTCAGCTACAAAGAAATGCAGTCGTGCGAATGAGCTTAATTGTTGAGCGTAAAGGTGCAACAAGTGAACAAGTGGATATGAGTCAAGAGGTGCAATTAAGAAATGTTCCTTAACGCGGCAGGTAATAAATTAGCCAATATAAAATATTCAAAGCAAGGTGGGCTAGGTTTACCTATTGCACTTTTTATTATTACTATTATGAGTTTGATTGCGGTTGCGGTAAACCGATTAGGCGAGTCAAGTAGTCAGGCATTTAGCCAAAACTTACTATCGTCGCGAGCATTTTATGCCGCAGAAAGTGGTGCTCAATTAAGGGCGCAGAGGGTGCTATCTTCAGCCCCATGTGCTTGTGGTACCAGTGCGGATGTTGCGTATGATTTTACGGCTGTTGGATTAAACCAATGCCGTGCCGCTACAAACTGTACTAGTTTTGTCGCTGATGGTGATACGTATTGCACTTTAGTTAGTATTGGCCGTTGTGATAATGCAAACGCAGAGCGGGCGATAGAGGTGCGGTTAAAATGATAACGTTTATCCGATTTGTTTTATTGTCAGGTATTTTATTCTTAACCACGACAGCAAATGCTTCTTATACCATGACAGAGTTAGAAGGAACGCCTCTAGAGACGCCAGATGTTGTTAATACGGTTGCTTGGGATGGCTTAGATACTAACTTCCCCAGTGACGATGATAAACAAATAGTCAGCATTGGTTTCCCCTTTCAGTTCGATACACTAAGTTATGATTTTGTCACAATTTTTACCAACGGTATTTTAAAGTTTTTACCGGTTGATCGAATGCATCGAGATTATATTAATGAGTCATTACCGACTGATGAGGGCGATGGGTTCATTGCTGTTTATTGGGATGACCTTGTTGATGATGCTAACTCTTCAGTGACTTATGGCAACCTCGGAACTGCTCCAAATAGAAAATTTGTTGTTAATTGGACTAACGTAAGATCATATTCTAATAATTTTCGTTATGATTTTCAGGTTGTATTATATGAAAATGGCGATATTCGTTATCGCTATAATAACAATACATCCAATGGTGAAAGTGCAACGATTGGCTTGGAAATTAATGATACTGATTTTATAGAATATTCTTTCAATGAAGTTAGTGTTGAAGTCAGCTTCGATTTATTTTTTCGTAACCAACTTCTTGCTTTACCTGCACCTATTTTACAGTATCGACTAGATGAAACCAGCTGGGATGGCAGTATCGGTGAAGTCGTCGATTCAAGTTCAAATAGTCTTAATGGACGTTCATTTTCAGGCGCTAATACTGGCAATGTAGCCCCTGCTTTAGGTGCTAATATTGGTACTTGTAACTATGGTGAGTTTGATGGACAAAACGATTATGTTGAAATAGCGGATAATGCATTATTAGATTTATCCAATAATTTTTCTGTAGGTGTGTGGATTAAAATTGACTCAATACCGACTAGTGGACTAAAGACCATATTATCGAAAGATGAGAACTATGAATTTCATGTTAATTCGGCAGGGAGAATATTTTGGTGGTGGAATACCGAAATTTTGGGTGCTGTTCGAACCGTTACTTCTGATACGAGTATAGTCGCAGGTGTTTGGACTCATGTAGTTATTAGCTTTTCGACAGTAACACAGAATATTTTCATTAATGGCGTCGCTTCGGGTGATGAAATATACCCTGAAGGTGCGATAACTAATTCAGATCCTTTACAGATTGGAGCCGATCAAAATTCCGGCGGAAGATATTTCAACGGAGATATCGATGAAGTAAATATTTTTAACCAAGCATTAAGCGAAACTCAAGCGCGAGAGCTTATGGAAATCACTCGTCCTTGCCCATCACTTAATTTATGTATAAGTAGTTTCCCTGATGGGCTGAATAGCCATACGGGAGGTAATATTAGTTTTAAACGTGACGCCCAACTTTTCTTTAGCCCTGACGATATATTGAGCGCTGGCAGTGTTTCATTAGATGGTGGTTCATCTCAACGTAGTTGTGTGTCGGTTGAGTGCCAAGCGAGTGGTTTATCTGTGGAGGCAACAATTCCGGCGGCTTTTCCTGATACTAGTATTAGTACAACCGATGTGAATATTAATAATAATGCCGCAGGAAACATAGGTAGTGGAGAGAATGATTATCGTGACGTGTCACTGGGTAATAATTCAACCTTAAACATTATTGCAGGGTATGGTGATTATTATATTGATGATTTATCTTTTGGTAATAATGGCACGCTAAATTTAGTTTCTGGAACTTACTGGATTAACAATTTTTCTGCTGGGAGAGGGCTTGATATTAATATTAGCGGAGGGACCGCTAGATTGTACATTAATAATACTTTTTCACTGCCTAGAGATGCAATAATTAACTCACCGAGCTTAGCGACTCAAGGTGATGCAAGCCAGTTTTTTTTATATGGTTATAGTAATATTAATACCGGTAGCGACTCTACTTTTAGTGGCGTGATCTACGGCACAGGTGATATTGAACTAGATAATACTTCAAATTATTACGGAGCTATTACGGGGGCAGATATTAGTATTGGTATTGATACCAATGTGTTTTTTAACCCTGCTGCCACAGCCAATCTAGACTATGGAGATTTATGTGAAAGTGCGAGCTGCACTTTGGGAAGCTTTAACATTACACAACCCGCTTATGCTTTGGCTTGCCCTGGTATACGAACAAAAATTTCCATTCAGGCTATGTGTGATGATGGCACTTCAGTAAAAGATGATTATGTGGGAACCGTTGATATTAGTAGTAATGAGAATGCGCTCAGTGAATTTTATCAATCTCTTGTATCGGTACCAACAATCAGCTCTATTATCTTTGATGGCTCTGAGTTCGGGCTTAAAGACGTTTTCCTTTTTCATCAGAATGAAAACCCAGCACTTCAGGTTAGTGCAATGGATACTGCAGAATCTGTTACAAGTATTTCGACTACAGCCACTGATTATAGGACAGAGGGTTTTGCTATAACGGAACCTGAGTCTTTTACTTGTGGTGATAATACCAGCATGAGTCTAACGGCTATCGGGGAAGATGATAATGGTTTAGCGTGCCAGACTCTTACTGGTTTTACAGGAACAAAAAATATTAAGGCTTGGTATGAAGTCAATATTAACTCAGACTCAGGCGCTGATCCTGTTTCGACAAATTTATTAATTCAAAGCCAGTCAATCAATACACAGGCTGAACCTACTGCCAATAATATTAATCTGACTTTCAATAATGGAATTGCCAACTTCCCTATCGCCTACGCGAATTCAGGGCAAATTTTAGGGATTAACTTTAAGCATGACGATGATCCCTATGATGGCAGTGTTCCAGAATTTTCTGCTTTAGTTGCTAGTACGACCTCCTTTATCGTAAAACCCAATAGCATTAATCTCTCAATCAGTGATGCAGATTCTTCCTGTGCAGTGGGAATGGTTAATGAAAACTGTTCTAAGTTTATGGCCGCAGGTAGACCTTTTATTATGAATGTTGAGGCGCAATGTGTAGGGGGAACCGTAGCGGATGAGTATCAAGGTGATGTTACTTTTTCACATAGTTTGGTCTCTCCTTTACCGGGAGCTTTTGGAAGTTTAGCGATTACCTCCGGAACGATTGGTGCTGTTGATAGTGGAACTATTCAAGTAGATAACCAAACGCTTACTGAAGTCGGAATTTTTAATCTGACTGCGGTAGCCAATAATTATTATGGAGAGACAATAGATCCATTCACTTTATCAAATGTGGGTCGTTTCTATCCTGAAAACTTTATTATGACAGCAAGCAGCACAACGAACAGTTGTGGTAGCTTCAGCTATATGAGTCAGACTGATAATGAAATTGATATTAGTTATACACTGCAAGCACAGAGATTTGGTGGAGGAATAACGCTAAATTATGAGGGTGCTTTTGCCAAAGCTAACATGACGATCGTCGCTGAAGATAATAATGATGGGGGTGCTTATCATCAGACAAGACTAAGTGGCTTCAATTCGACCAGCTGGAATAATGGTGAATATTTATATTCAGACGGTGGGAGTTTCCTACGCGCTACATCAAGCTTACCTGATGGACCTTACCAGAATCTTCAAATAGGTCTTCAGCTCAGTGATAACGATGGTGACGATAGTATACTTACTGGGTTAGATATGCAGTCAGATACGAATACTGATTGTGATGTTATTGGCGATTGTGATGCCAAGTCGGTAGGTAATAATTTGGATCTACGCTTTGGCCAAATGAAGCTCAGTAATGCCTTTGGTCCTGAAACGTTTGATCTAGATATGATCGTTCGAACTGAATATTATGATGGCACCGGCTTTGTTTTAAATACGGATGATAACTGCACCGAAATATTTGCTACCGAACCAGAACTTTCTCCGCTTGCTGCTTCGTGGACTGATAATTTAGCTGTAGGTGATACAACTCCAAGCTTAATAAATACAATAGCATTCGGTATCGGGAAGGTTAGATTCAGTGAGGCAGGATTGGGTAATGCAGGCTCAGTTACTTTTCAATATGATACTAATACTTTCTTACTTTGGCTAAATACTGAAAATGATGATGATGCGGATTATGCCGATAACCCATTCGGAAAAATAACATTCGGCCAGTTCAGAGGAAATGACCGCATGATTTATTGGCGAGAGATTGTGCGGTAACGTATTGAATTCAGCGCTAAGGTTTTAACGTTAGCGCGAATATTTCCAATCAATGTTTAGCTTTTAGCTTTCCGTTTCTTCTTCGGTTACTTCTTCAGGATCCATCCCCAATTCTTTTATCTTACGCGTTAGGGTATTGCGACCCCAGCCTAATAGCACAGCAGCGTCACGGCGACGGCCTGCGGTATGTTTAAGCGCGGTTTCAATCATGATTTTTTCAAATATGGGAACGGCGACATCCAGTAGCGCTGGAGTACCTTGAGTTAACTGTTGGTCGGCCCAGTATTGCAGGGCTTGCTCCCAGTTACCCGAAGTAGGAGCTGTTGTTTCTTGGTCTAATAATTCAGGCGGTAGGTCATTAATATGCACCTCGCGCCCAGAAGCCATGACCGTGATCCAGCGGCAGGTATTTTCTAACTGACGTACGTTGCCCGGCCAATCGAGCTTAGATAAGTAAGCCGAAGTCTCTGGCTTTAATGTTTTTACTTCAACCTCTAACTCTTCCGCCGCTGAGTTTAAAAAGTGTTTTAATAGACGAGGAATATCTTCCCGACGATCAGCCAGGCGTGGGATATGAATACGAATAACGTTTAAGCGGTGAAATAAATCGTCACGAAAACGACCTTCTTTTACTAAGCCTTCAAGGTTTTGGTGTGTCGCTGCAATAATGCGAACATCGACTTTAACGGGGGTAGTTCCACCTACTCGATAGAATTCACTGTCGGCCAATACGCGTAATAAACGGGTTTGAGTATCCGCGGGCATATCGCCAATTTCATCTAGAAATAACGTGCCGCCGTTGGCTTGCTCAAAGCGTCCGCGACGCTGGCCTCCGGCTCCTGTAAAAGATCCTTTTTCGTGACCAAATAATTCAGATTCAATTAAATCTTTTGGAATTGCAGCCATGTTCAAGGCAATGAAACTTTCATTCGCTCGAGGGCTGTGTTTATGTAGCGCATGAGCAACGAGTTCTTTACCAGTACCCGATTCGCCGTTAATTAATACGGTGATGTTGGATTGTGATAAACGACCAATAGCACGGAAAACTTCCTGCATCGCAGGCGCTTCGCCGATAATCTCAGTATCGTTGGGCAGCTCTTCAACGATATTTTGGGTTGCTTGTTGTTCTTCGTAATGAGCCATCGCCCGTTGTATTAATGTGACGGCATCATCAACATCAAATGGCTTTGGTAAATATTCAAAAGCTCCTTTTTGATACGATGTGACAGCGCTATCAAGATCTGAGTGCGCGGTCATAATGATAACGGGCAGCTCAGGGTGAGCTTCATTGATTTGAGATAAGAGCGCTAGACCATCAAGGCCGGGCATGCGAATATCTGTCATGATCGCCGCAGGTTTTTCTTTCGCTAATAAGCCCATGATTGTTTCAGCACTTTCAAAGACTCTGCAAGGAATATTGGCTTGCTCTAGCGCTTTTTCCAGTACCCAGCGAATTGATTTATCATCATCAATAATCCAAACAGTATTCATATTGATCCGTCCTAAGAGTGTTTAAGTGGTAAGAAGATAGAGAATTGTGTACGGCCGGCTTCGCTTTCATATTCGATGATACCTTCGTGTTGGTTTATCAACGATTGTGCGATAGACAGCCCTAAGCCTGTGCCTTCGGCGCGGCCACTGACCATGGGGTAGAATAAATTCTCTTTTAAATTGTCAGGAATACCAGGGCCGTTATCCGTAATAGAAATATGGGCAACTAAACGGTGGCGCTGATGGCCAATGGTAAATTGGCTTTTTGTTCGTGTTCGTAATGAGAGAGTAGGATTTTCAATCCCCGCTTCTATCATCGCCTGTACTGCGTTGCGACATAGATTAAGAATGGCTTGAATCAGCTGAGATTTATCACTAATGAATTCTGGGATAGAGGGATCGTAATCTCGAATGATTTTAACATCACCCAGCTGATCAACTTCAATCAGTTGGCAGACGCGCTCTATGACTTCGTGGATATTGGTTGCTTCTTGTTTTGGCAGCTGATGTGAACCTAATAAACGGTCTACTAAGTCTCGTAAGCGATCAGCTTCTTCAATAATAATATTGGTATATTCGTCGAGAGATGCATCGGGTAGTGCGCGCGATAATAACTGTGCGGCCCCTCGAATACCTCCCAATGGATTTTTAATCTCATGGGCCATACCGCGAACCAGTTCACGGGTGGTCTCTTGTTTTGAGATGATTTGCTCTTCTCTAGAAATACGCATTAAGCGATCTCGCCCTTGAATCTCAATCAATAAACAAGGGGTATGACTTTCTGGGTGAACAATAGGGCTGACGCTATAGTCGACAGTAATGCTTTGGGTATTGTGCAGCACAACTTCAGTTTCACGCTTAGTGAAGGTATAGCCTGTGGATATAGATCCCTGTAGTGCAGTTTTATCCTCTTCTGATTCCCAAGCAAGGTCATAAAAATGTTCTCCTAGGCCTTGGCGTCCACTGACTTGCAATAGCACTTCAGCCGCAGGATTCATATAAATCACAGACAGGTCTACGTCGAGCAATAAAATGCCAGTATTTAGGTATTCTAGTAACTGTTGGTTGACTACTGCCGATGCAATCATGAGTAAACCTTTCCTTTTGTTTAGCCGAGGCGTGGTTGATCTCATTCGTAATGCAAAAAGCAAACCACTATTGAGTGTGCACGAATCTGATGCTTTGATAGGGAATTATAGCCTGATTTTGTACAATCTTAGAGCATGTAATATTATTAATGCGCAAAAATAGTGCGCATGTGGTTGGGTTGTGCTTCTTTATGGAGCGATACGACCTTGTGGTGCGGGGTCGTTGGCGTAGGGCGGGATTAGTGTAGAGGATTATCGCTTAACGTAAACAGTGACGACAGAGCTGCTTATTTTTTGTTGCTGGTTATTCAGTGATCGAATAATGACCTGTAGGCTGTGGGCTCCTCGATCGGCGCTGTTAATTTTCCAGTTTAATTGCTTGCCCGCGCTTATCACTTTGCCATCAAACAATAAGACGGCTTCATCATTATCTGATAACGCAGGACTTAATTGAGCAGAAACGACGAAATTACCGAGATGATCCCGGGTGATCGTGCTTTTAGTCGTTGGACTGATGATGCCGAGTTGTTGATATTGTGTATCGATGTTTTCTTGATCAATCGCTGTAGCGGTTGTTCTTGGTATTTTTATAGCAGGAATCGTACTGATTTCTTTGATTTTATGAGTTCGAGACTGCTTACTTTGAACATCAGAAAATATACGATTACCATTTTCATCAATCGTGATGAAAATCTCGGTAGCCGTTACAGATATAGGCAAGCAGAAAAGTAATGTTATTAATCCACTGATGATCATTTTTTTATTCATTGTTCATAATGACAGTACGGGCATGCAAACTCAATCTTCTTTATAATCAATTGAGTGGTAGAACCGTAAATTTATATTTTTTGTAGTTGAGTAAAGAATGAAAGCATTAATTCAACGAGTATCCGAGGCAAGTATTAAGGTTTCAGGAAGAACGCTATCAGCGATTGACCAAGGGTTAGTGGTATTGCTAGGTGTGGAGAAAGAAGACAGTTCTCTGGATGTAGATAAGCTATTACACAAGGTGAGCCATTATCGAATATTTGCGGATGATGACGGTAAAATGAATTTAAATGTGCAGCAAATTAACGGTAGCTTATTAATAGTTTCACAATTTACCTTGGCCGCTGATACTAAAAAAGGTTTACGCCCTGGATTCTCCTCTGCAGCCGAACCTATTTTGGCAGAAGCTTTGTATGACGAGTTTATTACAAAGGCAAAAAACCAACAGATTTCAGTGGGGACCGGGCAGTTTGGCGCTGATATGCAGGTAGCTTTAATTAATGATGGGCCGGTAACTTTCTGGTTATCAAGCTGAAACTTTCTGTGTTTCGTATAATCCTAAGGCGTCTTCGAGTGCAAATAAATAAGAAGGAATGATATTTGTGCTAAGCCCGACATATTCTGCTGCCCAGGTAGAGCTGCCTAAAATTATTTTAGGAATCATACGCCCAATTTGAGCAAACCATCGGGCTGCTGCTAGCTCGGCATTGTCACTTTCGTTGATGTAAAAAATTTTCATATCAACGATGAAACAAACGTGTTCAGTTTCTTTGTTAATATTAACCAATAGCGGTGAGCGCGACGTTGAACAGGATATATTGATATCTTTAAAGCGTTGCCCAAGGCGTTTTTCAATAATATGTCGTTTTGCTTCAGTATCCGTGCGCACAAGTCCGGCGAGTTTAAACTGGCATTTAATTGTGCCTATAAGTTTAGATTCTAGATTGTCTTTATTCGCAGGTATATTACAAAGTTTCAGGCTCATGATTGCTCGTGATTGTTATTACTATAAAAGAGGCAAATTCAATAGCACCACTGGGATTGCAGAATGTGGTAGGCGTGTATCATACGGGTAAATAAGATTACAATATATTTATTAATGTAATGAATTGTTATTATAAGTGACTGAATTGTTAATAATACATTTGGCTTAATGCTAGGTCCAAATAACGAAATGCATGGCGCAATTAGGCAAATCGGTTGACCTCTTGGCCTTGTCTAGGAGGGCTGTCGATATTTTGTAATTGAACGAAGATATCAATGGCAGGGTTTTCTACCTGCAAGAATTCAACGTTAACGACTTCAGCAGATTCGGACGTATCTGATTTGAAATTTGAAGGAGGTCGCACATCGTTAGGCTCTGTTTCGCGGACATTGCCAGCCTGCTGATTAAACTCAGCTCGTTGTGCCTCTTGCTGTGCGGTCTCAATTTTTTGCTGCTCTCCAGCAGAACTTTCATCGTCTGCTTGCGCCACGGAAGATGGCGTTTGGTTTTCACTGATCGCTTTTACTTGTTCAGAAGACCTGCGGCCTTGTTCATCACTTACCCGTTGAAGCGGCTTTTCTTGTTGAGCCGACTCTTCAATTTTAGTCGCTGAAGCAGAACGCTCCGTTTGACTACGAGATGGCTGGGCTGCAGGTATTGTAAAATTACCTGCGGATGATATCGGTGCCATTGCTGCTTCCTATGTAACGAGTGTTTTTTAGCGACTTAATTCGTGCAAGATTTGGAGAGCCGATCACTCTTGCACTTATTCATCATAGCGCTAATTACTGCCTTTATGAACGGCTTCAACGGCTTTTTAGAGAAGACTTTGGTCTATTAAACCGATCCTATATGCGACTTGCCTTGTATAAATTAACCAGACGAAATTCATTGAGTTCGTCCAAGTCTGGAACCGTGAAAGAATCAATGTGGCCAATGGTCTGATAAGGCGGGAAGTCGAAATTTTTAACTCGTGAATCTGCAACGAGAACTTCCGGTGCTTTCGTTAGAAATACGTCTAATAATGGCAAGTTGGCTTTGTCGTATAAAACATCTGCAGCAATGAGTAAATCAATGTCTTGCTTGAACTCAAATAGATCGCCATGCAGTTCAAACTCTACATTATTAAGCTTGGCATTTTCTTGGCAAGACAGTCGTGCGTCGGGGTCAATATCGCAGGCAATGACCTTTTTTGCTCCGGCCATCACACAGGCAATTGCGACAACCCCCGAGCCAGCCCCAAAATCCATCACGCGCTTATTCCGAACGAGCTCTGGGTTGTCTAAAATATACCGCGCCAATACTTGGCCACTGGCCCAGCAAAAAGCCCAGTAAGCGGGATAGGCTTGAATGGCTAATATTTCATCTTGGCTGAATCGACGTTGCATGGGGGTAGGGTCGACTAACCAAAGCTTAATGTCACAGCATTGAGGTAGGGTTTGTGCGCTAAGAAAAGCATCAGGCAGCATGTTATGAATGCATGCGTTTAATGTCGCGGAAGTGTCTGTCATGGTTTAAATCGAATCATGGGAATGATGATAATTATAACTGAAAAATTGCTAGAAATTCGTCGGCACAAAAATCTTATTGAATCGCCGAGCCTGATCTTATTTCAACTTTTATTTTCTCCTAGAGTGAACCTTGATTTAACACAAGACGTTGTCTTCTCGCTCCGGCTAAGCTGTATGATCGATTACGCCATTGGTAGTGGCTCACAGCTAATAAGGAAAAGGTTATGAACAGTAAGGGTGAGGCTTTTTTTATAGAGAGCTCTTCTTTAGGCGGTCATTTTTCGATGATAAAGAATATTACCAAAATCGTGGAATCAGCACGGTATGATGTATGAGCGCGGATTCTGGATTTAATGCTTGGGCGAAAGGGCACGGAGTTATTTGTCATAATGAAGAAACTCAGCAGCGTATTAAAGATTTAGCTGAGTACTTATTGGCGGAAAATAAAATTGAAAATCTAGCGTCGTTTTATCAATGCTTGCGAGCGCTGGATGTTATTACTAACCAATCAATGTGGTTGGTGGCTCACATGACGTATAGCAAGCATGTGTATCTCGATGGGCGTGCATTGAACAGTGAAGATTTTAAACAAGACCCTCAGGGACATACTGGCGGATCTTTGAATATGGTGCCTGCGTTTGCTGGGTTCTTGTGCGCGAATAGTTTAACCGGCCAGCATAGAGATTGGTTAATGGGTCAGGGGCATTGTGTGGCTGCGATTGATGCGTTGCAATTATTAACGAGCCAGGCAAAACCTGAACGACAGCAGCTATTTCCTTTAAGTGATCAAGGGCTGACGGATTTTGTACGCGCGTTTTATAGTTATGAGGTCTCCTCTAATGGTAAGCCTGCTTCGCCCTTAGGCAGTCATGTTAATGTGAATACTAAGGGCGCGAGTATTGAGGGTGGGTATTTAGGTTTTGCAGCTTTGCATTATGTGCATCAACCATTACCGGGTGAGCGCTTGGTGGCTTTTTTAAGCGATGGTGCATTTGAAGAACAAAGAGGCAGTGATTGGGCGGCGCGCTGGTGGCGCTCGGAAGACACGGGTTTGGTCAGTCCTATTATGATTGCGAATGGGCGTCGTATTGATCAACGAACGATGACGGCACAGCAAGGAGATACGGCTTGGTTTGCAGAGTATCTAGCGCACCAAGGGTTTGATCCCATTTGTATTGATGGGCGTGATCCGGCGGCTTTTGTTTGGGCCATTATTAATATGGAAAGGGCGCTATTAACCGCTGCAGAAGAGGTTCGTTCGGGCCGTGCTGAGTACCCGATTGCTTTGCCTTATTGTATTGCAGAAACTGAAAAAGGTTTTGGCTTTCCTGGCGCAGGTACAAATGCCGCTCACGGTTTGCCGTTAACCAATAATCCACGTCACGATGAGCAAGCGCGCGCTTTATTTAATCAGGGTGCTCGGGCACTTTTTAATCCATTAGATGAATGGAAGCAGGCGGCAAGCTTTCTCGTTCAGCCGTTTAAGCCTTATAGTCCAGAGGAAGTGACTGTGACTCGACCGGAACCCAGCTGGCAGAGTTTGGGTAAGTATTATTCTCCGGCTCAGGGCCTTGATGATTACTTTGTTGATTTGGCAGAAGTGAATTCAAAATTACGTATTCGAGTCGGAAATCCAGATGAGTTAAGTTCTAACCGCTTTGGAAAAACGTTGGAATTGTTAAAGCATAGAGTGACCAAACCCGAAGCTGGAATTGCAGAATCCATAACGGGTAAGGTGATCACGGCACTGAATGAAGAAGCTGTTATTTCAGCCTGTTTGGCAAACCGTCAAGGGTTAAACTTAGTTGTATCGTATGAAGCGTTTGCGGTAAAAATGTTAGGCGCTATTAGACAAACGCTTATTTTTTCTCGTCATCAAAAAGAAAGTGGTGAGCCTGCTGGCTGGTTATCTTTACCGGTAGTGGCAACGTCTCATGTTTGGGAAAATGGAAAGAATGAACAAAGTCATCAAGATCCTACCTTGTGTGAATCGCTATTAAATGAAATGAGCGATATGGCGCGGGTGGTCTTTCCCGCAGATGCAAACAGTGCAATGGCGACCTTGAAAGCTTGTTATGGCGATATGGGAGCCATTTGGAATCTTGTAGTGGCTAAATCTAAAGTGCCGGGGATGTTGACTCCCGAGCAAGCTCAAAGTCTAGTTGAGCAAGGTGCTATTTGTTTGCGTGGGCATTGTCAGGCAGAAATACAAATAATTGCGGTTGGCAGTTATCAGCTGCAACAAGCGCTCTTACTCAGTGATCGTTTAACGCGAAATAATCAAGCGCACAGTGTTATTTATATGCTGGAGCCAGGGCGTTTTCGTTGTGCGAGGGATCAATGGGAACAAAACCATCAGGCTGATACTAAACTACAACAGGCGTTGTTTTCTCATAAAATTAAGCAGCGTTTATTCTTTTTTCATGGCCACGGTGAAGCAATTTTATCGTGTTGTCGTCCGCTGGATTTAGGCCCTGCTCGAACCTTGGCACTGGGTTATATTAACCAAGGAGGAACGCTGAACAGTGACGGTATGTTATTCGCGAATAAATGTACTTGGGCTCACGGTGCGTTACAGCTTGCTCGCCGTTTGGGTTTAAATGATGATGCCTGGTTATCGGATGCTGAAGTGGCGGCGGTATTAGGTATCGGAGATCCTTATCAACTAATCAAGCGGCCTTTTTAATTGGTCGCTATCGGAGCTCCAGATAATGCAGCGGTTGCGGCCTTGAGTTTTTGCTTGATAGAGCGCAAGGTCGGCTTGGCGTAATAATTCATTAATGCTTGTTGATTGGCTTTTTGCTGAAATACCGGTGCTAATTGTGATGGATTCAACGGGGTTGATGGGGGTTGTCGCAATAAGATTGCGAATACGTTCGCTCATGTTTAGCGCATCTTCGAGTTGTGTCATCGGCATAATTAATAAAAACTCTTCTCCGCCCCAGCGACATATAGTATCGGAGGGGCGAATAAATTGATTAATTGTATGGCTTATAAACTGCAATACTTGATCGCCAATATCATGACCATGAAGATCATTGACGTTTTTAAAATGATCAATGTCTATTAGGGCAATAGAATATTCTTCTCCTTCAGGGTAATTAAGGCGATCTAAAATCCGATGGCCATGACGTCGATTGGCAATTAATGTGAGGTCGTCTGTATTGGCTAAATTTTCCATACGAGAATTAAGTTTTAATAAGGTTCGATTGGATCTTTCTAATGCTAACGTGCGCTGAGTAATTATATCTTCTAGGTCGTTATTCAGTTGAGCTAATTGATGCTCGGCATCTTTGCGTCGACGAACTTGGGCTGATAATAAAATAATGATAATCGTCAGTGCAATGATAATGCTGGTAATGATAATAATGGCACTAGCAAAGCGGGAGAATAAGGTTTCTGGTTTGAAATTAATTTCACTTTCACCAGGTAGGTCGTTTATTTCGAGATTAAATCTCTTAAGCTGACGGTTGTCGAAACTCGGTAGAAATTGCGGCTCAATGTTTTGAGAGAAACTAGAAATCTCTGTTCCTGATAAAATATCTAAGGCGATTTGCGCTGTGTTTCTGCCATGGAGTTGCGGATTGTTCATATAGCCTCCGACAATACCAAGCCCCATTAGCGGCGTTCCCCACATGCCATAAATAGGGGATTTTGAATACCGAGTTAAAAGAGGGATATCGTCGTGATATGAAAAATAACGACCTTTATTATCTTTACTTAATACACTTATGAGATAAGCCTTGCCGTTGCCTCTATTCTTACTTTTGCTGGAATTATTTACTTGATATAGTAATTCTTCAAAGGAGAAATCATCTTGCAGAGTTAATTCAATGCTAGGGTGGTGCCAGCCTTTTTTTAATTCTGTAACTTTTTCTGAGAAGAAATTTCCCAGTGAACTTTTGTCTGATAATACAATGATTTCATCGATTTCATCTTTATGTAATTCAGTAATCAGTTGCAAGTTTTCTGCAATCGCCTCTCCTTCTTGAATCCCAACAAAGTTATTTAATCTGGCAAGTTTTTGAGTTAAATCAAAATGAATGCCGTTATATACAACAGGCGTTCCAGGAAAAATATCATCCCGGTACTGGATTAAAAATTCTAATGCAAAATCACCGGTACTAATGATTATATTGGGTTTTAATTGGCTGTATTTATGTTGATAAAGGCGCGCAAGGACTTGTCTGTAAACTAGGTCATCACTAAAGCGGCGACTGTCCATAAATTCTACATGCAGATCTTCATCAGCAACTTCAGAACTCAGTACTTGTAGAATGCTTTGGTTATTGGCTTTAGTCCATTGGTATTGAGGATTATAGGAATTGAACAGCAGCACTTTAGGCCCAGCAATGCTGGTGGAAGCAAACAAGAGGATCAGTAGGCCGTACAACCAATACATGGATATTCCTGATATTTATAAGGCGATATATTCACTTATTAAGACTAGCTCATCGCTAAAAAGTTGCTATAAAACACGACTATTTCGGCCCCTCTGTTAACGTCTTATATTTTAACTATAATCTTACTGGGTATTAAGGTCTCATTTTTACGAGAGTGCCGCCGGCATTGGATTTTAACCACCCGCGTATACGACGATTGGTGGGGTTTTCGTTTTCATGATAACTGGGCATGTCGGATGTGATAATCTGTTGGTATTCTTCGTTCTTATTACGTTTCATTATTGCTTGTCGGTTTTTTCCTTGTTTTATTGCATAAGTTTTGTTGGGCTGAATAAGATCTAAAAAAGGAATCTTCAGCTTAGTCAGCTGCTGGTTCATTATAAGCGTGCTATGCCGACTAGGCATGGCATCGATGGTGACGAGTGTTAGACCCTTGTTATCATTCTTACCAGTAACCTTGGCGTCAGTATCGCCATTCTGTGAATCAATATAATCGATGGCCCAAGCGGCACCAATACCATAGCCGATAATTACTAGGTTTAGCTGGCCCTTACTGCGCAAATATTCCATGGCTGCGACGATGCGTTGCTGGTTTTGTTTTCTGTAATGTTCTATGGGGTCAATGGCCATTTCTTCTGCAGGACTCAAGGCTTCTGTCGTTTTATTTTCTAGGTCGGGTAATTTAGCCAATTTGGGTAGTGCTGGTTCTAGGCTGTCGTCGGCCAGTGCATCATTGTCTTCCTGCTCGTCCGGTTGGCCTGATAAATCTGGACCATCGTTATCAGTCGCCTCTTCTGTGAGTAGCGGCTCACCCTTTTGGTTGGTGGTGATGGGTTCTGTGCCTCCTGCGTTCTCATTTTCTTCCGTATCAGTTGATGAGCTTGAGGCGTTAGGTTGAGACGCGATGTCTTGTCTTGTGATGCGTTGGCGAGCAGGTGTGTCTGGTAGTTCAATGGAAAGTGTTGACCAACCATGTTGAGGAAGGTATTCCCGCAGTGGCGCGACAATGTCTGGCCAGTGGCCATGTTGCTGATTGTCATGCAAAATTAAAACCCCACCCTGAGGGTTGCCAGTAGCCTCTGCTAAAAACAATCCGTAGTAGTCTTCGGCTAAGCCGGATAATTGAACGATTTCATCTTGTCGTTCCATCAGTTCCAAGTGATGAATGAGGGCCTGAGCTCGTTTTTTGGGTATATTGGGCAGGTAATACGAGGGGGCATCAGCTGTCGGTGCTGCTTCTGCATCGTTAGTATTTGAGCTGGTTTTATCTGAGTCATCGTCATCATTAGCGGCCCACGATAGATTCGCGATGCCGAACAAGCCGCTAAAGCACAGCAGTAGTGGGGCTATTTTTGTGGTTAAGCGATAAACAGATAGCAGAAGCATTTTGTCTTTTAGTACCTTTTAAGTTCAGATTAGAGGAGGTATTACTTAATAGCCTAGTTAAGAAGCAAAAGATGTTCCTTACTTTTATGCAACTTTCCCTTTAAAATGCGTCTATAACCGCTATTCAACATTGAGATATTTATGCCTGATTACAAAATTGCTCCTTCTATCTTAGCCGCTGATTTCGCTCGTTTAGGGGAAGAAGTGGATAATGTATTAGCCGCGGGTGCTGATATTGTTCACTTTGATGTGATGGATAATCATTATGTTCCGAATTTAACGATTGGACCTATGGTTTGCGCTGCATTGCGTAAGCATGGTGTGACCGCTGAGATTGATGTGCATTTAATGGTGTCGCCAGTCGATGGCATGATTAACGATTTCATTAAAGCGGGCGCAACGTATGTGACGTTTCATCCTGAAGCGACTCATCATATTGACCGCAGTTTGCAGATTATTAAGGATGCAGGTTGTAAAGCGGGCTTGGTTTTTAATCCTGCAACTCCTTTGCATCACATGGCTCACGTTATGGATAAGTTGGATATGGTTTTGTTAATGTCGGTGAATCCCGGATTTGGTGGCCAATCATTTATTCCTCATACGCTTGAGAAATTAAAAGAAGCTAGAAAGATGATTGATGAGTCTGGTTATGATATTCGCTTGGAAGTTGATGGCGGCGTTAAAGTAGATAATATTCGTGCCTGTGCTGAAGCGGGCGCTGATACGTTTGTGGCGGGCTCGGCGATTTTTGGTCAGCCGGATTACAAAGCCGTCATCGATGAGATGCGTGCTGAGTTAGCCTTGGTTAAATAATTCTTAATCGTAAGGTTATGAGTATGAGTACTGCATCTATTTTTTCTAGGCAGGTAGCTGAGTTAAATTCTCAGTCTACCCAAGCTGTACTATTTGATCTGGATGGAACGCTGATTGATAGCGTGCCAGATCTTACGGCGGCGATCGATGAGATGCTGGAAAGCATCGGTAAAGCACCGGCGGGAGAGGTAAAAGTCAATCGCTGGGTCGGTAACGGTGCGGCCGCTTTGGTGAAACGTGCACTCGCCGATCGTGACGATGGCGATGCGTTGCATAATGCTCGTTATTCGAATGAAGCGTATTCTTCTGCTTACTCTGTATTCGAGCGTGCATATGCTCAACGTTTAACACAAGCCACCGGGCTGTATGACGGTGTGTTATCAGTTTTATCAGCGTTAATCTCTGCGGATATAAAGTTGGGTTTGATCACTAATAAACCGAGACAATTCACATTACCTTTATTGAAAGCCTTAGATATTGATCATTACTTTTCAGATGTCTTATGTGGCGATGATTTAGAGTTTAAAAAACCTCATCCTCTGCCAGTATTAACGGCGCTCAAAAATTTGTCGGTCAGTGCTCAGCAAGCAATAATGGTGGGAGATTCTATCTCTGATATTAAATCGGCTACGGCTGCTGGTGTAAAAACCGTGGCAGTAACGTATGGCTACAATCATGGGATACCAATTACGGATGTGCGTAATGATTGCCAAGCCAATGTGTACATTGACCATATAAAGCAGTTAATCAGTTGAAGTATTTTTTTTAAAGTAACTTTTCAAAAAACAGTAATTAAAAAAACAGTAGTTATAAAAGTGAAAAAAGCAGCTACTCGATAAACGGCGTAGCTGCTTTATTTGTCATTCACGCATTACGTTATTAGAAACGGATAAGTGCGTTAGCTTGGTAAGAAGAGATTAAATCTTTATTAACAAACTCTGCGCGTACATCTACTTTGGGTGTAATGCGATAACCTGCACCAATGCCCATAAAGATGCCATCATCGTCACCGACTTCTAAGCCTACGCGAGCTAATCCGTATAGGTTAGGATCAACTTCGGTCAAATTTCTTTGCAAAACAACCGAACCTGAAATACCAGTGACTCTTTCTTTATTGCCTGGACCAAAGTCGAAACTGCTAGTACGGAAAAAACCAACTTCCGCAAACGTTTCAATGTCTTTAATGGCATTCGCAATGGGAACACCCGCAAAAATCTGTATTCCTGATGCCGCTTCATTACCAGCACCTTTAATCACTGAACCAAAATCCAAATTGTTATAACTAACGCCGGCGCCGACATAAAGGCCTTTTGGGGAGGCGGTGTCTTGCTGTTCATCTGCAAAAACTTGAGAGGCTGCGATTGTCAGTAGGCTAGTTATCAATAATTTTTTCATGATATTTTCCTTTTGTTGAGTGTGAATAAAGTATATGAATTGAGATTGTGTATAGTTTTTGCGCTTTTCTTAAGTAAGCGGCTGCTTCTAATTTGGAATGTATAAGGGTTCTTCTTGTAGGGCCGATAATTGCTCACGTAAAGATAATACGTGTTCTGACCAGTAGCGTACACCGGTAAACCATGGGAATGCCAGCGGAAATGCGGGATCAGACCAACGCTCTACAACCCAAGCAGTATGTTTAATAAGACGAATCGTACGCAAGCATTCAATCCATTTCAATTGATGATAAGGGAAAGGTTGGAAAACTTCATAACCCTTTCGAATGGCTTCTAATTGCTGCAGTTGTTCTTCGCGCTCACCACTGAGTAACATCCAAATATCTTGCATGGCAGGACCTTGCACGCAATCATCAAAATCAACCACGTAGAGTTGTTCGTCGCGCCATAACAAATTGCCGACATGGCAATCACCATGAATGCGCAAAGTGTCGCTCATGGCTGGCTGATATTGTTGTTTTACCAATTCATTCAGGTCGCGACATAAGGATTCATAAGCAGGACGAAAATCTTCATTTAATAAACCCGAGTTTAAAACGGTCTCGCAGCTTTGTTCGATAATGGTTTTATCTTGGCTTTTTCCCAGCGCTGCTTGGCCGTTCCAAATAGGACGGTGTTGGAAGTTATAGTCTCTGCCTACTTGATGCATGCGCGCTAACCAGCGGCCTAAATATTCCAGCTGATCACAGTTGGCAATTTCAGGAGAGTGGCCACTTTTGCGGGGGGAAATCGAAAAATAAAATTCTTTGTATTCAAACAGTGTTTGGCCGTTGAATTCAAGAGGTGCAACCACGGGTAAATCTTCTTCTGCCAGTTCGGCGAGAAATTGATGCTCTTCCAAAATCGCGGATTTTGACCAGCGGTTTGGTCGGTAGAACTTCACAATAATGGGTGTTTCTTCTTCAATGCCGACTTGATAGACGCGGTTTTCATAGCTGTTCAGCGGATATTGGCGCATATCGGTTAATAAGCCCACGCTTTCAACAGCGTCGATCACAGCATCTGGGCTAAGGCTTTGATAAGGGTGTAAAGAAGGTGTTTCTATACGGGTCATATTTAGCCGCTACCTAGTCGAGGAGACGCAATTAATTCGTCGCAGTATAACTGAGCTAGGTATGAATCGCAGTAAATAGAGTGGGTCTAATGTTTCGGTGTGCGCGCTAAGCACCAAACGCCTACTCGACTTGCGCCGGCATCTTTAAGAATGAGTGCCATTGAGTGGGCAGTGCTTCCTGTGGTCATGACATCGTCAATTAACATGATGTGTTCGCCATTCAGCACTTTACGTGTGGGATGAAAATGTAAGCCAACATTATTGATACGCTGGTGGCGATTTAACTCTTTTTGTTCACTGCTATGGCTGCGCATTGCCAGTTGCGAGATGACAGGCTTGTTGAGTGCGCGACCCAATTCTCTGGTAATGAGTTCTGCTGGATTGAATCCACGCTTCATCAAACTCCAGCGAGTCGACGGTACAAACGTAAAGGCATCAACGCTGTCTAAACTATCAGGCTGTTTTAGTATCATGAGGCTGGCAAGTTTATGTGCCCACTCCGTGCGTCGATTGCTTTTTAAACGTTGTAACCAAGTATCAATCGGTGTGGCGTAGGTGAAACTGCTGTGGCTGTAATCAAACGCGGGTTTTTTATGTAGGCATTGCCCGCAATAACCTTGATTTGGTAATGCAATGGCGCATATCTGGCAGCAATGTTTTACGTGAGGCAGGGTATCTTCGCAGTCTGAGCATATAAAGCCTGCGGCGTTATGTTTTTCTAAGCACAGCTCACAGGTTTTATTTGAAAATTCCGGTAGTGCAAATTTTAACCGTGAGTATACCTTTTTTTCTATCCAAGTTGACCAATCCATGTGTCTAGCTATGATGCTTTTAGTAATCCAATTGATAAGCATTCTAACAGTTGCTTGATATAAAAGGTAAGAGTCAAATGAACGAAATGTTGGAAAAGTTGCGCCATGATTGGCAGCAGCAAGAGGTGGCTGAGTTATTTGCCTTACCCATGAATGATCTGTTGTTTAGGGCTCAGACGATTCATCGCCAATATTTCGACCCTAATCAGGTGCAGGTCAGTACCTTATTATCGATTAAAACCGGAGCTTGCCCTGAAGACTGTGCTTATTGTCCACAAAGTGCTCGCTACGATACCAAGCTTGAAAAAGAAAAACTGATGGAAGTCGAGGCGGTTATCGAAAAAGCCAAAGCGGCTAAAGCGGCGGGTTCAGATCGATTTTGCATGGGCGCTGCTTGGCGTTCTCCGCGTGCGAAAGATATGCCCTATGTATTAGCAATGGTTGAAGGTGTTAAAGATCTAGGCATGGAAACGTGCATGACGCTGGGCATGCTTGACCAAGAAAAATCTGAACAGTTGGCGAATGCAGGTTTGGATTATTACAATCATAACCTTGATACTTCTCCTGAATATTATGGCGAAATTATTACTACGCGCACCTATTCCGATCGCCTAGATACACTGCAACATGTGCGTGATTCGGGCATGAAAGTTTGCTCTGGTGGCATCGTCGGCATGGGCGAAAAAGAAAAAGATCGCATTGGTTTGTTGCGCCAGTTGGCTAACTTGCCTCAGCATCCTGATTCTGTGCCGATTAATCAGCTGGTGAAAGTAGAGGGAACACCGTTAGAAACAGAAGGGGATTTAGATCCTTTCGAGTTTATTCGTACCATCGCAGTGGCTCGGATTATGATGCCACAATCACACGTGCGCTTAAGCGCTGGCCGCGAAGAAATGTCAGAAGAAATGCAGTCTATGTGTTTTTTTGCTGGGGCAAACTCTATTTTTTACGGTGAGTGTTTATTAACAACCCCTAACCCTGCAGCCAATAAAGACCAAGATTTATTCCGTAAGCTGGGCATCAACTCAGATCATAAAGTAACTCAGCCACCGCAAGAGTTGGATGACTTATTGATTGCTGGTGCTGCAAAGACTGTCGAAAGTGATATGTTTTACAGTGCAGTTACGTAAATAGCGCTTCTAGCTTAGTCATTTAATAAAGCATTCAGGAAAGTCAGGCTATATAACAATATAGTCTAATAAGAGGCCAGCATACCGCTGGCCTCTTTGCGTTTAGCTGTTTAAAATATATACAGTGAAGTATGAGTTTGATGTATGTCTTGAGCATCGCTCAATGCGTATTAAATTAAGTAGTATGTTGGCATCAGATTAAGTTTTCGGTTAAGTATTAAAGAGGTATTTATGAATATAGGGTCTACTTCTGGTTCATCATTTAGTATCGCCACTGCTGGTGTTCAGCAAAATTCGGAGCAAGTAAAGCAAGCGGCACAGCAAGTTGTAGAAGCGACAACGGCGCGTCCTGCTCAAGGCACCGTAGAGGTAACAGATGCTTTAGTGAAATTAAAAGAAGGTGAGCAGGGTGTCCAGTTGAATGCCAAGGTATTAGAAGCTGCGGATAAACAAATTGGTTCGCTATTAGACATAAAGGCTTAAATACAAAGTTTTAACAAAAGTTTTAAAAAAAGAATCTAAACCTTAGAAATCAGAAGGAAAAGGTAGCCAGAGAAAGTATGCAGATCCCAACCAGCGCAGGTATGTTAGCCAATAGTGTGTTGCCGGTAACGCCAACACAAGGTGGGCTATTGTCGCAAGTTGGAGAAACAGCAGGCTCTACGAGCTTTGCCCCTGTTGAGGCGGTCTCTAATGTTAGTTTATCCCGATCAATTCCCGAGCAGCGTCCACAGCCTGCAACAGCTCCAGAGAATGCAGGTCAGCCTTATATTACTCCTGTTCGTGTTGATGGAAGTAGCATCGATGGGATAAATGGAGGCGAGAAAGGTGCAGAACAAAGTTCTGAGCAAAATGGCTCAACCTCAGTACAAGCTCAATCTAATGAAAACGCAGAGCGCTCAGAGAATGAATCAAAGCAGCAAGAGCGTATTCAAGAACAGCAACAGCAGCAAGATTTAGAACTGGTCAGATCATTATCTCAGCGTGATAGTGAAGTCCATGCACATGAAAATGCTCACAGTGCAGTGGGTGGTCAGTACGCGGGTTCTGCTAATTACAGCTACCAGCGAGGTCCTGATGGGGTTAGCTATGCGGTAGGTGGTGAAGTATCGATTGATGTCGGTGTAATTCCAGGAAATCCAGCGGCGACACTCGAAAAAATGCAGTTGGTTCAGCGTGCTGCATTAGCGCCCGCTGAGCCCTCTTCTCAAGATCGCAGGGTGGCTGCATTAGCCGCTCAGCAAGCAAATCAGGCACGAGCTGAGCTGGCGACTGAAAACCGAGGCACTTCAAGCTCTGATGGTGAGTCTGCAGCGGATAAAACTGACAAAGCAGAGAATGCTGAGTCTTCATTGAATGTTGCTAAAAACGCTTCTCAGGGGACAGCTGATAACACTTCCCAGAAGCCAGAGTCGCAATCGGTTTCAAACAGTGAGAATTTTCAAGCAGCCAATGATCGTATTGCCAAAATTAATGAAATTATAGTCGCCATTAGCCAGAATGATACCAGTAAGGCTTCTGGACAATTATTGGATGCTGTTGTTTAGCTAAATCGACTGCCTTACCTGTCTAATCTATAAAATACCCGTAAAGCCGTCAATCGACGGCTTTATTTTTTCTATGCTATTCATCTTACCCGCTTGACAAAATTCGCTCGCAAACGTATGTTTCAAACAAGTGTTTGAATTTGATAGTTGTTCATATTGTGATCGCAATTATCAGTTGTTAATCGATATGCGGCTTTTGCCGTTCATAAACAATAAGGCTCAGAGGTTTTTCTAATGCCAGAGTATAAAGCTCCCCTACGTGATATTAAGTTCGTTGCTGACGAATTGTTAGACTTCCCTGCTCATTATGCCAACTTACCTGTGTTTGCTGATGTAGCGACGCCAGATATGGTTGATGCGATCATCACTGAAGGTGCTAAGTTTTGTGAAAACGTTCTTGCTCCTCTAAACCGTGGTGGCGACATTGAAGGCTGTACTCGTAATGACGATGCCTCTGTTAATACACCAACAGGTTTTAAAGAAGCTTACCGTCAGTATGTGGATAACGGTTGGGCTTCTTTGTCTTCTGACGTTGAATACGGCGGTCAGGGTCTTCCAGAATCTCTAGGAACGATCGTTTCTGAAATGGTTGGTACGGCTAACTGGTCTTGGGGTATGTACCCTGGTCTATCTCACGGCGCTAAAAATACTTTAGAAGCTTGGGGTACTGAAGATCAGAAGCAAACTTACCTTACTCAACTTATCTCGGGTGAGTGGACTGGTACTATGTGCTTGACTGAACCCGCTTGTGGTTCTGATCTGGGTATTTTGAAAACCAAAGCTGAGCCAAACGCAGACGGTTCTTATGCCATTACAGGTACTAAGATTTTCATCTCTGCGGGTGAGCACGACATGGCTGATAACATCATTCATATCGTTCTAGCTCGTCTACCTGGCGCTCCTGCAGGTACTAAAGGTATTTCTTTGTTCATCGTACCTAAGTTTGTAGTGAACGCAGACGGTACTCCAGGCGATCGTAACGCTGTTGAATGTGGTTCTTTGGAACACAAGATGGGTATTCATGGTAATGCTACTTGTGTAATGAACTTCGATGGCGCTAAAGGTTGGTTGATTGGACCAGAAAACAAAGGCTTGAACTGCATGTTCACCTTTATGAACGTTGCTCGTATCGGTACTGCTCTACAGGGTGTTGCTTCTGCTGAAGGTTCTTTCCAGGGTGCTCTAGCATACGCTAAAGACCGTTTAGCAATGCGTTCTTTAACCGGTATCAAAGCACCTGATAAAGTAGCTGATCCAATTATCGTTCACCCAGACGTACGTAAGATGCTTCTTACACAGAAAGCGTTCGCTGAAGGTGGTCGTGCACTTGTTTATCTAACCGCTATGAATGCAGATATCGTTCACAACGGCGCAACTGAAGAAGATCGTAAAGCGGCTGATGAAATGTTGGGCTTCCTAACACCAATCGCGAAAGCATTCTTGACTGAGTCTGGTCTTGAAGCGGCTAACCACGGTGTTCAGGTATTTGGTGGACACGGCTTCATCGCTGAATGGGGCATGGAACAGATCGTTCGTGATGCTCGTATCTCGACCTTGTATGAAGGGACTACCGGCATTCAGGCACTTGATTTGTTAGGCCGTAAGGTTCTTATGACTCAAGGTGCTTCTTTGAAACAGTTCACTAAGCTAGTTCACGCTTTCTGCAAAGAAAATGCTGACGATGCTGGCATGAAAGAGTTCATTGAGCCATTGGCTAAGTTGAACAAAGAGTGGGGCGATTTGACAATGAAAGTTGGCATGACCTCTATGCAAAACCGTGATGAAGTAGGTTCAGCTTCTGTTGATTACCTAATGTACTCTGGTTATGTAACACTGGCTTTCTTATGGGCTAAAATGGCTAAAGTTGCTCAAACCAACTTGGCAGCGGGTACGACTGAAGAAGATTTCTACGGCGCTAAAGTTAAAACTGCCCGTTTCTACTTCCAGCGTATTCTTCCACGTACTGCGTCTCACGCAATTACGATGGTTGCTGGTGCAGATAGCTTGATGGCTCTTGAAGAAGATCATTTCGCTTTCTAAATTGATACGTAAGTAATTACGTAACAAGAAAAAAGCCGCACTTTTTAGTGCGGCTTTTTTGTATGTGGCGGAAAATGAATCAAATTGGGCAGTTATTTCGTCCAATTTGACCGATTTTTAACACTCTATAGTCGACTGTGGCGCTAGATGGTTTAAAATACCGCGCAGTTTATAAACGCTATTAAATTAAGGAAACGCTGAAATGCCTGAATATACAGCTCCCCTGCGCGACATGCGCTTTTTGTTAAATGAAGTATTTGATGCACCTAGTATGTGGGCTGAAAACGCTCGTTTGGCTGAAGTTGTGGATACAGAAACAGCGGACGCGATCCTTGAAGAAGCGGGTAAAATCGCAGGTGCTGTATTAGCACCGATCAACCGCGAAGGTGATGAAGTAGGTTCTAAGTGGAATGACGGTAAAGTAACCGCACCTCCAGGCTTTAAAGAAGCTTATCAAACTTATAGCGAAGGCGGCTGGGGTGGTCTTGGCGGTAATCCTGAGTTTGGCGGCATGGGCATGCCTAAGATGCTTGTGGGCCAAGTTGAAGAAATGATTCAGGGTTCAAATATCTCTTTTGGTCTTGCGCCAATGTTGACAGCCGGTGCGTGTTTATCGCTAAACGCCCACGGTAGTCAAGAACTAAAAGAAAAATACCTTCCTAATATGTACTCTGGCCAATGGGCTGGTGCAATGGATTTGACTGAACCTCATTGTGGTACTGACTTGGGTATTATCCGTACCAAAGCAGAGCCAAATGCAGACGGTTCTTACAATATTTCAGGTACCAAGATTTTCATCACTTGGGGCGAGCACGACATGGCGGAGAACATTATCCACCTTGTACTTGCCAAGCTTCCTGATGCGCCTGCAGGTCCTAAGGGAATCTCTTTATTCCTAGTACCTAAAATTCTTGTAAACGAAGATGGCTCTTTAGGCGAAGAAAATACGCTAGGTTGTGGCTCTATCGAACACAAAATGGGTATTAAAGCGTCAGCGACTTGCGTAATGAATTACGATGGCGCAAAAGGTTGGTTGATTGGTGATGAGAACAAGGGCTTAAACGCTATGTTCACCATGATGAACTACGAGCGTGTTGCGGTGGGTATTCAAGGTCTTGGTGTTGCTGAGAACTCTTACCAGAATGCTGTAACATACGCTAACGACCGTTTGCAGTCTCGTGCTCCAACCGGCAAGGTTGCTCCAGAGAAGACGGCTGACCCAATTATCGTTCACCCTGATGTTCGTCGCATGTTGATGACTATGCGTGCTAATACAGAGGGCTCTCGTGCTTTCTCTATGTATGCGTCGAAATGGTTGGATCTATCTAAGTTTTCTGATGACGTAGAAACTAAGAAATATGCTGAAACCATGGTTTCTTTGTTGACCCCTGTTGTTAAGTCTTTTTTGACTGACTTGGCATTAGAATCAGCCGTTGCTGGCCAGCAAGTATTTGGTGGTCACGGTTTCATTCGTGAATGGGGCCAAGAGCAGCACGTACGTGATTTACGTATTACGCAGATTTATGAAGGCACTAACGGCATTCAATCGCTTGACCTTATCGCGCGTAAAATTGCGGCTAATGGCGGCGCGTTCTATAAAATTTACGCTGAAGAAATTGCTCAATACTGTGCAAGCCAAGAAGGCAATCCTGCAATGGCTGAGTTCATCACTCCGCTTAAAGCCGCTGTTGCTAACCTGACTGAATTGACTGACTGGATTATGCTTCAGGCACAGACAAATGCTAATGAATTGGGTGCTTCTTCGGTTGAATACCTTCAGGTATTTGGCTACGTTTCATTCGCATACATGTATGCAATGATGGCTGAGAAAGCATTAGAAAAAGAAGGTTCTGAGCCTTACTACGCGAACAAGCTAGCAACAGCTCGCTTCTTCACTAAGCGTTTATTACCTAGATACCTTTCTTTGAGCGCATCTGTTAAAGGTGGTTCTGAGTGTCTGTATGAAATGACAGCTGATCAGTTCTAGCTTTCTGTTTTAGTTCAGATTGTGGATTTCTATTCAATTTCTAATTGAATAGAAATTGAGAAAAAGCCGAATCAGAAATGATTCGGCTTTTTTGTTTCTGGTCATTCATATCATCTGGCGTAGGAAGTCCGAGCTGAGATCAAAAAATGAGCGTGAAACTTGATCTATACATTTTTACAAGCCTGTCTATTATTTTTTATCTAATACATAATGTTGTGATAAAAATAATAGGGATGTCGCCAACATGGCTGATAAAGAGTTAGATAAACGTGTTGAACGGTCACGTCGTTTATTGATTGATGCCTTACTCGAGCTAATGAAGGATCTACCGTATAACAAAATCTCTGTTGCCCATATTGCTGAGAAATCTGGGGTTGCACGACCAACCTTCTATCTGCACTTTCATTCTAAAGACGATTTACTGATCGCTTATATTGATGAGATGTTTGAGAAGTTTTATGCTGAAATCGATGGTTATATCACGAAGCGTAAAGATGCAGATCCGGTGATTGCTACAATTATGTTTCGCCAGTGGTCCGATAATGCTGAATTTGCTCATTTATTGATACAAACTGATATTGATAGTTTGATGCTAAATCAGTTTAAAAATTACATTGCGCGTGTAGTAGAGCGTTTTATGACGGCACACAATGTGCAGAATAAAGCAGGATTATTACCTTATGTTGTTGATTTTCTAGCGGGAGCATCTTTCATGGTGATTAAGCGCTGGGTAAGAGAAGGCATGGTAGAGACTCCTGAGGTCATGGGAGAGTTGTATGCTTCTTTGGTGAGGCCTGGTCTGCTTGCGGTTTTACTAGGGGGTTATCTCTAATGACTGTCTATTTAAGTAGTCTATTTAAGTGCTGCTTAATAAACACTTTCGTTTTAGATTCTCGTCTCAAGAGCTTATCAGGAAAAACAAGAAGCCGAGCTTATTGCTCGGCTTTTTACGTCAGTCAGTCTCTTTATTCAGCAATCTCTGGGGTTGCAGCAGAACCGGCTCGACGCTTTAGGTCGTGACGTTTTTCATGAATCTTTCGAACTTTACGCTGTGCAACATCGAAAGCATCTTTTACCGCCACATACATATCTTCATGGGCTTTATTGTCGTGATTATCGTTTGTAATCGCGACAGTTTCACCAGGTAGTCCTATCTCTAATGATACATGCGCCAGCTTACCTTTATGACTGTGGTTGTGTGGCATGGCTACAACTGCTCGAATACCGGTTATAGAGTCGTATATGCTGGATATCTTGCCGGCCTTATCGCGGATCAATTGTTCGATGCCGTCAGAGTGTTCAATATCACGGAAGCTAATTTCCAAACCTTTCATGGCGAATCCTTATAAGTGTACGAATAATAATAATGGTCCATGGATTGCAAAAGCGCTATGAGATAAGTCAAATAAATTGCCTAAGGCAAAGATTATTGATTTCCCATCAGGCTATCTTGCCTGCGCTACTATAAAACATGTGGCAATCGCACTTACTTTTCAACCCCTAATGTCGAAAATGATGAAATATTAATTTTTGGACGGTAATAAAGAGGCTAAATTAATACCTCTGTGTTAGCTTTGAACTCCCTAATTATATTAATTTTAAGCTTGGTAAGAGATTGTTTATGCCTGTGGAAAAAACATTGCACGTTTATCAGGCCTCCCATGTTTTCTTTGATTTAGACGATTCACTTATCAATAAAGACGCTAGCAGCCTATGGATTAAGTGGCGTGTGCGCTTTGATCGCTGGGCAATCCTTGAAGCTATTCAGGCTTTGACTTCTTTGTATAGAGCTTATAAAAAAGGAAAAGTCAGTCATTGGCGCTTATCGTATTATTACCGTACGCGCACTAAAGGCATGAGCTTGAACGAGTACCGTGAGCACATTAAAAATTTCTTTGACCAAAGAGGGCATTTATATATTTATCCACAGGCTGCTTCTTTGCTTTTTGCCTACCGACGACAAGGAACTCAGCTAATTCTTATTACGGGTCAAGATGAAGTGATGGCGAAAGCGTATGCGGATGCTCTAGGATTAGATTTTGTTATTGGTAATCGTTTCAATATAAAAGAAGGAAAAATAATGGGGCTGACCAAGCCTCTTTGTTACGGTGTGGGAAAAGTTGAAATGGCCAAGAAATTTGCAAAGGATCAGGGTTTTGAACTTTCTGAAGCTGTTTTTTACAGTGATAGCCATGCCGATTTACCCCTTTTGGAGGCCGTAAGGCAGCCTGTGGTTTTGAACCCAAACCCACAGCTGGCTGAATTGGCTAAACAAAGAGATTGGCCTCGGGTGGATTGGCGTAAGCGCTAGACTCAATCCGGCCAACTCGGTATAGTTGAGTTACTTTTAAAATTTGATGACTAGGAGCACTTTCGTGTCCTTTCAGTACACATGTCCGAATCAACAAGGACATCACTTTTCTAAACGATGGTAATAGTCTAAGAACCGACTCGGTTCAATGTCGTCTTTAATTTATCTATTTAAACCATCGCATCTGATTGCTTGACGGACTAGGTCATGACTCCTGAACAATTTAATACATTAACGCAGCAAGGCTATAATCGCATTCCTGTTGCGCGTGAAGTAATGGCGGATCTTGATACGCCACTTTCCACTTATCTTAAGCTCGCTTCTGGGCCTTATTCTTATTTGCTTGAATCCGTTCAGGGTGGCGAAAAATGGGGTCGATACTCCATGATTGGCCTGCCTTGCTCGGAAGTGATTAAGGTTGAAGGGTTGAGCGTTAGCCATTTTGTTGAGGGCGAATTGACCTCTCAGCAAACTGTTGAAGATCCGTTGGATTATATCGAACAGCTACAAGCTACATATAAAGTTCCTGTGCTTGAAAATATGCCCATTTTTGATGGCGGATTAGTCGGCTATTTTGGCTATGATACTGTGCGCTATATTGAAAAACGTTTGCAAGATAGCTGTCCTCCTGATGAGTTAGGTACACCTGATATCTTATTAATGGTATCGGAAGAGGTGGTCGTTTTTGATAATCTCAGTGGAAAAATTTATCTAATTGTTTTAGCCAAACCAGAACAAAAGAATGCTCTAGAGCATGCGGAAGCGCGTTTAGATGAGCTGCGCATTAAGCTACGCCAGCCGTATCAAGGTAATGTAGGTCAGGCATTGGCAGCCCCTAAAACCATTGATGAAAGTGATTTTAAATCGAGTTTTGGTGAGCAAGAATTTCAGCAGTCGGTTGAAGATATTAAAGAATACATTCTTTCAGGCGACATTATGCAGTGCGTTATTTCACAGCGCATGAAAGTGCCCTTTGCGGGTGATCCCATTCAGATTTATCGTGCATTGCGTACCTTAAATCCTTCGCCTTACATGTACTTCATGGACTTGGATGATTTTCATATTGTTGGTTCATCGCCGGAAATTCTAGCGCGCCTCGAAGATGGAGAAGTCACCGTGCGTCCAATCGCGGGAACTCGTCAGCGAGGAAAAACCCCAGAAGAAGATTTAGCCCTAGAAAAAGAATTACTCTCCGATCCGAAAGAAATTGCTGAACATTTAATGCTGATCGACCTAGGTCGTAACGATGCTGGCCGAGTTTCCCAAGTGGGCACCGTGAGAGTCAGTGATCAGATGGTGGTTGAGCGTTATAGCCATGTAATGCACATCGTCTCGAACGTCACTGGTAAGGTCAAAGAAGGTATTAGTGCGATGGACGTATTACGTGCGGTTCATCCTGCGGGTACTTTAAGCGGCGCACCCAAAATTCGAGCCATGGAAATAATCGATCAAATTGAGTCGGTAAAGCGCGGCGTTTATGGTGGTGCTGTGGGTTACTTAAGCTGGAATGGAAATATGGACACTGCGATTGCGATTCGTACCGCGGTTATTAAAGACGGTATTTTGAATATTCAAGCAGGTGCAGGTGTGGTGGCTGACTCTGTACCGCGTCTTGAATGGAAAGAAACATTAAATAAAGGCCGCGCGTTATTCCGCGCTGTGGCGATGGCTGAATCTGGCTTGGACCAATAGGAGGGGTTTACTATGTTACTAATGATTGATAATTATGATTCCTTCACCTACAACGTGGTGCAATATTTTGCTGAGCTAGGTGCAGATGTTCAGGTTTACCGAAATGATGAAATTACCATTGAGCAGATTGAGGCATTGAATCCTGATCACTTGGTGATTTCCCCAGGGCCATGTACGCCGAAAGAAGCAGGCATCTCGGTGGAAGCGATTCGTCACTTTGCGGGTAAGTTGCCAATTTTGGGTATTTGTTTGGGTCATCAAAGTATTGGCCAAGTATTTGGTGGTGAGATTGTGCGTGCCGGACAGGTAATGCATGGTAAAACCTCTCCTGTTGTTCATGCCGACCAAGGTGTATTTAAAGGCTTAAATAATCCATTGATCGCAACCCGCTATCATTCACTTGTGATTGATAAAAAGACCTTGCCTGACTGTTTGGAGATTACGTCTTGGACAGAGAACCAAGATGGTAGTATGGAAGAGATTATGGGTGTGCGCCATAAAGAGTTAGATATCGAAGGGGTGCAATTCCATCCAGAATCGATATTAACCGAGCAAGGCCATGAGCTATTAAATAATTTTTTAAAGCGCAGCAAATAGCTAGCCGCGGTATAGATTTAGGAAAGATCGAGATGAATATTCAACAAGGCTTAGCGAAGGTCATTGAACGTCAGAACCTGACTACAGAAGAAATGATTTCTGTGATGCGTCAGGTAATGAGTGGTGAAGCAACGCCCGCTCAAATTGGTGGTTTTTTAGTCGGACTGCGCATGAAAGGCGAGACTATTGATGAAATTACCGGTGCGACGGCGGTGATGCGTGAGCTGTCGTCGGGAGTGAAGGTTGATGATCCTAATGCTGTCGATACTTGTGGCACAGGCGGCGATGGTTCTAATTTGTTTAATGTTTCTACGGCTTCTGCATTTGTGGTTGCCGCGGCAGGTGGCAAGGTTGCGAAGCATGGTAATCGCAGCGTATCGTCGACTACGGGCAGTGCTGATGTTTTAGAATTTGCTGGTGTTTCTTTAACACTGACCATGGAGCAAGTTGCTCGGTGTGTGAATGAAATTGGTGTGGGCTTTATGTTTGCACCTGCGCATCACAGTGCAATGAAGTATGCAATTGGTCCGCGTAAAGAGCTTGCTCAGCGTACTATTTTTAATATGTTGGGCCCGCTAACGAATCCTGCTGGGGTTAAAAACCAAGTGATTGGGGTATTTAATGCCGCGTTATGCCGCCCCCTTGCCGAAGTATTGCAGCGCTTGGGCAGTGAGCACGTTTTGATTGTTCACTCTGATGATGGCTTGGATGAAATTAGCTTAGCGGCGGAAACGTCAGTGGCTGAATTAAAAGATGGCCAGATCACTGAGTATAAATTGAAACCTGAAGAAGTTGGCATCAGCAGCCAAAGCTTGATCGGTTTAACTGTATCCAGTGCTGAACAGAGCTATCTATTAATTAAAGATGCATTAGGCAAGCGTGAGACGGAAGCGGGTAATAAGGCCGCAGACATCATTGCGCTTAACTCGGGTGCTGCCATTTATGCTGCCAATATTGCATCAAGCTTAGAGCAAGGGGTTGAGATGGCACAAGATGCTATATTTACCGGTTTGGCGCTGGGCAAGTTAAATGAACTGGTGAGTTTCACTCGCTGCTTCACAGAAGATCAAGCCTAGTCAGTCACGGGCTTGATAAAGCAGATTTAGCCACCTCGATTTATTATAAATTATTGAGAGAAAGTACTGAATATAGTACTAGAGAAGGTACTGGAAAAAGTACAGAGACAGGCACAGGAAAACGATTGATGAATACCCCTACAATTTTAAAGAAAATCCTTGATACCAAGGTGATTGAAGTTCAACAGCGTAGCGCCGAAGTCTCTTTAGCTAATATGAAAGCCCGTGCTTTTGATCAGCCAGAAGCACGTGGTTTTTATAAAGCTATGAAAACCAAGGTCGCTGCGGGTTTGCCGGCGGTAATTGCGGAAATTAAAAAAGCTTCTCCAAGTAAAGGTGTCTTTCGTGAAGATTTCAATCCTGCGCGGATTGCTGAGTCTTATGAAAAAGCCGGCGCTGCTTGCTTGTCGATTTTAACCGATAAAGATTATTTTCAAGGCAGTGAGGCATTTTTGCAGCAAGGGCGTAATGCTTGTTCGATTCCAGTTATTCGTAAAGATTTTTTAATCGACCCTTATCAGGTTTTTGAAGCGAAAGTGATTAATGCTGATTGTATTTTACTGATCGTTTCAGCGTTAAGTGACATGCAACTGCAAGACCTGGCAGGTTTAGCCACAGAGCTAGGCATGGATGTATTGGTTGAAGTGCATGATGAACAAGAGCTGCATTCAGCGCTGAAGCTGGATACGCCTTTGGTCGGTATTAATAACCGCAACCTGCATACTTTTGAAGTTAGTTTAGAAAATACCTACGCATTGTTGGATCAAATTCCGGCAGATCGTATGGTGATTACAGAAAGCGGTATTTTAGGCCGTGATGATGTGGCTGCAATGCGTGCGAAGCAGGTAAATGCGTTTTTAGTGGGTGAAGCTTTTATGCGTGCTGAATTTCCTGGGGATAAGCTAGCAGAGTTATTTTTCTAAATTCGAATGGCAGACACAAAAAAAGCAGGCTTCAAATTGAAGTCTGCTTTTTTTGTGTCTGCGGTATGACGGGTAGTCTTAGTAGTTATCAGGGAATTTAGCTCGAATCGCGACTAACGCGTCAATATTTTCTTCAAATAAATCGACCAGCTTAGGTTCAAACTGTTCGCCACGTTCTTCTTTGATGATAGTGATGATTTTTTCAATCGGCCATGCATCTTTGTAGCAACGCTTACTCCCTAGGGCATCAAACACATCAGCAAGTGCGGTAATGCGTCCAGCGATATGAATCTCTTCACCTTTTAGGCCTCTAGGGTAGCCATTGCCATTCCATTTTTCATGATGCTGTCCCGCAATAATAGAACCAAGTTGTAAAATTCGTTTGTCTGATTTAGCCAGAATTTCTTCACCGATCATGGCGTGTGTTTGCATGATCTTCCATTCTTCTGGAGTATGTTTTCCGGGTTTATTTAGAATGCTATCGGGAATGCCGACTTTTCCAACATCATGTAAAGGCGATGCTAGCTTAATTAATTCAGCCTCTTGCTCTGATAGACCATAAGCACTGGCCAGTAATTGAGATATTTGAGCAACACGTTTTACATGGGCTCCTGTCTCTTTAGAGCGCTGTTCTACCGCCTCGCCTAGCATGTAAACCAGCTCTTTTTGCGTCTCTTGTATGTCATCGCGCATTAACAAATTTTCATAAGTTACTGCAACGTTAGCGGCATAGATTTCTAATAGCTGCTTGTCTAGTTCACTGAGTTCGTGGTGAAAGGTGACATAAAGTAGGCTCTCACTGCCTTTTTGGGTCGAAAAATAGCCAATGTAATAGTCTTCATGGTAGTGAGATTTATGATCGGCTAGAACCTCTCTAAAGCCTTTTTGTACTTGCTCTGGTAGTTCTTCAAGGCTAGTAACGGTATGGCTCGTTTCCATATCGCCGGTTGCTGCGAGAATTCTGAAAGTGCGTGTTTCTATATTCAGTTGAGTATCATGGGTAATGGATGAACAATACAAAGCACTTTGCTCGAGCCCTAATAGGTTTGTTATTTGAGATAAAACGGCGCTGGCAAACTTGGTGAGCGTGCCTGAACTAAAGACTTCTGTGGACGCTTTAATGACACCTTCAAGCCCTTTGCGATTCTGATTGAGTGTGCAAATATCGCGATAGCTACGCAATGTTGCATACAATAGGGTGTTGAGTTTTGTGGTTGTTAGCTCTGTTTTATCTTTGTAGTCATTAATATCGTAGTTACGTATGACTTCACTTTCAGGTGCTTGGCCAGGCTGGCCGGTTCGGAGTACAAGGCGAGTATAGCGATTTTTCAGATCTTCACGAATATAGCGAGCGACTTCCAAGCCTGCGTGTTCATCTTCCATCACCACATCGAGCATTGCGAGAGCAATGTCATCGCGCGATGACATAATGTCTTTTGCTTCTTGACCGCTGTATGCACTAATTAACTCAAGCTTTAAACCATCAAATGAGAAGTTATGCAGAACCATTTGTGTCACTTTATGCACGTCTGGTTCATCATCAGCGATCAGGACTTTCCATGTCTGATCTGCAATTAATGGTAATTGTTCATCATCGCCACCAAGCAAGTGCTCGTCGTCGTTGAATAAAGCTTGGTCGCTCATACAGTCTTTGCTCCGATAATCTAATTCAAGTTTAGAGCAAGGTTGAGAATTCTGCCTGTGTTTTTTTAATTGTTAGCTATTTCTACGTGGTAAAGTGGCTGCGCGGCGAGTGCCATGGACAACCATGGTTTTTCCTGCAACATCGACCAGGCCTTGCTCTTCAAGTGCTTTTAGTACTCGTCCTACCATTTCACGAGAACAACCAACAATACGGCCGATTTCTTGGCGAGTGATTTTAATTTGCATGCCATCGGGGTGGGTCATTGCATCAGGTTCTTGTGACAGTTCTAATAAGGTGCGTGCGACTCGACCGGTTACGTCTAAGAATGCTAAATCACCGGCTTTGCGCGTGGTATTACGCAAGCGTAAAGACATTTGCTCAAAGATGGTATAAAGCAAGCGTGGGTCGTCTTTTACCAGTTCGAGGAATTTGATATAGCTAATCTCAGCAACTTCGCAATCTGCTTTTGCTTTGACCCAGGCGGTACGTGCTTTAGCTTCCACATCGAATAGACCCATTTCTCCAAAGAAATCGCCTTCATTAAGGTAGGCCATGATCATTTCTCGCCCGTCATCATCTTCAATAATGACAGTAACGGAACCTTTAACGAGTAAAAATAAAGAGTCGCTTTGGTCGCCTGCATAAATGAGAGTACTGCGAGCAGGATAACGGCGTCGGTGAGCATGTTCTAAAAAGATCTCGATGTACTCAGCTTTAGTACTCGTTCCATAAAGACTCATAAATCAGTTATCCATTCACGGTAATGAGAGCAAAAATGCCCGTTAAAAATAATAATGCAGTGTTAATTAATATGTGCAATGCACATGGTGCAGCAGCAGGAATCGATACACCAGCACTATTCTATCAAATTGGTTTAATACTTCGAGTAAATAGGTCTCAGAATGAGCGTTGATATTATTCTATCGACCTTTGCTATGGTAACCTTGCGCCATTCTATGGAGAAATTTAATGAAAGCGACAATTAAATGGGGCGGCGACGTCAAGTTCATTGGTGAGTCTGGCACTGGTCATACGGTAATTATGGACGGTCCTGAAGATCATGGTGGTAAAAATCAGGGTGTACGCCCAATGGAATTACTATTATTAGGCTTGGGCGGCTGTACTAGTTTTGATGTGATGAGTATTTTAAAGAAGCAACGTCAAGATATCGTAGATTGCGTCGCTGAGATTGAAGCGGAGCGTGCCGATGCAGTGCCTTCAGTATTCACTAAGATTCATATTCACTTTAAAGTGCAGGGTCGTAAACTGCGAGAAGTGGCCGTTGAAAAAGCAGTGGCGTTATCCGCAGAGAAATACTGTTCAGCGTCTATTATGCTGGAAAAAGGCGGAGTAGAAATTACGCACAGCTTTGAAGTCGAATCTGTAGAGTAAATTCTATCTTTTTGTGTATTTTCAGTACAAACAAAAATGCCCCTATTGATTACTCAGCAGGGGCATTTTTTTATGAGGCTGAAATAATTCAACCTCAAAGAGACGTTCTAACTAATCGATATTAGTTAGAAGCTTCAACGATACGCTTCATGTCAGTCATGTAGCCACGTAGCTCTTCACCAACATATTCAACTGGGTGATTACGGATTTCGTCGTTAACTTCAACTAGGCGAGCGTTATCAACAGACGTTGAAGTTAGGTTCAAACCTTTACCAATCACTTCAGTCGTAATGTTTGGCATGAACTTTTCTGCCAACAGAGGGATTGCTGCGTGAGCAAACAAGTAGCAACCGTATTCAGCCGTATCAGAAATCACAACGTTCATTTCGTAAAGCTTCTTACGAGCGATGGTATTAGCGATTAATGGAGTTTCATGTAGAGACTCGTAATATGCTGATTCTTCAACGATGCCAGACTCAACCATAGATTCGAATGCAAGCTCAACGCCGGCTTTAACCATAGCAACAAGCATGATGCCTTTATCGAAGAACTCTTGCTCGTCGATTACTGCGTCAGTTGGAGCTGCTTTTTCGAAGCCAGTTTCAGCTGTTTCTTCACGCCATTTAAGTAGGTTAACGTCATCGTTAGCCCAATCTTCCATCATAGTCTTAGAGAAGTGACCGGTGATGATGTCGTCTTGATGCTTGCGGAACAAAGGACGCATAAGGTCTTTAAGTTCTTCAGCCATATCAAACGCAACGATTTTAGCTGGGTTAGCTAGACGATCCATCATGTTAGTGATGCCGCCAATCTTCAATGCTTCAGTAACAGTTTCCCAACCGAATTGAATCAATTTAGCTGCGTATGGGCCGTCGATGCCGTCAGCAACCATTTTTTCATAGCCCAAGATAGCGCCAGTCTGCAACATACCACAAAGGATAGTTTGCTCACCCATAAGGTCAGACTTAACTTCAGCAACGAAAGAAGATTCAAGACAACCAGCACGGTCACCACCAGTAGCGGAAGCGTAGGCTTTAGCAAGATCCCAGCCTTCACCACGAGGATCGTTTTCTGGGTGAACAGCAAGAAGAGTCGGAACACCGAATCCACGCTTATATTCTTCACGTACTTCAGAGCCAGGGCACTTAGGAGCAACCATGATTACAGTGATATCTTCACGAATCTTCATGCCTTCTTCAACCACGTTAAAACCGTGAGAGTAAGCAAGAGTAGAGTTCTTCTTCATCAAAGGCATAATTGCAGTAACAACTGCAGTGTGCTGCTTATCAGGAGTAAGGTTAAGTACTAGGTCAGCTTGAGGGATCAAGTCTTCATAAGTACCAACAACAAAACCGTTTTCAGACGCGTTTACGAAAGAAGCACGCTTCTCGGCGATTGCGGCTGCACGTAGCGTATAAGAAATGTCTAAACCAGAATCGCGCATGTTCAAACCTTGGTTAAGGCCCTGAGCACCACAACCAACGATTACGATTTTTTTGCCTTTAAGCGCTTCACAACCATCAGCGAATTCACTGCGGTTCATGAAACGACAACGACCAAGTTGATCAAGCTGTTCACGTAAGTTTAACGTGTTGAAATAGTTGTTAGACATGGGTCTCTCCAATCTATAAGTATTAATAGGAATTTGTGCGAATGGTTCATTCGATGGCGTGCATTCTAGGCGAAGTTTCTCGTTGCGTAAAATGCTATAATTGCTTTTTCTTATTGCAGTTTTTGCAACGCTTGCACTTTCGACTAAAAGGTTTGAGTTTTTGTTATGGAATACAGGGATTTAGAGGTGTTCGTGCAGTTGGCGGAATATCAGAATTTAAGCGTGGTTAGCCAGTTAGTTCATTGCAGCCCTTCTACGTTAAGCCGACGATTAAAGCGTATGGAAGAAGGCGTGGGTTCCCGTTTGTTTAATCGTGAAGGAACACGCTTGCGCTTGACTGAAGAGGGGGCGCTTTTCCGCCAGCATGCTGAGCAAGTATTGGAGCTTTGGCATCAGCTTAAACTTTCAATGCAGCGTCAGGCTAGTGAATTGCAGGGACAGTTAAGTATTTATTGCTCAGTGACCGCGAGTTATAGCTTTTTGTCTGAGTTGTTAGGCAGGTTTCGGGCCCAGCATCCGTTGGTTGATATTCGTTTAAAAACGGGCGATGCCGCGGAATCGATTTCTCATGTTCAGTCGGGTGATGTTGATATGGTGATTGCGGCTCGTCCAGATCAGCTGGCTGCTAATTTAACCTTTAAAACGATTACGCCTGCCCCGTTATTATTTATAGCGCCGGTATCAAATCAAGCTGTTCCGGAATTATTAGAAGACGATATTCATTGGGATAAGGTGCCATTAGTCCTGTCTGAGACTGGATTGGCGAGAACCCGGGTGGATCGTTGGTTTAAGCAGAAGCGTTTAAAACAGAATATTTATGCACAGGTTTCTGGGCATGAGGCGATTGTTAGTATGGTTAGCCTTGGTTGCGGGGTGGGAGTGGTGCCTGATCTGGTGCTTAAAAATAGCCCGCTGATGAATAAGGTGCGCATATTAGATGTACAGCCTGAACTGGAACCCTTTGCGGTTGGGCTTTGTGCGCAAAGTAAGCGCTTACATGAACCGTTGATTTCAGCCTTGTGGCAAACGGTTATGTGGGAATAGCTGGCGATTCTTTGCTCATCTCAGTAAGATAGAGGATTAAAATGGTATATCTAAAAATACACTAGCGATGTACCAGCGCTCTAAAGATGCAGTAGCGCTTAGTCACCCAGTATATGAAATCGGCAAATAATATTTATTATATAGTTAGGTAAAAGTTGAACTTATGAACGATCAAGATAATAAGGTAGAGAAAGTGAACGACGATATTCAAGAAAGCACCACAGAATCAAATGGCGCTGACGAATGCTCTAGCCCGAAGCCACGTAACAAGGGTATTTATTTATTACCGAACTTGTTTACCACAGGTGCTTTGTTCTTTGGCTTCTATGCCGTTGTTGCGAGTATGAATGGTTTATTTTCTAACGCATCCATCGCCATTTTTATTGCCATGATTTTGGATGGCTTAGACGGCCGGGTGGCACGCTTAACCAATACTCAAAGTGATTTTGGCGCTGAATACGATAGTTTGGCGGATATGGTGTCTTTTGGTGTTGCGCCGGCATTGGTTGCTTTTAGTTGGGCATTACAAGATTTAGGTAAGCTTGGCTGGGTTGCCGCGTTTGTTTATGTGGCTGGTGCGGCATTACGATTAGCGCGTTTCAATACTCAAATTGATACAGCCGATAAAAATTACTTTACGGGTTTAGCGAGTCCAGCTGCCGCCGCGATTGTTGCGGGTACAGTATGGTCATTTAGTGAAATGGGTGCGACAGGCGAGGATGTCGCTTGGATTATGGCATTGTTGGTACCGTTTGCAGGCTTGTTGATGGTGAGTAACTTTCAGTATCACAGCTTCAAAGGTCTGGATCTGAAAGGTAAAGTTCCTTTTGTTGCCATGCTTGCAGTTGTGATGGCGTTTGTAGTGGTTTCGATGGATCCTGCCAAGGTGCTTCTTTGTATTTTTATGGGTTATGCATTATCTGGTCCTGTGGTAAGTGGAGTGAAGTATTGGAAAGAACGTAAATCTTAATTTGAACTTACGCTCACACACGAAGGTCTCGCAAGAGGCCTTTTTTGTGTCTGGAAAAGCGTAAAGTATTATATCGTGCTGGAATTTTATGGCGAGATAGCGGTCTACTTTTATAATTACTGCGTATTACATACTAATGTTTAACTACTATCTATTAATTACGAGCCCATTAATAATGAGTCTATTATGCTGATTAAGCCTGCTGTTGATATTCCATCATCTGAAATTACTTCTCATTCGGCTTATTTGAATCGTCGAAAATTTATGCAACAAGGTGGTGCTGCGATAGCCGCAATGGGCTTGGCTTCATCAGTGTGGGCATTAGAAACACACAATAGTACGCCATTAAAATTTGGCCCTGAATGGTTGAAGGCGCAGGTATCTGGAGCATCGGATACCGGGTTCGGTAAAGAGGAGAAGTTAACACCTTATCGCGATGTCACTTCTTATAATAATTTCTATGAATTTGGCACGGGTAAAGATGATCCTGCGCGTAATGCGGGTGCCTTAGTGACTGATCCATGGTCGATTACGATTGAAGGGGAGTGTGAAAAGCAGGGTACTTTTAATTTAGAAGATATTTTAAAGTCTATGCCGTTAGAAGAACGCATCTATCGCTTACGTTGCGTGGAGGCTTGGTCGATGGTGATTCCTTGGATCGGTTTTCCGTTAGCGGAGTTGATTAAGCGCTTTAAGCCTTTATCTACCGCAAAGTATGTTGAATTCACAACATTAGAAGCACCAAAGCAAATGATTGGTCAGCGTTCTCGGTTTTCTACGATTGATTGGCCTTATATAGAGGCGCTTAGAATTGATGAGGCGATGAATCCACTAACGTTAATGGCGGTGGGCTTATATGGTGAGATTTTGCCAAAACAAAACGGTGCACCCATTCGTCTAGTTGTGCCGTGGAAATATGGCTTTAAGAGTATTAAGTCGATCGTTAAAATCCGCTTCACTGAAAAACCTCCAATTAATACCTGGCAAGCAATCGCGCCAAGCGAATATGGTTTCTATGCCAATGTGAATCCTGACGTATCACATCCACGCTGGAGTCAGGCGAAGGAGCGTCGTCTACCTTCTGGTTTATTTAACGTTAATCGTATCCCCACTCAGATGTTTAATGGTTATGGTGAGCAAGTTGCGCATCTCTATAAAGGCATGGATTTGAGAAAGTCATTTTGATGCAACAGAAACTAATGTCTGTCTTTGTCCGTCGGTGTTTGATTTTTTCAGCCCTATTTACTCCTTTTGCTTATATTCTTGCGCAAGTGGTTGCTTTGCAGATGGGGGATTATGAAATATTAGGGCCAGAACCAGGTAAGGCAATTGTTTGGTTTACTGGGGAGTGGGCTTTTAATACGTTGCTGCTGACTTTGGCGGTTAGCCCTGTGCGTCAATGGTTGGGCTGGAAGTGGCCGTTAGTGCATAGGCGTATGCTGGGTTTGTTTGTTATGTTTTATGCGACCCTGCATTTGTTGTCTTATATGGCTTTTTTATTAGCGTGGCAGTGGCAAGATATTGGTAGCGAGCTGGTGGAGCGTCCCTATCTAACGTTGGGGTTTTTAGCTTGGCTATTATTGATTCCTCTTTCTATTACGTCTACTAAAGGTTGGCAGAGAAGACTGAAGCGTAAGTGGAAGTCATTACATAAGGTTATCTATTTAATCGCCCTATTGTGTGCCATTCATTATCTCCTGCAAATACGCTCGAATTGGTTTGATCCTAGTTTGTATGCGTTTATTACTTTGATTCTTTTAGGGCAACGATTGTCTTTGGCTAGGATTAAGGGGTTCTTTGTTCGTTCGGTTTAGTTCTGTTTGTTTTTGGTTGAAACGCTGCTTGTGGGTTTATTCTGGACCTTTGGATTTCTAATCGTAATTTGCTTGCGTTCGCGATGGAGATTGAATTTTGTACGGAGCGCCGTGAACCCATCCGTGGGGGCTCGCTAAAAGATCCCTCTTTTAGACGTCCTACAAAATTAATCTCCATCACTCACCGCAAATCACTTCTGCTTTAGAAATCTGAAAAAGCCTTTCTCTTTATAGCAACGCAGCTTATCGGCAAATGATAAGCCGTCTTTATTTAGAATAATAAACCTTCCTTGCGCCTATATAAGAATTCGTGGTGCTGTATCGGGTGGTTCGTTAATGTTTATCGAAATCGCCTTGAATCTACTCAAATCCCAACTATCCTCTAGTTCCTAGCCAGAATTCGTACGATAACTAAGCAGTTTTGGTGGTTTTTGAATTCATTTCACTCTTTTGTAATATATTTACAGGAATCGGTTGACGGGGCTGAGGATAAGCGTATTATTCGCCGCCTGCTCAGACAGAAAGACCTTTGGGGATTTGTGGCTGAGTTGAGATAAGGTGTTGTTTTTAAAGGTTTTTTTGAAATCTTTCTGAAAATAATCACTTGACTCTCTGGCTGAAGTCTTTAAGATACGCAGCCTGCTCAGAGAGACTTTGAAAGCCTCTTCTTTTTAGTAAGAAGTTACTTTTAAATCACTTTAAGCATTGAAGATAAGATGTTGTTTTTCTTCTACTTTCTCTGAAAGTTAATTGAAAATAATCCTTGACTTCGAAACCGCACAATATATAATGTGCGCCCACTTCGAGTAAAGCTCAGTGGAAACGTTCTTTAAAAACATATTCAGATAATTCGTGTGGGTGCTTACCTTGATTGAGTGGAGACAGTCACTTAACAGTTCGCTGTTAGGATGACATCAAAGCATAAAACAAAGTAAGAACTTACGAACTCTACATTAATTTGGTGAGTATAAAAGTTAGTTTTTATTTTGAGTAAGATTTAAAACTGAAGAGTTTGATCATGGCTCAGATTGAACGCTGGCGGCAGGCTTAACACATGCAAGTCGAGCGGAAACGAAGGTAGCTTGCTACCAGACGTCGAGCGGCGGACGGGTGAGTAATGCTTAGGAATCTACCGAGTAGTGGGGGATAGCCATTGGAAACGATGATTAATACCGCATATATCCTACGGGGGAAAGCAGGGGACCTTCGGGCCTTGCGCTATTCGATGAGCCTGAGTGAGATTAGCTAGTTGGTGGGGTAAAGGCCTACCAAGGCGACGATCTCTAGCTGGTCTGAGAGGATGATCAGCCACACTGGGACTGAGACACGGCCCAGACTCCTACGGGAGGCAGCAGTGGGGAATATTGCACAATGGACGAAAGTCTGATGCAGCCATGCCGCGTGTGTGAAGAAGGCCTTCGGGTTGTAAAGCACTTTCAGCGAGGAGGAAAGGTCAGTAAGTAATATTTGCTGGCTGTGACGTTACTCGCAGAAGAAGCACCGGCTAATTTAGTGCCAGCAGCCGCGGTAATACTAAAGGTGCAAGCGTTAATCGGAATTACTGGGCGTAAAGCGCGCGTAGGTGGTTTGTTAAGTTGGATGTGAAAGCCCAGGGCTCAACCTTGGAACTGCATTCAAAACTGACTCACTAGAGTACGAGAGAGGTTAGTGGAATTTCCTGTGTAGCGGTGAAATGCGTAGAGATGGGAAGGAACACCAGTGGCGAAGGCGACTGACTGGCTCGATACTGACACTGAGGTGCGAAAGCGTGGGGAGCAAACGGGATTAGATACCCCGGTAGTCCACGCCGTAAACGATGTCTACTAGCCGTTGGAGGACTTGATCCTTTAGTGGCGCAGCTAACGCGATAAGTAGACCGCCTGGGGAGTACGGTCGCAAGATTAAAACTCAAATGAATTGACGGGGGCCCGCACAAGCGGTGGAGCATGTGGTTTAATTCGAAGCAACGCGAAGAACCTTACCTACTCTTGACATCCAGTGAACTTTTGAGAGATCAATTGGTGCCTTCGGGAACACTGAGACAGGTGCTGCATGGCTGTCGTCAGCTCGTGTTGTGAAATGTTGGGTTAAGTCCCGTAACGAGCGCAACCCTTGTCCTTAGTTACCATCATTAAGTTGGGGACTCTAAGGAGACTGCCGGTGACAAACCGGAGGAAGGCGGGGACGACGTCAAGTCATCATGGCCCTTACGAGTAGGGCTACACACGTGCTACAATGGCATGTACAAAGGGTTGCCAAGCCGCGAGGTGGAGCTAATCCCATAAAGCATGTCGTAGTCCGGATTGGAGTCTGCAACTCGACTCCATGAAGTCGGAATCGCTAGTAATCGTGAATCAGAATGTCACGGTGAATACGTTCCCGGGCCTTGTACACACCGCCCGTCACACCATGGGAGTGGGTTGCTCCAGAAGTAGATAGCTTAACCTTCGGGAGGGCGTTTACCACGGAGTGATTCATGACTGGGGTGAAGTCGTAACAAGGTAGCCCTAGGGGAACCTGGGGCTGGATCACCTCCTTAAACGATATTCTTCACCAATCTTGGTTAAGTGCTCACACGAATTGTTTGAATACGATTAGCAAAAGCTAAGGCTTTTGCTCGTTCTTTAAAAATTAGGATACATGATATGAGTTATTGATTAACTCGTAAGGTTTGATTGAGGTTGGGTTTACCCAAGTTTGATTGTACTAAGCGAATTGATTATTTATCTCAGTGCTAATTCTCTATTTATACGTATTAAATTTTGAATTGTTGGTTTCGATCAACAGTCTAAGGTTTGATGCTTGTGTAAAAGAAAAAAATATTAAAGTGATAAGCAAACTCAGTTAGTTGATCAAATAATATCACCCTTAGCGTTAATACTTCCACAGTCTCTTGTGATTGTCGAGGTGGTTTTGGGTTATATGGTCAAGTGACTAAGCGTGCACGGTGGATGCCTTGGCATCTGGAGGCGATGAAAGACGTAGTAGCTTGCGATAAGTTGCGGTGAGGTAGCAAACAACCTTTGACCCGCAAATTTCTGAATGGGGAAACCCACCTGCTGTAAGGCAGGTATCTTATAGTGAATACATAGCTATAAGAGGCGAACCCGGGGAACTGAAACATCTAAGTACCCGGAGGAAAAGAAATCAATTGAGATTCCCCTAGTAGCGGCGAGCGAACGGGGATTAGCCCTTAAGCTGTTTTGTAGTTAGTAGAAGGCTCTGGAAAGTGCCGCCATAGTGGGTGATAGCCCCGTATACGAAAACTTATAAGCAGTGAAATCGAGTAGGTCGGAACACGTGGTATTCTGACTGAACATGGGGGGACCATCCTCCAAGGCTAAATACTCCCAGATGACCGATAGTGAACCAGTACCGTGAGGGAAAGGCGAAAAGAACCCCTGTGAGGGGAGTGAAATAGATCCTGAATCCGTGTACGTACAAGCAGTGGGAGCGGACTTGTTCCGTGACTGCGTACCTTTTGTATAATGGGTCAGCGACTTACTGTCAGTGGCAAGGTTAAGTGTTAACGGAGCCGTAGAGAAATCGAGTCTTAACTGGGCGTTGAGTCTCTGGCAGTAGACCCGAAACCGGGCGATCTATCCATGTGCAGGTTGAAGGTTGAGTAACATCAACTGGAGGACCGAACCCACTATCGTTGAAAAGCTAGGGGATGACGTGTGGATAGGAGTGAAAGGCTAATCAAGCCCGGAGATAGCTGGTTCTCCTCGAAAACTATTTAGGTAGTGCCTCTCGTATCACCATTGGGGGTAGAGCACTGTTAAGGCTAGGGGATCATCCCGATTTACCAACCCTTTGCAAACTCCGAATACCAATGAGTGCAATCGAGGGAGACACACGGCGGGTGCTAACGTCCGTCGTGGAAAGGGAAACAACCCAGACCGTCAGCTAAGGTCCCAAAGTTACAGTTAAGTGGGAAACGATGTGGGAAGGCTAAAACAGCTAGGAGGTTGGCTTAGAAGCAGCCATCCTTTAAAGAAAGCGTAATAGCTCACTAGTCGAGTCGGCCTGCGCGGAAGATATAACGGGGCTCAAACTGTACACCGAAGCTACGGATGCGTGTTTACACGCATGGTAGAGGAGCGTTCTGTAAGCCGTCGAAGGTCAAGGTGTGAACCAGGCTGGAGGTATCAGAAGTGCGAATGCTGACATGAGTAACGATAAGGGGAGTGAAAAACTCCCCCGCCGGAAATCCAAGGTTTCCTGTCCCATGCTAATCAGGGCAGGGTGAGTCGGCCCCTAAGGCGAGGCAGAAATGCGTAGTCGATGGAAAACAGGTTAATATTCCTGTACTTGTTTATATTGCGATGGAGGGACGGAGAAGGCTAATCGGGCCAGGCGTTGGTTGTCCTGGTTTAAGGTAGTAGACTGGGGTCTTAGGCAAATCCGGGACCCTAAAGTCGAGAGCTGATGACGGTGAGATTACGATCTCCGAAGTCGATGATGCCATGCTTCCAAGAAAATCTTCTAAGCTTCAGATATAAAGAAACCGTACCCCAAACCGACACAGGTGGATAGGTAGAGAATACCAAGGCGCTTGAGAGAACTCGGGTGAAGGAACTAGGCAAAATGGTACCGTAACTTCGGGAGAAGGTACGCCGGTGATTGTGACGAGACTTGCTCTCTAAGCGATCGTCGGTCGAAGATACTAGGTGGCTGCGACTGTTTATTAAAAACACAGCACTCTGCAAACTCGTAAGAGGACGTATAGGGTGTGACGCCTGCCCGGTGCTGGAAGGTTAATTGATGCGGTTAGCTTCGGCGAAGCTGTTGATCGAAGCCCCAGTAAACGGCGGCCGTAACTATAACGGTCCTAAGGTAGCGAAATTCCTTGTCGGGTAAGTTCCGACCTGCACGAATGGCGTAACGATGGCCACACTGTCTCCACCCGAGACTCAGTGAAATTGAATTTGCGGTTAAGATGCCGTATACCCGCGGCTAGACGGAAAGACCCCGTGAACCTTTACTACAGCTTCACAGTGAACTTTGAATTGGCTTGTGTAGGATAGCTGGGAGGCTTTGAAGCGATGACGCCAGTTGTCGTGGAGCCAAGCTTGAAATACCAGCCTGGTCAATTTGGGGTTCTAACTCAGGTCCATTATCTGGATCGAGGACACTGTGTGGTGGGTAGTTTGACTGGGGCGGTCTCCTCCCAAAGAGTAACGGAGGAGCACGAAGGTTAGCTAAGCATGGTCGGACATCATGCGGTTAGTGCAATGGCATAAGCTAGCTTGACTGCGAGACAGACACGTCGAGCAGGTACGAAAGTAGGTCATAGTGATCCGGTGGTTCTGTATGGAAGGGCCATCGCTCAACGGATAAAAGGTACTCCGGGGATAACAGGCTGATACCGCCCAAGAGTTCACATCGACGGCGGTGTTTGGCACCTCGATGTCGGCTCATCACATCCTGGGGCTGAAGCCGGTCCCAAGGGTATGGCTGTTCGCCATTTAAAGTGGTACGCGAGCTGGGTTTAGAACGTCGTGAGACAGTTCGGTCCCTATCTGCCGTGGGCGTTAGATATTTGAGAAGAGCTGCTCCTAGTACGAGAGGACCGGAGTGGACGAACCGCTGGTGTTCGGGTTGTCATGCCAATGGCATTGCCCGGTAGCTACGTTCGGACAGGATAACCGCTGAAAGCATCTAAGCGGGAAGCCCCCTTCAAGATGAGATATCTCTGAGACTTCGAGTCTCCTAAAGGGCCCAGGAAGACTACCTGGTTGATAGGCAAGGTGTGTAAGCGTTGTGAGGCGTTGAGCTAACTTGTACTAATTGCCCGTGAGGCTTGACCATATAACACCAAAACTGCGCGTCTATACCAAGGTAAAGACAAGCGGTGGTGTTGTAAGATCAGAACAACTGATAAGCACACACTCTAATATTAAGCTGAAGACGCAAGTCGAAGCAGAGAATTAACACTAAGATAAAACCACATCATGTATCCGACCCTATTTGCTGAACGATTGCTGCCACTCGCAAGAGAAGTGCAATAAGACAATCACTAAGCATCAAGGTTTGCTTGACGACAATAGCGCTGTGGAACCACCTGAACCCATCCCGAACTCAGAAGTGAAACGCAGTAGCGCCGATGGTAGTGTGGGGTTTCCCCATGTGAGAGTAGGTCATCGTCAAGCTCTTATTCTAAAAATCCCTAATCGCATCGCGGTTAGGGATTTTTTTTGCCTGTAAGAAAGTGCTTATCGATCAAGGCTATTCTGGCCGAATGTTATAGCTACTCAAAACGAGCGATTTTAAACAAGCTATGTCATAATTAACGCAATAATTATTCCCAGCCCTGAGCGGATTTCTCAGGGTATGCAGCTTGAAATAGTGGAGCCTTAAATGAGCCAAGATAACTTAATCATATTTGATACGACTATGCGTGATGGCGAGCAAAGCCCTGGCGCTTCCATGACAAAAAACGAAAAAATTCGTATCGGTAAAGCCCTCGAAAAAATGAAGGTTGATGTTATTGAAGCTGGTTTCGCCGCCGCTAGCCCTGGTGATTTTGAATCCATTCAAGCCGTCGCTGAAAACGTTAAATTTAGTACGATCTGTAGTCTAGCACGTGCGGTTGATCGTGATATTGAGCATGCAGCTGAAGCGTTAAAGAAAGCGGAGCGTGCACGTATTCATACTTTTATTGCAACGTCTCCTATTCATATGAAGTACAAGCTGCGTATGCAGCCTGATGAAGTGATTGAGCGTGCCGTTTATGCAATTAAAAAATCTCGTAGCTTTGTAGAAGATGTTGAATTTTCTTGTGAAGATGCGGGCCGTTCTGAAATTGACTTCTTATGCCGCATTATCGAAGCTGCAATTAATGCTGGCGCTCGCACTATTAATATCCCAGATACCGTTGGTTATGCGATTCCTTCTGAATTTGGCGCAACCATTAAAACCTTAATCGAACGTATTCCAAACGCTGATAAAGCCATTTTCTCAGTTCATTGCCACAACGATTTAGGTCTTGCAGTTGCTAACTCATTGGCGGCTGTTGTTAATGGTGCACGTCAGGTTGAATGTACTATTAACGGTTTGGGTGAGCGTGCAGGTAATGCTTCGTTAGAAGAAATTGTTATGGCAACACGTACTCGCCATGACTTGTTTAATATTAGTACTAATATCGATGCCACTCAAATTGTACCAACATCGCGTTTAGTCTCCTCTATTACTGGTTTTCCAGTTCAGCCTAACAAAGCAATCGTGGGTGCAAATGCGTTTGCTCATGAATCAGGTATTCACCAAGATGGTGTATTAAAGCATCGAGAAACCTATGAAATCATGAAGGCGGAAGATGTAGGTTGGGGCGCTAACAAAATGATTATGGGTAAGCATTCTGGTCGTGCTGCATTCCGTAGTCGTTTGGAAGAACTTGGTGTTAAGTTTGCGACGGACGAAGCTTTAAATAATGCATTTGCGCGTTTTAAAGAGTTGGCGGATAAAAAACACGAAATCTTTGATGAAGATTTACAAGCATTGGTTTCAGAAAGTAATGCTAAAACGGCCTGCGAACGCTTCAAACTAGTCTCTTTATCTGCCCACAGTCAGACTGGTGAAATACCGACTTCCGAAATTGTTCTCAATATGGACGGTAAAGAACACACAGCAAAATCTGAGGGAAGCGGCCCTGTTGATGCGGCATTTAAAGCGATCGAACAAATTGTTCAGTCCAAAGTTAGCTTGCAGCTTTACAATGTCAATGCCATAACAGAAGGCACAGATTCACAAGGTGAAGTGACTGTGCGTTTAGAAAAAGGCGGCCGGATTGTTAATGGCAGTGGCGCTGATACCGATATCGTTATTGCATCGGCTAAAGCTTATATCTGTGCGCTGAATATGTTATTGGACGGTAAAGAGCGTCAGCATCCGCAAACAGAAGGTGTTTAAGCCACTTGGCTAAATTAGCATTATGAAAAACTTATGTTAGAACAGCAGCGTATTGAGTATTTACAGGCAATGGGTATCCAGTTATGGATGCCTCGTCATGCCTTGGATAATGCTGCTGAGTCTAGTTGGCTCGCGGGTTCAGAAGCGAATAATGCATCACTCGAAGTCAGTGGTAGTACTCCAGTTAAAGCAGGACACGCCGCTGACTTATTAGCAGAAATGGGCTTAGTTGATGCTGTTACAGTAGCGACACATCCGCAAGCGGCTGAAAGTACTTCTGCGCAGGGTCTTGTTTCTACTCCAGTTCGGCATCAGACGTTCAATACCGAAATTGCAGAGCCGAGTCATGTTGCAGAAGTGGGTGATGCTTCTGTAGATGACATACCTGTAGATCTAACTGTTCCCAAGTTCGAGCTTCATTTTGCCTTATGGCCCTGTGGTCTATTATGGGTGGGTGGCCAAACTTTTGAACAGCGAGATCATAGCTTTCAAACTGCAGTGAGCTATTCCTTGCTGGGCAATACAGCGCCACAGGCAAGTTATTCGCAATTTAAATGGCCATATATTGAAGGTAGTAATGAAGATCAGAGTATGGCAGTTGCGCTTCGTGCCTTAACCGCTCAGTGGGATTTTATGAGTAGTCAAGGTGCCCGTGGCTGGGTTGCTATGGATTCATCAAGCCTTAAGTGGCTCGAGAAAGTATCTTCAAAAGCTTTATTTTCAGTGAATAAGCGTAGTGAGCTCTACAGCATAGCAGGCAAAAAACAACTTTGGCTGGCACTGCAAACCCTTTCCCCTACATCAGTATCCTAATTTATGCCCATTCGTTTAATGCAAGAAAGTGATCTTGATGCGGTAATGATTAATGAAAATGCAGCTTATGATTTTCCTTGTCCCGCTTCCATCATAGCGAGTAATCAAAAACGTTATTATTGTATTGTTTTTGAATCCCTTGCTGAAAAAGATAAGTCCGCTGAAATTTTGGGCCATGCCATTTTAAGTACGGTTGTCGATGAAGCCAGTGTCTTGAATATTGCAGTTTCACCTAAAGCACAAAGACAGCGTATCGGTTATCAACTGATGGAGAATATTTTAGCTTACGCAGCCAGTAAAGATTGTGTTGAGGTGTTTCTAGAGGTACGTGAATCTAATCGACCAGCCTTCACAATGTATCATCAGTTTGGTTTTAATGAAGTTGGTATTCGTCACAACTATTACCCAAGTAAGCAAGGGCAAGAAGACGCTATTTTGCTGGCCTGCTATCTCTAGCTTATAGCCTTTAACTTTTACAGCTTTTATCCTATTTAAGTCTATTAGCTTCGAGTAGGGTGTTTTTGCAGCTTACGCTGTAATGTCCTGCGGTGCATGCCTAGGGCGCGTGCTGTTGAGGATATATTACCGCCATTTTCATGCAATACTCGTTGAATATGTTCCCACTCTAGTCGTTCGACTGACATCGGAGTTTCATCAATATTCACTTCCGTTTCATTGTTGCTGTCTTCAAAGGCGGTTAATAATTCTTTTACGGTTGCAGGCTTGTGTAAATAATTAAAAGCACCAAGCTTTATCGCTTCAACCGCGGTAGGAATGCTGGCAAAGCCAGTTAATACAACAATTCTAGGCTCATTGTTAAGTGCTCGTAACTTAGGCAGTAAAGTGAGTCCTGAATCTTGTCCTAGGCGTAAATCCAAGCTAATCCAATCAAAGCTCTCTAAGCTCAATTGCTGTACTGCGTCATCAGCAGTGGTGGCATAGGCTGTTGTATGCCCGAGGCGTTCTAAACTGCGGCCTAGTATTTGTGCAAAACGTTCTTCATCATCAATGATAAGAATTTTCTTAAAAGACTTCGTCGTGCTCATTGGCCATTACTCATGCAGGGGAGGCGAATTATACAGCTAGTTGAACCATCGCGGTTAGCTACTAAGTGTACTTGGCCGTCAAATTGTTCAATGCTCGCATTGCTAAGGTAAAGGCCTAAGCCAATGCCATGTTTCTTATGACTAGAAAATAAATGATGTTGCTGTAAGTGTTGTGATGCTTGGGTATCTGGTTGGTGGATAGTCAGAGACCATTGCTGATCAATAACTTCGCTGGATAGCTCTATGGTTTTCGAGCCTGCCTGAGCGGCATTATCGAGTAAATTTAGCAGTGCTTGATCCAATAGCGGCGACTTGCGAATATCAACCTGATGTTCAAGACCCGCATTGCACCATAATGCATTAGGCTGACTTAAGCGCCAGCGGTGCAATAGCGTGGTTAACCAGTGACTTGCATTAATGGACTCTGCTTCGTTATGAATATTGCGCCCTGCGAGGGCTAGGCGCTGTAAAGCTTGGCGACAAATCATTACTTGCTGATGCAATAATTCAGTATCGCCTTCATTGAGTGCTAATTGGTGTTCAATACTGTCGTTTAAAATCATCTCCATTGTCATAAGTGGCGTTCCCATTTCATGAGCTGTTCCCGCTGCAAGGGTGGCTATGCCAATGAGTTGCTCATTTTTTAGCTGCTTCTCTCTGAGTTCAGTTAGCTGCTGACGCTTCCTAATGGTTGATTGCATGAGAGCAGGAATTAGTAATGTAAGGGTGATGGCACTGACAAGGAAAGTAAGCCACATGCCTGCAAGGTGCCAATCTAAAAAACTTTGCTGGTCGGTTTGGCTAGCTAGGTGGTGGCTAGAAATGCTTAATTGTAAAGGCTGATAGAATTGAGTGAGGATGCTGTAATCTAAAATACAGGTAATGGCAATGAGCCAAACCCATAGGCGGCTTAAATTATATGCGGCAAAGACAATGAGGATCAGTAGATAAGAAATCAGAGGATTACTAGCACCGCCGGTAAAGAACAAAAATATTGTTAATATTTGGCATTCAAAGAGTAAATGGATCACTAAATGAATCGGCTGCATTCCATGGCGACTGTGGTAGAAACCAAAGATTAGCAGGGGAGCGTAGCAGGCAACTGCAATCCATGCCGTTAGCGCTACCTGCGCATGGTTGGTACTGAGATAAATAAGAAGCAGTAGCAGTGAGCAGGCAATGGCCAATCGCAAGGCAGTGAGGCGCGCAATGACAAACATGAGATTGCTTTGAGGGTTTGGAATTACAGAATTGTGCATAAATTACATAAGACTCGACGATTGTTCGTTCATTATTATACGGTGTTGGCGAGTATTCTGTATAATGCCGTTTTTGATCCATATCATAGGCTATACGCAAAATGAGTCAGTTTGCAGAAGAAGTTGGAAAACGTCGCACATTCGGCATTATTTCCCACCCTGATGCGGGTAAAACCACCATCACCGAAAAACTTTTATTGTTAGGTAATGCTATTCAGTTAGCAGGTACGGTGAAGGGTAAAAAAACTGGCCGCATGGCAACGTCAGATTGGATGAAAATGGAGCAAGATCGTGGTATCTCGATCACCACCTCCGTCATGCAGTTTCCGTATAAAGATCGCATGGTAAACCTGCTCGATACGCCAGGACACGAAGATTTCTCGGAAGATACTTACCGCACATTAACCGCAGTCGACTCTGTGTTAATGGTAATTGATGGCGCTAAAGGCGTGGAAGATCGAACGGTTAAGCTGATGGATGTCTGTCGCTTACGGGATACGCCGATTTTCACCTTTATCAATAAAATGGATCGCGAAGTGCGTGATCAAATTGATGTGTTAGATGAAATTGAATCCGTTTTAAAAATTAAATGTGCCCCGATTACTTGGCCTATTGGTATGGGAAAAGCGTTTCGTGGTGTTTATAACCTGTACACCGATACCATTCATTTAATTCAACCAGGGCAAGCAAGTATTGTTCCTGATGATGTGCAGATCCAGGGTCTGAATACAGACGAAGCCCGCGCAGAGCTAGGCGCCGATGTCGTTGAAGAGATGATTGAGGAAGTTGAGCTAGTTCGTGGCGGAAGCTATGAGTTCAATCTAGAGGAATACCTTGCGGGTGAAATGACCCCTGTCTTCTTTGGTACTGCATTGGCGAATTTTGGTATTCGTGAAATGCTAAATTACTTTGTTGAGTGGGCGCCAGCACCTATTAGCCGTGAAGCGGGTGATCGTACCGTATTGCCGACAGAAGAAAAATTCAGTGGGTTTATTTTTAAGATTCAAGCCAATATGGATCCTAAGCACAGAGATCGCATTGCGTTTATGCGTATTTGCTCAGGCACTTATAGTCGTGGCATGAAAATGAGACACTCACGCTTAGGTAAAGACATTAAAGTCGCCGATGCCGTAACCTTCTTAGCTGGCGACCGCACCAATGTTGAAGAAGCTATTTCGGGCGAAATTATCGGCTTACACAACCATGGCACAATTCAAATCGGCGATACTTTCACTCAAGGTGAGGATATGCGCTTTACGGGTATTCCTCATTTCGCTCCAGAGTTATTTAAACGTGTACGATTAAAAGACCCATTAAAGATGAAGCAGTTGCAGAAAGGTTTGCAGCAGTTATCGGAAGAGGGTGCGACTCAGTTATTTATGCCTTTAAATAATAACGATCTGATATTAGGTGCAGTCGGTGTGTTGCAGTTCGATGTTGTTCAGCAGCGCTTACGCGATGAATATAAAGTTGAGTGTATTTATGAGCCGATCAGCGTGAGTACGGCGCGCTGGGTTTATTGCGATGACGAAAAAATATTCGCTGAATTTAAGCGTAAGTCGGCTGAAAACTTAGCGGTCGATGGCGGTGGCCACCTGACCTATATTGCGCCAACTCGCGTCAATCTAAGCTTAACCCAAGATCGTTTCCCTGAAGTGGAATTTAGCGCGACTCGTGAGCATTAATGCTCAGTAACACGCAAGACTTTACTAGCGAAACTGCCATTCTGAACTAACATTGTGGCAGGGCATTAGCTGTTGCAGCAGCCCTATTGTGTGTTGACTTATTTTTAGGGTGAATAAAAAATGATCGCTTATTTCATAATTTCAATATCCATGACGGCGTTAATCTGTTATGGTGCGTACCGAATTTTCCAGCAGCGGGTCAACACCTGTCAGCTGACACTCGATGATGCAAAAGGCTATTATCTGATAGCGGCCATACTGATTGGCTTCTTAGGTAGTGCCCTTAGCTTCTATGTAGGCCAAGTATTGGGCTACAGTAATCAGGAAGAAAGCTCTAGTGCTATGGCGTTGGCCATCTTGTTAGACATTATGGCAGCCCTCCTGACTTTAATTTGGGGTCTGGTGAAATTTCACCAGCCTGAAAAATATTAATACAATGCTTTAATTTAGCTCGCCCCGTCCCCCTGAGCTTCATAAAGGCATTGTGAATTTGTAACTTCGTAAATTGGGCTTGCGCGGTGGCTTCTACTTATGTAGAATTTCGCCTCTTTTTTAAGATTGCAAAGCCCTAGAAAGGCGAGAAATTAATGAAAACTTATAGTGCAAAACCAGAAAGCGTACAACGCGAGTGGTTTATAGTTGACGCAGCCGAAAAGACTCTGGGGCGTCTGGCAACTGAGATTGCTCTTCGTCTAAAGGGCAAGCATAAGCCAGAATATACTCCTCACGTAGATACTGGCGATTATATCGTTGTTATTAACGCGGAAAAGATTCGTGTTACCGGCAAAAAAACGACTGATAAAATGTATTACCGTCACACTGGTTACCCAGGTGGTTTGCGTTCTATCTCTTTCGACAAGCTTATCGATCACAAACCAGAAATGGTTATCGAACAAGCTGTTAAGGGAATGCTCCCAAAGAATCCTTTAGGTCGTGATATGTATCGTAAGCTTAAAGTGTATGCTGGTTCTGAGCATCCACATGCAGCTCAACAGCCACAAACTTTAGAGATAAACGGATAAGATATGGCAGCTACTCAATATTACGGTACTGGCCGTCGTAAGACCTCAACTGCACGCGTTTTCTTGCGTCCAGGAACAGGCACTATCCAGATTAACAAACGCGCTATCGATGTTTATTTCGGCCGTGAAACTGCACGTATGGTTATACGTCAGCCTCTAGAGCTAACTGAAACATTGGGTAAGTTTGACGTTATCGTAAACGTTAAAGGCGGCGGCGGTAGTGGTCAAGCTGGCGCAATTCGTCACGGCATTACACGTGCATTGATGCAGTATGACGAAACACTTCGTCCTGCTCTTCGTGCAGCGGGTTATGTTACTCGTGATGCTCGTGAAGTTGAACGTAAGAAAGTTGGCCTACGTAAAGCACGTAAGAAGCCACAGTTCAGCAAGCGTTAAGATCAAACTTGCGCTACATCAAGAAACGCTCAATGTATCTTACATTGGGCGTTTTTTTTTACCTAAAGCCCCCGCACTATCGGGGTTTTTAGTTGTCAGCGGGGCGCATTTTCATTACTATGTGCGCCGCTTAGTATATCTAGCTGATGCTGACGCAGGTTCGTGTGTGATTCACGTGCCATACTGCGTTAAGCCAAAAAATTATAATGATGGGAGAATAGGTGATGAGTCAAGACGGCGTGAATAACAGTCGACGTCTGCTACTCCTGGGTTCGACCGCTGCTGTTGGTGCTGTAGGCGCCGGCTTTGTTGCTGTTCCATTCCTTGCTTCATGGAATCCTAGCGAGAAAGCAAAAGCTGCTGGTGCACCTGCTAAAGTAGACATTAGTAAATTAGAACCTGGTGCTATGCTGACCGCCGAATGGCGTGGTAAACCTGTGTATGTTGTACGCCGTACTGAAGAAGTACTGGGTATGCTTGAAGGTTTAGCGGATCGTTTAAAAGATCCAGCAAACGGTAACAAGGATCAACAGCCTGTTTATGCTGATAATCTACAGCGTTCACGTGAACCGGAATTATTGGTTCTACTCGGTGTATGTACTCACCTAGGGTGCGCGCCAAAATTCTTCGCTGAAGTTAAGCCTGAGCCATTTGATGCTGACTGGCAGGGTGGTTTTTTCTGTCCTTGTCACGGTTCGCGTTTTGATATGTCTGGTCGTGTATTTAACGGTTCTCCAGCGGGCGATAACTTACTAGTTCCTCCTTACATGGTTGAAGATAATATCTTAATTATCGGTATTGATGAGGAGACTGCATAATGAGCCAGCAGAAAAATCCAATCATGGGCTGGATTGACGATCGTCTACCAGTAACCGTGACATACGAAAAGCATATGTCTAAGTACTATGCGCCTAAAAACTTTAATTTCTGGTATTTCTTCGGCGTATTGTCGATGGTAATGCTCGTTAACCAAATCCTAACGGGTATTTGGCTAACCATGAACTTCACGCCAAGTGCAGACTCAGCGTTTGCATCGGTTGAATACATCATGCGTGATGTAGAATGGGGTTGGTTATTACGTTATATGCACTCTACAGGTGCTACTTTCTTCTTTATTGCTATCTATCTACACATGATGCGTGCGTTATTATACGGATCATACCAGAAGCCACGTGAGCTAATCTGGTTGTTTGGTATGGGTATCTATCTAGCGCTAATGGCTGAAGCTTTCATGGGATATGTTCTTCCATGGGGTCAGATGTCTTATTGGGGTGCTCAGGTAATTATCTCTTTGTTTGGTGCTATCCCTGTTATTGGTGATGACCTAACTACTTGGATTCGTGGTGACTTCCTGATTTCAGGTGCTACCTTGAACCGTTTCTTCGCATTACACGTTATTGCTGTTCCATTAGTAATCGTTGCTTTGGTTGTATTGCACTTATTAGCACTTCACGAAGTGGGCTCTAATAACCCTGATGGCGTTGATATTAAGAAACATAAAGATGAAAACGGCGTGCCTTTAGACGGTATTCCCTTCCACCCGTTCTATACCATACACGACATGGTCGGTATCGTAGTGTTCTTGATGATCTTCTGTTCGGTCATGTTCTTCTTCCCAATGGGGGGCGGTTTTATGCTTGAATACGCAAACTTCGAACCTGCTAACGGTCTTAAAACACCTGCGCATATTGCGCCAGTTTGGTACTTTGGAGCGTTCTATACCATCCTGCGTGCAATTCCTGATAAGTTATTAGGGGTTATTGCGATGGGTGCTGCAATCGCTATCTTGTTCGTACTGCCTTGGTTGGATAAAAGCCCAGTTAAGAGTATTCGTTATAAAGGTATTGTGAGTAAAACATTGATCCCTGTGTTTGGTGTCGCGTTTGCTATCTTAACTTGGTTAGGAACTCAGCCTTCTGATGGTTACTTCTTAGGCTTGATTAACAATACAACTTTGGCTCGTTGGTTAACGGCATTTTACTTCGGTTACTTCTTATTGATGCCTTTCTATACTCGTATGGAAAAAACCAAACCTGTTCCTGAACGCATCACTGGAGGCCACTAGAATGAAAAAAATTATTGCTCTGTTCGCTTTGATGGCTTCTTCGCTTTCGTATGCAGCCGGTGGTGGTATCCACCTAGACGAACATAAAACAGATTTGAGCGATACTGCATCTTTGCAGCGTGGTGCTCAAACTTTCATGAACTACTGCATGGGTTGTCACTCTCTAGAACACGGTCGTTATAACCGCGTTGCTAAAGACTTGGACATTCCTGAAGCGTTGATGCAAGAAAATTTAAACTTCGCGGGTAAGCGTTTCGGTGAGTTGATGACGATCGCTATGCGCACTGAAGACTCTAAGAAATGGTTTGGTGCTACACCTCCAGATCTTACTTTGGTTACTCGAGTACGCGGTGGTGACGGTGATTGGTTATACACTTACCTACGTTCTTTCTACGAAGATAAAAGTCGTCCTTGGGGCGTAAATAATGCTGCGTTTAAAGATGTGGGTATGCCTCATGTTCTTGCTGGCCTTCAAGGTATGCAGAAGAAAGGTTGTGCACCCGTATCAACAGGGTTTGATTCTTTAACCGGTACTGAAATCATGGTTGATAGCTGTGAACTTGCAGAACCGAAAGAAGTTTTATATCTAGCCGAGGAAGGTCAATTAAGTCCAAAAGAATACGACAATTTAGTGTATGATTTGGTGAACTTCTTGGTATACATGGCTGAGCCGATCGCTTTAGAGCGTCAACGTCTTGGTTGGTGGGTATTGTTGTTCTTGGTTATCTTCCTAATTCCTGTTTACTTGTTGAACAAAGAATACTGGAAAGACATTCACTAATTCGTCTTCGAATTAGTTGAGCTACCTGTACTGCTCGGCGCGGAAACGTGTTCGGGCTGTATTTGTTTTTGAATAGTTAAAATTTATTTAGCTGGGGAATTATATGGGTGTTGTTGCTAAACGTTCTTCCATGACGTTTTATTCGGATGGTACTGATCATTATAGCCATCGTGTGCGCATTGTATTGGCTGAAAAAGGTGTAACAGTAGAAGTTCACGATGTGGACGCTGATAACAAGCCAGAAGATTTGGCTACATTAAATCCGTATAATTCATTACCAACATTGGTTGATCGTGAATTGGTGTTATACCAGCCAAATGTAATGATGGAATATTTGGATGAGCGTTTTCCACATCCGCCATTATTACCCGTTTACCCAGTCGCGCGTGCGGAAAGCCGTTTATTGATTCACCGCATTGAGAAAGACTGGTGTGTTCTTGTCGATACTATCTTCTCTGCGACTGCAAAAGATAAAGATAAAGAAAAAGCACGTAAAGAATTACGTGAAGGCATGATGACCATTGCCCCTATCTTTAAAGATATGCCTTACTTCATGAGTGATGAATTCACGATTGTTGATTGCTGTATGGCTCCAATTCTATGGCGTTTGCCAGCAATGGGTATTGAGCTTAGCGGTAAAGCGGTTGAGCCTTTGTTCCAGTATATGGAGCGTTTATTTGATCGTGAATCCTTTCAAGCTAGCTTGTCAGAAGCTGAGCAAGAAATGCGCGGTTAATTGACATGCAGACAATGACGCCAAGCCGCCCGTACTTAATGCGGGCGCTGAATGAGTGGATACTTGAAAACGACTGCACGCCTTACGTGTTAGTCGATGCAGGTATGCCTGGAGTTCAAGTTCCAGAAGATTATATCGATAACGGTCAGATCGTACTGAACATTAGTATGTCTGCGGTTAAGTCGTTGCTAATAGATGATGATGGCTTATCGTTTAATGCGCGTTTTGGCGGTGTACCGATTGATTTGTATGTGCCGATGGTTGCGATTTTAGCGATTTACGCGAAAGAGAATGGCCAAGGTATGGTCTTTGGTAGTGAAGCGGGTGCGCCTGATCCTAATAAGCCTCCTGAGCCTACCAAGCCTAAGCGTGATGAAAAACCTGTTAAGCCTCGCCCATCTTTGAAAGTGGTGAAGTAGTGCTTTAAGGTGGCAGTAAGTTGCAGAGTAAACTGCTTCTAGCATAAAAAATGCCCCAAGAGATTAGTCTCTTGGGGCATTTTTTTGTCTGCAATAAAAGAACCGTTAGGCTATTGCTGATTTAATTTCCAATTATAATCCAGTGTTTCATAGTCGGAGAAACGGCCAGCTTCCATATTATATTGCGCAATAAATTTTAGAATGCCGGTTGCTTTCTTATCGGCTGCAAAGTCTTTCGTAAACCAGTCAAAGATTTTAGAAATATAAATTACCTCGCCATCAATATTGATCCCTTTACCAGGGTTGGCAAGAAACCTGCGGGTTTGTTCATCAAGTTGCTGATCCAAGTTTTTGGCAGAATAGGCTTCGATGCGCAAGTCAGGACAGCTCAATGACGCGCACACAATAGCGAAATGAATACGAGGTTCTTTCATCTTTCGCAGAATTTTATGCTCTATAGTATCTAAGCTGATGGTATTAGCGTTTAACATCGCAGCGGGTTTTTGCCAGACAGGGCTAAACCAAGTGCCAATATCGCGGATGCTATGCTTCGGTTTATGATCGGTTATGAGCTTAATGGCAAAGAGATTATAAGTATTAATATAGAACGCCATTTTTTCTTTGCCCTTTAACGTGCTGGGATCAAAGGCGGCTAGACGCTCAAATAATGAAGAGAATGCGGGATCTTTACTGATGGCGTCATAATTCACCAAATTAGTTCGAATCCCAGATCGTTCATCATTTATAATATTTTGCTTGAGTAAGGTGCTGTAGTCAGACCAATCAAAACTGGCTGAGCTGTACTGAGTAACGAAGACTAAGCACAGCAATAAAATACGCATTTTATGAACTCCCATAGTAATACGACTAATAGTAGAAACGACTACCAGTATAGGTATTACTAGAGGGATTGTCATTGGACTTAATCAACGCTGGTAGCGAGTAAGGATTCAATGAGTTGTGTCGTTTCTTCGCTATTCCATTCTCTCTCACCTAGAATGCGCCCGATCAGTTGGCCTTTCTTTCCTATAATAAAAGTAACGGGCAAGGCGGATACTTCATAAATTGTTCCAGCATCTTTTCCTTCTAGTGCAATGGGAAAGTCTAGTTGGTTCTTTGCTATCCATTTTCGTACCGACTTTTCACGCCCATGATCAACAGAGATAGCAATGATTTCGACATCATCGTTGTGGTATTTCTCTGACAAGGCTTGTAATGACGGCATTTCTAAACGGCACGGTACGCAAAATGTTGCCCAGAAATTTAACAGAACGATCTTACCTTTGTAGTCTGATAGTTTAATCTCTGTTTCAGTCACACCAGGTAAAGAGAAGTCGGGAGCGAAGATAGCAGGATCTTGAGGGAACTTGTCATAATCTACTCCCGCTTGAACAGGTAGGCCTATGAGGCTGAAACATAACGCACAGGTTAATGAGGCAAAGTAATTCATCGCTATTAGTCTCTACCTAAGTTGTCTAAAACATTGATTAATCGGGCGCCATTTTTATAGTCTTCGTTTAATATAATTTGCTTCTGGTCATTAATAACAATCACTGAGGCCATGGTTGCACTGTATTGCTTCAGTAATGATTGCTTATTATCCACAAGGATTTCTAGGCCTGTATAACCGTTAGAGCGCTGCAAAGATCGTGATTGGGATAGATTCGCAGAGACATAATCGACCATATAAAAATGCACATTTCTGTAATTTTCAATGACATGATTTTTTATATGATTCATATGGTTATCACACAGAGGGCACCACATTGTGAAATAAAGAACCACTGCATCATTGGTCAGTAATTCGTCCTCTAGAGTAATGGTTTCATTGAGGGTGGTGGTAGCGATAAAGTTTTCACTGGTTTTAGAATCACCCGATCTAAGGTCTTTACTATCGGGTGTAAGATCTTCCAAGCAGCCTGTTAATAAACTCAGGGCAGCACAAAAAGAAATGAGTTTAATTAAATGCATAGCTAAAGCCTAAAGTATAAATATCAGTTGCGGAAAAGTTCTTACCCCGATCATCATCCATAAAAGCATGGCTCCATGTTAATTTATACACATAGCGCAAATCGGCGCTGGCATAAGACGTGGTTAGTGCAGATGACTGTTTTTTCATTTCGGAGCTGGAGTTGCTTAGGTTGCCTATTCTTCCAGCATCCTCGCGTAAGTCTGAAATAGCTGCAGTAAAGGTTACAGTGTCAAGATCTTCTAGAAAGACAGTATACCCAGTAGAGAAGGAAATAAACTTTCTATCGCCTAAGCGCTTAGTATAAGGATCAACGGGCTTGCCAGACTCCTGGTTAACAGAGCGTGCTAAATATTTTCCATAAGACCCTTGCAGCATCACGGTAAAAGGATAGACCGTTTTCTCAATGATCATATTGGCGTCAACGCGATAAAAACCACGACCCGTTATTTCAAAACTATCACTGACACTGTCACCGTATTCTGAATTTCCTGTCGGTACGGTTAACGTACCGCCAAGATAAATCGATGGTTTGAGGTCGGCAATAGAGTTTACTTGATATACACAGGTAACTCGGTCAAACGCTTCGTACCAAAAGCTTACGTTCGCATCACCAAAGCCATTATCTTGTGATGATACTCCCGGATACTGATTGTCGTTCCATACGTACGGTAAAATAATACTCGCTTGCCAGTTATTGGCCAGACGCTGTGCATAACCTAGGTTGAGTCTATATTGGTTTAAGTCAGCGCCTTTGGGATCTTTGACATAATCACCATCATTATTCCAAGAGCCTTTGTAGTCTTCGATATCAAAAGAGACATCCAGCATTTTCTTGCCGAACTTAGGTAAGACTAAAGAGCTGGCATTACCACCTCCGCAGCAAGAGGCTGCGAAAGCGGAAGATGCAGTGAATAAAGACAGCGCTAAGATGGTTGAGCTAGCGGCTAAATAACCGCGGGTTCTAGCTCTGGGCTTTAGAGAGATCATTATTCTTGGTGCTGATATTGATATTGTCATTACATATCCATGCCCGATATATCATCTGAAGACATCTCGTTCGAAGAAAGGATGAATATGGCGCTGGCATTGCTCTCACCATCATCAATTTCACCATCGGTGGTTTTTAGTTCGCCATTGACTGATAGCGAAACATAAAAAGTATCGACTAAGCTTGTCATGTTGGCCGATTTCCAAATCCCTTCACCTTGAGAGGTTGCCACTTCCCAATGAGTGTTATCAGTACTTACCTTAACAACAACGTCACTCATGGAATTAATGGCTAACTCTCCATCAGAATTTTCATTGAGAATTAAACCTTCAGTTATTGCAGGAAAATTATTCATTGATTCTTTAGCGGCAATAAATAATTCAACAGAGCGGTTCTCTCCCATTCCTGTAATACCATTATTAAAAATAAAGTAGGTACGAGGTGTGGTTGTTGTTTGTTCCATTGGCATCGACGCCATCGGCATGATCATAGAAGGCATTTGATCATCAATGCCGCCTTTTAACTTAGCAAGTGTGGTATCACCCATCGCCATCTTAACGGCAGGAGAGAATTGAATGTCTTCGTCAGTCTCAGGCAGTGAGAAGTCAATATTCCAAGTGCCCATAGAATCACCATTTGCCATGACAGAAGCCATAATGAAGTAAACAGTACATTCAGCATTGCCGTCAGCGTCGGTTTCTGTGCAGCCAGTATGGGGTGTACTGTGTTTATGGCCGCCTGCCATTGTCATCATGGGGGCCATTGTAGGAGTAAAACCACTGACGGGATCAGAATCACTATTAGTCGTTATATTTACGGGAAAAATATTTTGTCCAACCCGAGCGCCTTTGTCAGGCAGCGAAATGGTAAAAGTATGAGGCGTAACTGTATAAGAGAATGTTGTTTTTTCTTTCTCCTGACCTGAGTCAGAAGAGGAGTCATCCCCACCGCAAGCCATAAGAATGCAAGTGGTTAATGCGGTAATGGTCGCTTTCACGAAGGTGTTAGGTTTGAACATGTCGATATGCCTCGGTTTAATTTCTGCAATCACTATAAAGGTTTCGTGATGTTGTTTTTTGATGAGAATCAATAAGGTGAAAAATAGCAATCATACTTCTAATTGAGTAGTGACAAATTGTCGCACTTGGCTTCTTTATCGGTATTTAAACTATAAAAAATGACTTAGATTATGTTTTTTATTAACAGTCATTAGCAGTGATGTGCATCAAGATCGTGATGTGGGAGTGGCTCTATTATGAAGGTTCTAAAATATTGCTTAGATTAGGAGAGTTAGTATGAGTCATTGCTGTGGTGGTTGTGGTGGAGAAGATCCATCAAAGAAAAAAACGAATGTTGTGAGCGAAGTTGAAGAACAAAAATCTAGCGAAAAAAAAATGAACGAAGCAAAATCTAAAAACGATACTAAAGTGGGTACGTGGCAGCCTGAAAAAAATAACGTTTTTAAAGTGCCCGATTAGTACAGAACGATACTGAAGTTGAGTAATTTATTTGGGTAATTTCTGGGGTAGCCCAGCAGCTTTAATTTAATCGATTAAATTAAAGCTATAAAAAAGCCGCATACTAAAAATAGAATGCAGCTTTTTTACGCAGTAAAACTGAACACGGCTAATCGAATAGGTGTTAACCCAGCTCGTTCAACTTCTGTTTCAATACTTCCATTACAACTTGAGGGTTAACACCCTTAGCGGCTTTACGAGTCGCACCAATGAATGGCCCAATCGCTTTGGCACGTTTATCTTCAGGCGTACTCAAGTAAGCTTCAACCAGTTTAGGATTGTCGGCCAATACTTGGGCAACTACTTCTTCAATCGCTGATGTGTCCGATACTTGCTTAAGGCCTAGTTGGTCGATGAGTTGATCAACGTTAGAGCCTTTGCCCTGCCAAATTGCATTAAAGACTTCTTTGGCGCCATCGTTTGAAATGTCGTTGCCTTTAACATTCTTCAAGATGGCACCTAGTTGTTGGGCGCTGACGGGAATGTCGCTGATGCTGATTTCATTTTTGTTCAATGCGGCAGAAAGATCACCCATAACCCAGTTAGCGGTCATCTTGTAGTCGCCAGCAATCTCTGCTGCCACTTCAAAATAATCAGCCATTTCACGGCTAGCCGCGAGCACACTGGCGTTATAAGCAGAAAGGCCATGCTCAGATTCAAAGCGGGCTTTTTTCTGTTCTGGCAATTCAGGCAAGGTTGCGCGAATCGCTTCAACATACTCTTCGTCGATGATGACTGGCAACAAATCAGGATCAGGGAAGTAGCGATAATCGTTTTCTACTTCTTTAGAGCGCATGCTGCGAGTTTCGTTTTTATCGGCATCAAATAAACGAGTTTCTTGCTTGATGCTGCCACCGTCTTCAAGAATGTCTATCTGACGTTCGATCTCAACTTCAATTGCGCGCTCTACGTTTTTAAACGAGTTAACGTTTTTAATCTCTGTGCGTGTGCCTAACTTTTCTTCGCCTTTAGGGCGCAAAGAAACGTTACAGTCACAACGCATAGACCCTTGTGATAAGTTGCCATCACAAATGCCTAAATACATCACAATGCTTTGCATTTTGCGGAAGTAAGCAGACGCTTCTTTCGACGAGCGTAATTCAGGTTCAGAGACAATTTCGATTAGCGGTGTACCACAACGGTTTAAATCGATACCCGATTGGCCATCGAAACCTTCGTGCACCGATTTACCCGCATCTTCTTCAAGGTGTGCACGCGTTACGTTAATGCGACGCGACTTACCTTCACCCAAATCGATATCAATATGACCCATGCCAACGATGGGTTCGTGCAGCTGAGTAATTTGGTAGCCTTTTGGCGAATCAGGATAAAAGTAGTTCTTACGATCGAATACCGACTTCATGCCAATTTCCGCATCAATCGCTAGGCCAAACTTAACCGCCATGCGTAATGCTTCTTCGTTAAATACCGGCAAAACACCCGGTAAACCCAAGTCATAAATATTGGCTTGAGTATTTGCATCTGCGCCGTATTCAGTACTTGAACCGGAGAAAATTTTTGATTTTGTAGCCAACTGAGCGTGAATCTCAAGGCCAATTACCACTTCCCATTCCATGATAGCGTCCTCTTATTTTAAGCCCGTTGGAGTTTGAGTATGCCAGTCAGTCGCATTCTGAAATTGATGCGCGCAGTTTAATAAACGGCTCTCATCAAAATAGTTACCGATTAACTGCAAGCCGACAGGAAGATCATTGATCATACCTGCGGGAACCGACATGCCTGGAAGACCGGCTAAGTTAGTTGCAAGAGTAAATATATCTTCTAAGTACATGCTGACGGGGTCTTTGCTTTTCTCACCAAACTTAAACGCAGGGCTAGGAGCAACAGGACTCATAATGACGTCTACATCGTTAAACGCTGCAACGAAATCATTTTTAATTAAGCGACGAACTTGCTGTGCTTTTTTATAATATGCGTCATAAAAGCCCGCAGATAATGCATAAGAACCCAACATGATACGGCGCTGAACTTCGTCACCAAAACCTTCACTGCGTGAACGCTTGTAAAGGTCTTCGATATTTTTTGGATCTTCGCAGCGATGACCAAAACGAACGCCATCCATACGAGATAAATTGGCAGAACATTCAGATGGTGCAATCACGTAATAAGCAGGAACACATAAATGAGTATTCGGTAAGCTAATTTCTTTTAGCGTCGCGCCCATTTTTTCGTATTCTTTAATCGCATCTTGAATGGTTTGCGCCATTGCAGGATCAAGATCGGAGCTGAAATATTCTTTTGGCAAACCAATCGTCATGCCTTTCACTGATTTATTCAAATCAGCGCGATAATCGGGCACAGCACGATCGATGCTGGTGGAGTCTTTTTTATCAAAGCCAGCCATCACGTTCAGCATCATTGCCGCATCTTCAGCGTTGCGAGCAATGGGGCCGCCTTGGTCAAGGCTAGAAGCGTAAGACACCATGCCGAAGCGGGAAACGCGGCCGTAAGTAGGCTTAATACCCGTTACACCACAAAAAGATGCGGGTTGACGAATTGAACCGCCGGTATCGGTAGCGGTAATGCCCGGAGCTAAGCGTGCTGCAACAGCCGCCGCTGAACCGCCGGAAGAACCACCCGGAACATGCTCTTCGTTCCACGGATTTTTAACTGCACCGTAAAACGAGCTTTCGCTAGAAGAACCCATGGCGAATTCGTCCATATTGGTTTTACCCAAAGAGACAGCACCGACCTTGTTGAAATTATCGGCAACGGTAGCGTCATACGGTGCGATGAACTTGTCTAACATCTTCGAGCCGCAACTGGTGCGAACACCTTCGGTGCAGAAGATATCTTTGTGTGCCATCGGCACACCCGTCCATTCGTTAGCATTACCCGCCGCGCGTAATTCGTCTGCCGCTTTTGCTTGGGTCAGAGCTTGCTCGTCGGTCACGGTAATAAAACTATTGTATTGGCCGTCTAAATTTTTAATGCGATCCAGAAAATGCTGAGTGACTTCAACACTTGAATATTCGCCGGCTTGTAAATCTTGAGAGATTTGAGCCAAGGTTTTGTTATGCATAATGTGTCCTTAATTCTTAGCTCTGTTATTCAACAACTTTCGGTACTAAATAGTGACCATTGGCGGTGCTTGGAGCAATCTTTTGGAATTTTTCACGTTGATTAACTTCCGTCACGACATCGGCACGTAAGCGTTGCACAGCATCCATTGGGTGTGCCATTGGCTCAACACCTGTGGTATCAACGGCTTGTAGCTGGTCGACTAAATCCAGAACATTGGATAAGTTGGTTTGAAATTCTGTGATGCTTTTTTCGTCTATCTGCAAGCGCGAAAGATCGGCGATTGCGAGAACCTGAGTCGTGTCCAAAGACATGGGTTTACTCCACTATTTATGCAGGTACTTAATTAGGTACTAATGCCAGTTCGGGGACTGGCTACCAAGGGCATATTTAAAGGCGATAAGTTACCACATATAGTCGTAGGATTTTAGCGCTTATTGATTCAAGGGCGTCTCAGGACAAACTAACTTGGCAATTAATGCATAACATGTGATATAGGAGCTTGCCGAAAGCCTGCGCCATTGCTAGAGTTACGACAATTTTGTAGTTGCGTTCCTTGTCGTCTTGCTCGGGAACACTTTATTCAGTTGAGAATTTGCGAATGTTTAGAAAGATAAGAGGCCTTTTTTCCAGTGATTTGTCTATCGACTTAGGCACTGCTAATACCCTGATTTATGTAAAAGAGAAGGGTATTGTATTGAATGAGCCGTCAGTTGTGGCTATTCGATTACAGGGAAATCAAAAAAGTGTTGCCGCCGTGGGAACCGATGCAAAACGAATGCTAGGTCGAACGCCTGGTAATATTCAAGCTATTCGTCCTTTAAAAGATGGTGTGATTGCCGACTTTGAAGTGACTGAAAAAATGCTGCAGTATTTCATTAAAACGGTGCATCAAGAAGCTTTCTTAGCACCCAGCCCTCGTGTTGTTGTCTGTGTTCCACATGCAGCGACCTTGGTTGAGCGCAAAGCAATTCGCGATTCAGTCTTGGGTGCTGGCGCGCGTCGCGTTTATTTGATTGACGAGCCTATGGCGGCCGCTATTGGTGCTGGCTTGCCCGTTGATGAAGCACGCGGTTCGATGGTGGTCGATATCGGTGGTGGTACGACAGAGGTTGCGATTATTTCTTTGAGCGGTGTTGTATACGCTGAATCTGTGAAAGTGGGTGGCGATCGCTTTGATGAAAACATTGTTGCTTATGTTCGTCGTAACTACGGCAGCTTAATTGGTGAAGCAACCGCTGAACGTATTAAGCAAGAAATCGGCACCGCTTACCCTGGCGGTGAAGTGCGTGAAATTGATGTTCGCGGACGTAACTTAGCCGAAGGTATTCCACGTAGTTTTACGTTGAACTCCAATGAGATCTTAGACGCTTTGCAAGAGTCGTTAGCGGCCATTGTACAGTCAGTAAAAGCAGCATTAGAGCAAGCTCCACCAGAACTAGCCTCTGATATTGCTGAGCGTGGTTTGGTATTGACCGGTGGTGGTGCTTTATTACGTGATCTGGATAAGTTGCTTAGCGAAGAAACAGGTTTGCCTGTTTTGGTTGCTGATGATCCACTAACGTGTGTGGCTCGTGGTGGCGGTATGTTTTTAGAGAGCGCAACGGATATTCAGCTAGAAATGCTAGCGGCTGATCGATAAATACAGAAAACTTTTCTGTATTCTGCTCAAACGGCTACAAGCGTGATTTTATCGCGCTTTTAGCCTTTTAAACCTTATCCTGTAACCGCTTTCCTTGTATAGTTGAACGATACGTGGATTGAAAAAGGATCAGGTTATTAAATCCCCTATTGAAATAACCCCATTACATGCTTCGCGCTTGGTCGGCATTCTTTGTTTATCTATCGCTCTTATGTGGTTCGATAATCATAGTCAGCACTTTAAACCTGTACGCTATGCATTGGGTTATGCCCTTTACCCTTTACATCTCATTGCTTCTACGCCTTCTGTGCTTATGGATTGGTTTGGCGATTCTGCTAAAAGCCGACAACAGCTTGAGCTTGATAACGCTGAACTGTCGGCGCGTAATTTAATTCTTGGGCAAAAAATACAACGCCTTATTTCTTTAGAAGCCGAAAATATTGAGCTGCGTGAATTACTGGGTGCTTCTGATCGCATAAGTGAAAGTGTCATTGTCGCTGAGTTAGTCTCGGTCGACCCTGATCCGTTCAGTCAGCAAATTGTTATTAACAAAGGCAGCGAAGATAAGGTTTTTATTGGTCAGCCTGTATTGGACAGTCATGGTCTCATGGGGCAGGTGATTGATGTTTTACCTCATAGTAGCCGAATTTTATTAATTGCCGATTCAAACCATGCGATTCCTGTGCAGGTTAACCGCAATGGTGTGCGAGCTATTGCCGTAGGGTCAGGCCAGTTGGGTGATCTTAATTTAATCTACGTGCCTGATACAGCCGACATCGAAGTCGGTGATTCATTAGTCAGTTCAGGTTTAGGTAATCGTTACCCTCGAGGTTATCCGGTAGCGAAGGTTGCCAAAATAGAACATTTCCCCGGTAAAGCGTTTGCGGTTGTTACCGCTACACCGAGTGCAAAATTGGATAGAAGCCGTCACATGCTATTGGTCTTCAGTGAAAATGCGAGTCATGTGCCCCCGAAAACATTATGGGAGCAAAAGTGATGTCGGCTAGAGCTTATATCTTTTTAATATTCACCCTTTGTATTGGGTTTATTTTACAGTACTTTCCGCTGGTCGATTTTATGGATTGGTTTGTACCTGAGTGGGTACTCATGATCTTTGTTTTCTGGCAGCTTCAGGCTCCTAAGTTAATTAACTTCTGGTGGGTGTGGCCATTAGGATTACTGCTAGATGTGCAGCAAGGCATTCCATTAGGTAGCTCAGTGGTTGGTTTTGCGGTTGTATTGTATGTGCTTCAGCTTATGTACCAGCGCTTAAGAGTTTTTAATGTTGCTCAGCAAGCGGGTGTTATCTTTTTATTATTATGTTGTTACCAGCTCGTAGTTTATTGGGTGATGGTCGCGACAGGTGACATGCATAAACCTTTATCTTTATGGCTACCAGCCTTAGTCAGCGCACTCGTCTGGCCTTGGTTATATCTGCTGTTATCTAATACCTATCAAAAGTTGAGATAATGCTATGTCGCAATCCCTTGTGCTAGCGTCTACATCACCTCGACGCAAAGAATTACTGCAGCAAATCGGCGTAGCTTTTACGCAGCTAAGTATTGATATCAATGAAGATGTCGCTTTGGCAGAAGAACCCGAGCAGTATGTTTTGCGTTTAGCCAAAGAAAAAGCCGCGGCCGGATTTGGATTATTATCAACCACAGAAAAATTAACTAAGGTTATCTTAGCCGCCGATACGACCGTGGTATGCGATGGTCAGATCTTGGCTAAGCCTGAGTCTTTGAGTCATTCAAAAGAAATTTTAACAAAGCTTTCAGGGCGTGAGCATATCGTCATGAGTGCTGTAGGTCTGCACAGTCAGGATAAAATCCTGCAAAAAGTTGTCACAACCAAAGTGAGATTTCGGAACATATCCGATGCTGAAATTGACGCTTATTGGCATAGCGGTGAGCCTCAGGATAAAGCCGGTAGCTATGGCATTCAAGGGCTTGGTGCTGTTTTTGTCGAATCTATTACGGGCAGTTATAGCAACGTTGTCGGCTTGCCCCTGTGCGAAACTGCACAGTTACTCAACCAATTCAATATAGCATTTTGGCAATTATGAAAGCAGAGATATTAATAAACGTTACCCCAACAGAAACCCGAGTCACCGTGGTGGAAAATGGCGTGCTGCAAGAAGTCTTTATTGAACGTGAACACTTACGCGGCTTAGTGGGTAATGTTTATAAAGGGAAGGTTGTTAGGGTACTGCCGGGCATGCAAGCGGCTTTTGTTGATATTGGCTTGGAGAGAGCGGGTTTTATTCATGCGTCGGATATTATTGGCGGTGATGCACAAACTCCTATTATGAGCTTGTTGCACGAAGGGCAAAAGTTAGTCGTTCAAGTAACTAAAGATCCTATTTCTAGTAAAGGTGCGCGTTTAACCAATCAGCTTGCCATTCCATCACGCTATTTGGTGTATATGCCCGATACGGATCATGTTGGTGTTTCGCAACGCATTGACGGCACTGAAGAGCGCGATCGTTTACGCGCTTTGGTGGCCGCTAGTATTAAAAATGAAGCGCTTACGGGTAAAGGTGGTTTCATTCTTCGTACCGCCGCTGAAGGTGCGGGCGAAGAAGAAATTAATGCCGATACTCGTTATTTAAAACGCTTGTGGGTTACATTAGGTGAGCGCCTAAAGGGCGCGAAAGTCCCCAGCTTAGTGTATGACGAACTGCCTTTGTTTTTGCGGACAATGCGAGACTATTCACGCCCGGAAATCACCCGTGTTCTTATCGATTCAAAAGAGACGTATCAGCGTATTGAAAAATTTGTTGAACAGTTTGTGCCAGAGATTTTACCGCAGTTAGAATACTATCCAGGCCCGCGTCCTATTTTAGATCTTTATGGTGTTGAGGATGAAATGCAGCGGGCGCTAGAGCGCAAAGTGCCGCTAAAATCCGGTGGCTACTTGGTGATCGATCAAACCGAAGCAATGACGACTATTGATGTGAATACGGGAGCTTTTGTTGGTCGCCGCAACCTTGAAGAAACCATCTTCAAAACCAACTTAGAAGCTGCGACCGCCATTGGACGCCAACTAAGACTGCGTAATCTTGGGGGTATTATTATTCTAGATTTTATCGACATGATGGATGTTGAGCATCAGCGCCAAGTGCATCGCATGTTAGAGAAAGTCTTAGAAAAGGATCATGCAAAAACAAAAATTAGCGGAGTCTCAGATCTTGGTTTAGTTGAAATGACGCGTAAGAGAACTCGAGAAAGCTTAGGGCAGATGCTCACAGAGGCTTGTGCGTGTTGTGATGGTCGCGGTACGGTTAAAACTGCAGAAACTATTTGCTACGATATCTTCCGTGAAATTTTACGAGAAGAGCGCGCTTACGATGCCAGTTGTTATCTTGTCTTAGCATCGACGGCAGTGATCGATCGATTGTTAGATGAAGACTCAAGCAGCTTGGCTGACTTGGAAGCTTTTATGGGAAAAACCATCAAGCTGCAGGTTGAATCCAATTATACGCAGGATCAGTATGATATCGTTTTACCTTAACCAACGCGGTTTATCATGATACGCGGGTTGAGATTTATTTGGACTCAGCTCTGGCTGACAGGTGTTGTGTGCTTAGTGTTACTTGCGCTCTATACCAGCTTGGGTCGACAGTTGATTCCACTGGTTGAAACCTTAGAGCTGGATGTTGAAAAAGTACTCTCTGAGCAGCTCGGCGTGGTCGTTGATATTGAGTCGATAACGGGAGATTGGGTTTGGTTCTCTCCGCGGATACAAGTTAACAATATCCAGCTAGGCGACCCTGAGCAGGGGTTAAAAATACAGCGTTTAGAAGCCAAGCTGGATGTTAGTGCGAGCCTTTTCTATCGCGTTCCCGTCTTTGATCAAATCGATATTGCTGGTGTGAAATTACCCTTTTCTCAAGATGAACAAGGCAACTGGTCTCTGAGTCATTTTTTATTAGCTTCCGGTGATAGCAGTAAAACAAAGCAAGATTTTTGGGCGGGTGATAAACCGCTTTGGTTGGAATTGCTCGGCCAGCAAGGAGAAATCCATTTATACAATTGGCAAGTTTCCATTCAAACTCATGATCAAGTTGTAAAAGATATTACAATTTTAGACCTGCGCTTACGTAATAAAGGTTTGAAGCATTGGTTAGAAGGTGAAGTTCAACTAGGTGAAAGTGCTGCACGATTAACCACTCAGTTTGAAGTTGAGGGAGATCTGTGGGATTTCAGCGACCATAACGGCAAAGGATATTTGCAGTTAGCGACTCAGCCATGGGAGCCTTGGATTCCCAAGTACAGCTCTGATTGGCAAGTTGAAAAACTCATGGCAGGTGCGCGCCTATGGGTAGACGTAGAAGATGGTCGTATAGATAGTCTCGATGGCTATATCGATTTACCTGAATTTTCTTTATTAAAAAATAATGATGAACAGTCTAAAGACATCAGCTTTCGTGATGGACGAATTACGTTAGCGGGGCGACGCAGTGATGATGAGTGGCACCTTTGGTTTGATAGTGACGTTGATTGGCTTTCGGACATTACACCGCCCAAACCCAATGGACGCATTAGTTGGTTGCCGAATCTTTCGGGTGGTTTGCAGCTAGCATTAAACAAAATTGATTTAGCGCAAACAGCTTTTTGGCTGCAAGACTTTAAAGTTTTGCCAGAAAAATATCTGCAATATATTACTAACTTACAGCCGATCGGTTTGGTCGAGCAAGTAAGAATTAATATGATCCCAGAGCAACAGTGGGCGTGGGGAGTGAGTCTTGATCTTACAGAAGCCAGTATTCAGGGCTGGAAAGGCATTCCTACGGTTGAGAATTTAACGGCTACGCTGGATTTTGATGCAAAGAAGGGCGTGCTTAAAACTCAGGGTATTGATGCTCTACTGCACTTTCCAGATTTATATACCGATGGTTGGCCATTAACGGATTTTAAAAGTGACATCTTTTGGCAAATTGATCCGGAATATCTAAGATTAGTCGCCCCAAGTTTGCGCGCAAAGTATCAGCAAACAAGTCTGAATGGCAGCTTTTCACTGTACACGCCGCTCAAAGAAACGCTTATGGAGCCGCAGTTAAATCTATTGCTGGGTATTCAAAATCTCGAACTGGTTGATCAGCAGGTTTTTGTGCCTAAAGATGTCGCAGTCGGTGTTTCTAATTGGCTGAATGAAAATATAAAATCGGGTCAGGCGACTCAAGCCAGCTTTTTATACTCCAGCAGTTTAGCGTCGGAGTTGCCCGAAAATAGCCAAACGGTTCAGCTTTATGCTGACATTCTAAAGGCCGACTTAACCTACCTTGCAGGCTGGCCAGAGGTTTCTCAAGTAAAAGCGAACCTTATGGTGGATGTGCCTAATGTCGATGTCTGGGTACATAAAGGTACAACGTTAGGCGGCGAACTACTTCCTAACAGTACACAGGTTAAAGTGCGTCGCGATAGTGAGGAAACTACCTGGATAACATTACGTGGCGCGCTAGCCGGTGATGCGAGTGAGGGTATTAAATACTTTTCTGAAACACCGTTGAAAGAACAAGTCGCAGGGGTATTTGATTTTTGGCAAGTGAAGGGAGCAATAGAAAGTGAATTGTATGCACACATTCCATTATCTGAAAATGATGATAAAAAAGAATTAAGTATTCGCGTTAATAGTCAGTTGAGTGATGTTGATATTGCGATGACGGACCTCGGTTTATCTTTTGACAATATCAACGGTATGATCGAATTTGATTCCGATTTAGGACTCACCGCTAAGGCGATACAGGCGAATGTATTTGCGGGATTAGCCACTGCGGATATCACGTCCACAAAAGAAGCCGCAGGGTTTGATATTCATATTAACGCCCATGGCAAAGCGAAAACTGACGCAATCAAAACATGGCTGCCGCTCTTTATGCTTAAACCTGTCAGCGGCGAGTTGAACTACACCTTGGATTTTAATATTCGACCGGTTGAGCGTGGCGGATTGTTATTAAATATTGCCAGTGATTTACGCGGTATTAATATCGATGCGCCTTTACCTTTCGCGAAGCAAGATGACCAAGTATTACCCTTTAGTATGTCGGTTAAAAAAACCCGTGATTTACGTATAGACTTCCGCTATGGAGAACTGGCGAATGGCGTCGTGGCAATGGAAGACGGTGAACTGAAACGTGGACAGATTTATTTAGGGACTACGCAAACGTATTTACCCAGTGATGATGGTTTAAGCATCGTTGGAAACATACCGCATGAGCTGGATGCAAAAGCGTGGTGGGAATTTTGGAATCACATCAAACCAGAGCCTAGTGATACACAGGGTGAAGAAAAGAAAAAGACTGCTGTGCTAACTCACATTGATTTATCAGCACCAGAAGTCAATGTTTGGCAACAGATGATGGGGCCTAGCCACATTACGGGTAATTATAAATGGAACCAGTGGGACTTCATTTTAGACAGTGAGTTAATAAAAGGTAAAATTAATCTACCCGACGACATGGCCACTCATGCGATCGTAATGGACTTGGATTACATACACTTGCCTGTTACGGCTGGTGGTACAAATGATGAAACAAAATTTGGTGCTGCAAACACGGTTGATCCATTAAAAGATTTTGATCCACGCTCGATTCCTAGTATTGATATGACGGTGGCAGAAATATTTTTCGGAACTCGAAACTTTGGGCGTTGGGATATGACCATGCGTCAAGAGGAGGAGCTCACCAAGATTCATATTAATGACTCTCTAACGAAAAATTTAGTCATTAAAGGTGATATTGACTGGCGAAAAGACGAGCAAGGACATAGCACGCATTTAAATTTATTACGGATAGAAACCGATAACTTAGGCGATAGTCAGCGAGCTTTTCGTAAAGTGGCTTCTATTGAGGCTAAGAGTGCTAAGTTTGATACCGATTTAAAATGGCGAGGTTCACCCGCAGGCTTTAACTACGGAACATTAACTGGGCTGACGAAAGTAAGTATCAAAAAAGGCGTATTAATCAGTGATAATACCGGTGCGCTAAAAGCATTTGGCGTCTTAAACTTCAACTCTATTAGCCGCCGCTTGCAGCTCGATTTTTCTGACTTATATGAAGCAGGGGTGGTGTTCGATGTATTAAAAACCCGCTTATCGATTGCCGATGGGGTAGTGACGTTTGCCGACCCATTATTGATTGACGGTCCTTCGGCTAAGTTTCAATCAAGTGGTACGGTAAATTTTAATACCGATGAGATAAATCAAAAGCTGGTAGTTACCTTTCCAATTACCAGTAGTTTACCCCTAGTGGCTGTATTGGCAGGGTTTGCACCGCAAATAGCGGGAGCAATTTACGTAACAGAAAAATTGATTGGCGAAGAGTTAGAGCGATTTACCAGCGCCAGCTATACCGTCAGTGGTACGATCGAAAACCCTAAAATGAAAATTGATCAAGCGTTTGATAATGCGTTAGAGGGCAAAAAAAGCCGCAGCTTTAAGGATCGATTTTTAGATATTTTTGGTCTAGGAGGAGATGACGACGATGACTGATATGAAGACTAATGATTCAAAAAAGCTAACCGCCAAATTAGCGGCCATACAAATCACAACGGGGCTAAATGTTGAAAAAAACTTAGCGGCTGTTGAATTACAAATACAAGCCGCCGCCAAACAAGGCGCTAATATTATTGCGTTACCAGAAGTTTTTGCGTGTTACGACAGTCAAAAATATTTAGCACTGGGACGGCAAGAAATAACAGTACTGGGGACGTTACGCAGCCGAATGTCGGCTTGGGCAAAAAATAATAAGGTCTATCTTATTGGTGGCACCATCCCTGTGTTAGACCCGCAAACGAGCAAGGTGTATCCGCGGTGCTATTTTTATAATGATGAAGGTGAAGAGCTGGGATATTACGATAAACTTCATTTGTTCGATGTTGATGTCGATGATGCTCAAGGACGCTATCGTGAATCGGATATGTTTTTATCCGGAGATGAAATAAAGGTCTTTCCAACACCTTATGGCAATGTCGGTTTAACGATTTGTTATGACCTTCGCTTTCCTTATCTGTTTGACCACTTGCGAAAAGCAGGCGCCGATATTATTTCAGTGGTGGCTGCGTTTACTGAGACCACAGGAAAAGCACACTGGCAGACATTATTACAAGCTCGAGCGATTGAACAGCAGTGCTATGTGTTAGCGGCGAATCAGTGGGGGCAGCACGATGATAAACGCCGTACCTTTGGTCACTCTATGGTGATTTCTCCGTGGGGAGAAATATTAGATCAGTTGCCTACCGGGCAGGGGATCGCAATTGCAGAAATAGATTTATCTGAGGTTGAGCGCATTCGACGGAAAATGCCGATTGCGAACCATCAACGCACGTTGTAAATACGAGCCTGCTGATTCGCAATGGGAGAGCGATGATTAATCGTCTTTTTGGTTGTACTGTTCTTTAATAGCTTGAAACAAGTTTTTATAGTTGCTGCCTGCTTTTGGCGGCTCAGTACTCATCTCTTTCGCGGCGTTACGAATTAAGGTCCGCAAGTGCTGTCGATTAACGCTAGGGAACTGCTCGATAAAATCAACGATAGCATCAGGATCTTTAACCAAACGAGTACGCCATTGTTCTTGCTGGCCAGTCACTCGACCGTAAGCCTCTGTGGAAGGGTCTAATAAGTCCAACGCTTCACGAACGGCTTCGATATCTTCGCTACGAATAAGGCGGCCAATGTATTGCATGTGACGACGCATCGCTTCGTTTTTACCGACGCGTTCTGTTTCCCGTACCGCAGCTTTCATCATTTCAGAAAGCGGAAGTTCCATGGCTTTTTTACGTGGTAGAGCAACAATACGCTCACCCAGCTCTTGCAGTTCTATCATGTCGCGTTTCATTTCTGATTTGCTGACAATCTCGTATTCAATTTCTTCCGCGAACGGATCTTTCTTTTTCTTGGCCATGATAAAGCTGCCTTTTATAAATAAAGTATACTGGCTAAACCTAAGAAGGAGAAGAAACCTACAACGTCAGTAATGGTTGTAAGTATCACGCCTCCCGCGAGCGCAGGATCAATGCTCTGGCGTTTCAGTATAATAGGAAGCGCTGCTCCACTAAGAACAGCGACAACTAAGTTAATAATAATAGCAGCGGCAATAATGCCTGCTAATAAAGCGTCGTTAAACCAAAACAGTGTTATGCCTCCAATAACAGCAGCCCATAACAGACCGTTGAAAAAGCCAACCGCTAATTCTCGATTTAATAGCCAGCCTATATTGCCGCTACTGATGTGTCCTAATGCTTGACCACGAATCACTAAAGTTAAAACTTGGCTCCCTGCAATACCGCCCATACTGGCAACAATGGGCATAAGTACCGCAAGTGCGACTAAGCGTTCAATAGTGTCGCTGAATAACCCGATCACAGCCGATGCAATGAAAGCGGTTATTAAATTAATTCCCAACCAAACAGCGCGACGACGCCCAGTTTTAAAGGCGGGTGCAAACGTATCTTCTTCTTCATCTAAACCCGCCATACTCATCATTGAGTGGTCGGCGGTATCTCGAATAACATCAACCACGTCATCAATGGTAATACGGCCAATCAGTTTTCCGTGATTATCGATAACCGGCGCGGAAACTAAATCGTGACGTTCGAAGATCTTTGCCACATCTTCTTCGTCGAGTGATGCATGGATAATTTGAGTATCCGTTGTCATCACTTCACGTACGGTTTGGTTTAGGTCACTCACCAATAATTTATTGATGGGTAAAATGCCAATGAACTCGTTATTGCGGTTAATGACCAACAAATTATCAGTCATTTCAGGCAGAGAACGATGGCGTCGCAAATAGCGCAAAACAACGTCCAGGGTGACATCCGCACGGACTGTCACCGTATCGGTGTTCATCAAGCCGCCAGCACTGTCTTCTGGATAGCAAAGAACAGCCTCTAAACGACTTCTGTTTTCACTGTCCATGCCTCGCAGCACGTCATTACTTTGTTTCTCGGGCAACTGCTGTAATAAATCGACGACGTCATCGGTATCAAGTTCTGACGTAAGGTCGACGAGTTGCTCAGTGCTCATCTCATTTAAGAAATCGGCACTGATCTCATCACTTAGATGTTGAAGAATTTCACCTTCATTTTCTGTTTCAACCAACTCCCACAGCATTTTTCTGACTTTAGGAGGGGATGACTCAATGAGGTGAGCAACTTCAGCGGGTGCTAAGCCGATATTGATTGTGCGTTTTACTTCTTGCAGACCACCGCTTTCAAGCGCGGCATTAATGCTATGCAGTTTTGCTTTCGCGCGTTGATTTTGTTGGCCCATAGCGCCGCTCTTATTAAATGAGGATAACAGAAGGGTAATGCGCTTATTCTAGCTGGTAAAGCGTCAGTATGCTATCTGGACATGTTGGGAGGAGAGAAAAATTTTGAGCTAACCGGCTGTTTTTAAAGTGATATTCAGGGTTTTTAAGAATAGAGGGGCTATTCGTCTTCGTCAAAGCGGCGGTTAATTAAATCAAGGACCGCTGCGCAGGCTTGGTCTTGGTCATGTCCTTCAATCTCTAAGCAAAGCTCAGTACCTTTGCAGGCGGCTAACATCATGACCGCCATAATGCTTTTAGCATCGGCCATTTGTGTTTCATGACCTATTTTAATTTGGCTAGAAAACGACGAGGCCGTAGTCACGAGCTTTGAAGCAGCGCGGGCATGCAGTCCGAGCTTATTTATAATGAGCGTATTGGTTTTAATCATAACTCAGGCAGCTCTCTATGGCGGACTTGCACGTTGTCGAACTGTGCAGTAAATAATTTTGTTAAGGCTTCAGAGATAAATACTGACCGATGATGGCCGCCAGTGCAACCAATGGCAACCGTCATGTAGCTGCGGTTGGCTTGTTCAAAGCTTGGGAGCCACTTTATTAAGTAGTTTTTTATATCAGAGAGCATTTCTTGCACAAGAGGCTCTTTTTGTAAGAATTCGATGATTTCAGGGTCTTTGCCTGTGAATTGACGCAAGCTCGGGTCCCAATAAGGATTGGGCAAATTACGAACATCAAATACGAGATCGGCATCAACCGGAATACCATGTTTAAATCCGAAAGATTGAAAGAGCAGCGCCATGTCCGCTGATTTTTTATTACTGATGCGCAATTTAATTAAGCTGCGTAATTCATGCACAGAGAGGTGCGTGGTATCTAAGCTGAGATCGGCCAAATCACTGATGGAGTGTAATAAAGTGTTTTCGCTCTCGAGTGCTTCATCCAATGATGTGTCGCTATTGGTGAGCGGGTGCTTGCGACGAGTTGAACTAAATCGCTGCATTAAGGTGTCTTTATGGGCATCAAGATATAATACTTCAGCCTTAAAAGGACCTTGTTTAATGCTGTTAAGAGTTGAGGGGAATTTACCCATATCTTGAGCGGCATTACGGGCATCAATGCTAACGGCGAGTCGTTGCAGGGAGACTTCGTTATCAATTTTAGGGCCGTAGGTTTGCTGCTGGGCTTGCTCGATCAGTGTCGATAATAAGCCGAGTGGTAGGTTATCAATGCAATAGAAACCTTGGTCTTCTAGCACATTAAGAGCGGCTGATTTTCCTGAGCCAGAACGACCACTGATTATGACTAAACGCATTTCCGTTTCCATGAGACTTCCTTAATTCTGTTGGGCATAGCCAAATAACAACGGCTTAGCTGTTAAGATATCGCTCTTTGATAAAGGTTTTGTGAATCAGTAGAATTGCGTAACGCATCGCGGTAATCAGCTTGGCTGAGTTTTTGGGCCAACATACTGAGGGTTTTTAAGTGCTCATCGGTGGCTTCTTCTGGAACTAATAGGGCGAAAATCAAATCGACGGGTTGTCGATCAATCGCATCAAAGTCTATGGGGGTTTCAAGCTGCAACAAAACACCAAATGTTTTATCACACTGCTTCAAGCGACAGTGAGGAATTGCAATACCTTCACCAATACCAGTACTTCCCATACGCTCACGATTTAATAAGCGCTCATAGATTTCGTCAGCAGAGCTTTCAGAAATATGGTCGGCAATAAAACTGCCTAGGTATTCTAAAACTTTCTTCTTGCTTGAGAGTGGCGCACTTTTTACGGTGCGCTCTGGGGTCAAAATGGAATCAATCGCAGAGTTCATTTAATGCTTAGCCTTCATTTCTTACCTTCAACCTTTTAGCCTTGGCCCTTGTTTCTAGCAACAAGTTTTTCTTTATGCTTGAGTAATTGGCGATCGAGTTTATCGGATAAACTGTCAATGGCAGCGTACATATCATCATCTTCGGCTGACGCGTGTAAATCGCTGCCGCTGACGTGCATATTACACTCTGCTTTGTGCCTTGTTTTTTCTACCGTTAAGGTAATGTCTGAACGTGTTATTTGATCAAAATGATGCTCAAGACGTTTAATTTTTTCTTCTGCATAGTCTTTTAATGCAGTGGTTAGCTCAATGTGGTGACCGCTGATATTTATTTGCATAAGTTACTCCTAGTTTACCTTTGGACTTTCTTTCTACAACTATTTTATTCCACTGTTTACGCTCACATAGACCTATATGGCCAGCGTTTAAAATAAACGTTTTCGTTCATTTGACGGTGGAATCATCATTGCCTCACGGTATTTAGCGACCGTACGACGTGCAACCTGAATGCCTTTCTCCCCAAGGATCGTGGCAATCTTGTTATCGCTGAGAGGTTTCTTTAAAGGCTCTTCAGCAATCAATTTTTTGATCATCGCGCGGATGGCTGTCGATGAACACTCGCCACCACTATCGGTGCTGACATGGCTGGAGAAGAAATATTTAAGCTCAAAAATCCCTCTCGGAGTGTGCATGAATTTCTGTGTTGTTACACGTGAAATGGTGGATTCATGCATCTCTACCGCCTCGGCTATATCGTGTAAGACGAGAGGTTTCATGCCTTCGTCGCCGATTTCAAAAAACTCTTCTTGGAACTCAACAATCTTAGTCGCGACCTTTAACAAAGTATCGTTACGACTCAATAAGCTTTTAATAAACCAGCGTGCTTCTTGTAGGTTGTCTTTTAAATAAGCGTTATCAGGGCTGTTATCGGCTCTTTTAACTAACGAGGCGTATTCGTTATTTACTCGTAATTTAGGCGCGATTTCGGGGTTAAGCTCTACTCGCCATTCGCCTTTGATTTTACGGACAATGACATCAGGAATAACGTATTCAGATTGTTCTGAAATGATTAACTCACCCGGGCGAGGAGTCAGTTCTTGTATTAAGCGCAATACCTCTTTGAGGCTGTCTTCGCTGAGCTTAGTTTTACGCATGACCTGAGCGTAATCTTTACTGCCCAATAAGGCGATGTGGTGTTCGATGACTATTTTGGCTTCGCTAAGCCAAAGGGTATTTTCAGGCAGCTGTTTTAACTGTAATAGAAGGCAATCTTGCAGGTCTTGAGCGAATACTCCAGCGGGTTCAAACTGCTGTAAGCGATGTAATACTGCGAGCACTTCATCTTCTTCAACTTCCAGCGACTCATCAAGGCTTTCAAGAATATCTTCAAGGCTAACAGATAAGTAGCCGTCATCGCCCAATCCATCAATAAGTGCCATGGCGATTTCATTATCGGTCGGACTCATCGGGGTTAAATTAAGCTGCCATAAAACATGGTCTTGTAGGTTGTCAGTGGTGCTATTACGGCCGTCGTGATCAAAGTCATCATCGACAGAGCCCGCACTTGAACTTACTCCGGCACTTGCTTGATAAGAATCTTCCCATTGGCTATCAATGGGCAGTTCATCCGCAGCGGTATCGGGAATAGTATCGCCACTTAGGTGATCTTCTGTTGATGTTTCAGAGCTATTATCTTGGCTATTACTGTCAAAGTTCGAGTCATTGTTAGCATTGCTATTAAGGTCTGCACTGGCAATAGAATCGTGTTGATCGGTACGTTCACTCGGGCTATCGCTAGACTGATGCTCCGCTTCTTCAACCTCAAGCATGGGGTTGGACTCAAGCGCTTCTTGAATTTCAGCTTGTAAATCAAGAGTAGAGAGCTGTAACAGGCGAATAGCTTGCTGCAGCTGAGGTGTCATAGTCAGTTGCTGGCCGATTTTTAATTGCAATGACGCTTTCATACAGTAGGACAATCACTCTTTAAAAAAATCATATTATTACAATAACTTAGAAGCGCTTAGTAAAGCCCGCGCTCTTCGATAATACAGTGTACTGACTTTAAGTATATGCTAAAGCTTGAAGTCATGGCCTAAATAAACATCTTTTACTTGTTGATTATTTAAAATATCTTCTGATGTGCCTTCAGCAATGATATGACCGCCTCCAACAATATAGGCTTTCTCGCAAATAGCTAGAGTTTCACGAACGTTATGGTCGGTGATTAAAACACCAATTCCACGGTCTTTTAGCTGGCGAATAATCGCCATAATGTCGGCAACCGAAATAGGGTCAACACCGGCAAAAGGCTCATCGAGTAGAATGAATGACGGCTCAGCAGCCAATGCGCGAGCAATCTCAACACGGCGACGTTCTCCGCCCGAAAGCGCCATGCCTAAGCTTGCGCGAATATGCTGAATATGAAATTCATCGAGTAAAACTTCAAGCTGCACTTTGCGCTCGGTCTTACTTAGATCTTTGCGGGTTTGAAGGATCGCCATAATATTATCAGCAACGGATAACTTACGGAAAATTGATGCTTCTTGTGGCAAGTAGCCAATCCCTTTCTGTGCGCGACCATGCATTGGCAAGTGACTGATGTCTTGACCATCGATACTGACGGTACCGTGGTCGGCCTGCACTAGATTGACGATCATATAAAAACACGTCGTTTTACCCGCACCATTAGGGCCTAGTAGACCCACGATCTGGCCACTTTTAACTTCTAATGAGACATCTTTTACGATTTGGCGACCGTCGTAGCTTTTGGCAAGGTTGGCTGCTTTAAGCGTCTTCATTATTATTTTTCTCCGCAGATTTTGCAGGTTGAATAATCATTTTAATTCGGCCGCTAGGTTGTTCACCTGAAGGCGTACCTTGTGTCTCTATTTGACCCTTCGCGGTTATCTGTTCGTTGATTATGTTGTAGTTGATGTAATTGCCACTGAAAGAATTGCCTTCTTGTTCAAGCACAGCCTCTGTTAATAAGGAGACTTTTTTATCCTGGGTCATGTACGTAATAAGATGACCTTGTGCTTTTGTTAAGCCTTTATCGCCTTTCATTTGTTGTTGGAAGTGTGCTGGTTTGCCTTTGGCGACGGCTTTGTTCAGCTGTTGATTCTGGTCGCTGTAAAGCGTGATTTCGTCAGCATTAATCAACAACGTACCTTGTTGTAAAATAACATTGCCAATATAAATAGCGATGCCCGTTTTGCGATCAAAGTTGGCGCGGTCTGATTGAATGGTGATTTCAGCATTAGCATCACTTTCTAGACTAAGTGCATGAGCACTTGTCAAAAGTATTAGTATGGCCGATAGAGTTTTAAGGAACATATTTGGATTTTACCTGTGATAAAAATTCAACACGGTGTTGGTCAATGGTAATGATCATACCGACGGCATCGATATGACCTTGTAGACTGATGACTTCAACAGGCTGGTCTGTTTTAGCGATTTTAGATTGAGTGAAAAAAGTGAGTTTATTAGTTCGAATGATTGCAGCGTCTTCACTATTGCTCAATGCGGGAGATTCTAGTGGTGAAACCTGCACATCGTCTTTCAGTATTAGTCGTTTGTCGTCTTCAAAATGGGTGCCGGAGCGCGACTGAATAATCCATACTTCACCATCATCGGCGATGGTTTTAACTCTTGGTTCGGTAAGCTCGGTCAATCGTTGTGACGGGAAGTGTACCGAACGTCGAGCATCAAATTGATGCTCGAGTTCACCACGATCATTAAAGGTTCGGTTTTTTAGACCTTCGCCATAATAGTCGGGTAATAAAGAAACGCCTTCTGTGTTTTCTTGAGTGCTTTGGGTCGTATAGTCTTCGATCCACAAAAGACCGAGACCTACCGCTGCAACAATAAACAATAATAAAAAGCGCTTACGCATCATTTATACAACACCTGCTTTCAGCATGTCGTGCATAGTGATAACGCCAACAGGTAAACCGTCTTTCATCGCAACTAAGGCGTTGATTTTACTGTCTTCCATTACCGTTAAGGCTTCTGCGGCTAATAAATCTGGACTGGTGGTTTTACCCCCTACAGTCATTAAGCTAGCAATTTGACTCTGGCGAATATCCACACCGTTGTCGATGGCACGACGTAAATCACCATCGGTGAACACACCTTGCAGCTGGCCTTGCTCATCGATCACGGTCGTCATACCTAAACCTTTAGACGTCACAATCATTAGCGCTTCAGCAAGAGGAGTACTGGGTAGGACTCTAGGCATTTCATCCCCAGAGTGCATCAAGGTTTCAACTTTCAATAACAGACGACGGCCTAAGCTGCCACCCGGATGAGAAAACGCAAATTCTTCGGCGGTAAAGCCACGAGCTTCTAATAGTGCAATAGCGAGCGCATCGCCCATCACTAAAGCAGCGGTTGTGCTTGACGTTGGCGCTAAATCTAACGGACAAGCTTCTTCTGCAACACTGGTGTCTAAATGACAATGACTGCCTAGTGCAAGCGTTGAGCCTGGCTTCCCTGTCATGCTGATAACAGGAATGTGTAGGCGTTTTAAAAGAGGGAGTAAGCTGGTTACTTCGGCCGTTTCGCCTGAGTTCGACATGGCAATAACCACATCGTTTTTCGTAATCATGCCCATATCACCATGGCTTGCTTCGCCAGGGTGTACAAAAAATGACGGCGTACCGGTGCTGGCTAATGTTGCTGCAATCTTTTTACCGATATGACCCGATTTCCCCATACCCGTAATAACAACGCGACCTTGGCAGGCAAGCATGTACTTACAAGCACCAATAAAATCGTCGCCAATGTGGCTTTTTAGATTGGCAATCGCCTCTTGTTCAATTTGAATGGTACGAATGCCAGAAGCACTAAAATCAAAATCTAGGTTCATCATATTGTCTATTCTAAGTGTCTAGTTATAAGTATCTATTTATGAATATCTATTATTAATGTAGATGATAGCGCTTAGGTTTAACGCTTATTATCTTTTGCATTAATATATGCCGGTGAAGATTATATTAAACGGTTTTCACTAAGAGCACTCTATCTGATTGCTCTTAGTTAGTTAACCCAGCACGTTAAGTTTTTGCTTACACGCTTTGGCTGTACAGCAAAACCATATAAGCAACGTAGGCAGCTAGTAGAATGACGCCAGTAAAGCGAGGAATAATGCCACGGCGGAAACTCAAACCAATGATAACTACTAAGCCAATCGTTAATCCTAGCATGACCATATAATCGCGTTCGATCACCGCGCTATCAATGACTAACGGTGCAATGAGACCTGGGATTGGCAGTACTGCCAATAAGTTGAAAATGTTCGAGCCAATAATATTACCAATCGCAATATCGTGGTGGCCTTTTAACGCGCTGGCAACCGAGGCCGCGAGCTCTGGCAAGCTGGTGCCGATTGCAACAATGGTTAAGCCGATCACAAGATCGCTAATACCGAAAGCTTGGGCAATCGACGTTGCGCCCCATACCAGCATCTTAGAGCTGACCATTAATGCAGCTAAACCGACGATTAACCAAAATATAGCTTTTTTAGCAGGCATTTCATCAATCGCGGCTTGTTCGTCTTCATCAATAATGGCCTCACCAGAGTCACTGCTTTGTTGAAACAATAAGTAGATCGCGACCACTAAAGCAATGATCAAAATGACAGCATCAAATAGATCCAGCATTAAATCGGCCATTACTAAGCCAGCGATAATAGTAACCAGTAATAAAAGAGGGATTTCTTTTTTGATCAAGTTCTTCTGAATAGGAATGGCCGCAACCAGTGCGGTTATACCAAGCACCAGTGCAATGTTGGCAATATTAGAGCCAATGACGTTACCAATTGCCAAACCACCTGCACCATCTAACGCTGCCATGGTCGATACAAACATCTCTGGAGCAGAGGTTCCGAGTGATACAATCGTTAGGCCAATAACCAGTGGGGATATTCCCATAAAGCGAGCCGTCGCAGCGGCACCGAGTACAAAGCGATCGGCGCTCCAAACAAGAATGACTAAGCCAGCTAAAAGTGCGGCAATGGCTGGGGTCAGTGCGGTAAGGGTCATGTTAAGGCCTCAAGAAAAAAAGTGCGCTATTGTACCTGTAAATTTTCATTGTCGGTATGGCTTGTTCCATGAGAACGTATAGTTCTTGTAGGGATTATGCGTTAGCCTGTGTATGGTTGTTGTTTTACATTCCGCTATGCTACATCAGGAATGAATGCTTTATTGTAAACTGATAAAACGCGCTATAAATAAGAGACTTTAAATAAGAGATTATAAATGTCCAGCGAAGAAGCTTTTGTATCAATTCGAGGGATGTCGTTTACTCGTGGCGACCGCTTGATTTTTAATAAAATAGATTTGGATATCCCACGCGGCAAAGTTACCGCGATTATGGGGCCAAGTGGCACGGGTAAAACGACGCTATTGCGTTTAATCGGTGGCCAATTGCTGCCTGATTCAGGCTCGATTCTGGTCGATGGGCATGATGTTCCTACGCTGAAGCGAGCTCAGTTATTTGAACTGCGCAAAAAATCCATGGGGATGTTGTTTCAATCAGGAGCTTTGTTTACTGATTTATCCGTATTCGATAACGTCGCTTTTCCTATACGTGTACATACCGACTTGCCAGAATCAATGATTCGAGATTTAGTCTTGATGAAATTAGAAGCCGTTGGTTTGCGTGGTGCTCGTGATTTAATGCCCGCTGAATTATCGGGTGGTATGGCTCGTCGCGTTGCTCTGGCTCGTACAATCGCACTTGACCCAGAAATGATGCTTTACGATGAACCGTTCACGGGTCTCGATCCTATTTCCCTTGGTGTTACTGTAAAGTTAATTAAAAGTTTTAATGACGCGCTCGGCTTAACCAGTGTTTTAGTTACTCACGACATTGACGAGGCCTGCTCGATTGCCGATTATGTTTGCCTGCTTTCTGAGGGTAAAGTGATTGGTTTTGATACGCCTGAAAATCTTATTAAAAATGGATCTGAGCAAGTCCGCCAATTTATGCAAGGTGAGCCCGATGGGCCTGTGTCTTTCCACTTTCCTGCTGACGATTTCAGTGCAGACCTTTTTAAGCAGGTGAAATAATATGACGGGCTTAATCGATAAAATATTGGACCCCATTCATAAACTTGGGCAGTTTGGTTTAGGGCGATTACAAGCGCTGGGCCGAGCAGGGCTGTTTTTGCTGGCATCAATCCCTTGGGGTGGACCAGGCAGTGCGGGCTTTAAAGACTTAGTAAAACAAATTTACTCTATCGGTGTTCGTTCACTTTCTATTATTATCGTAGCAGGCTTCTTTGTAGGCATGGTGCTTGGCTTACAAGGCTATACGATTTTATCGGATTTTGGCTCGGAGTCAGCACTAGGAACCATGGTTTCTTTAACGCTGATCCGCGAACTCGGCCCGGTTGTGACGGCCTTGTTATTTGCGGGACGTGCAGGTTCGGCGTTAACCGCTGAAATTGGTTTAATGAAAGCGACTGAGCAAATCTCTGCCATGGAAATGATGGGCGTTGATCCGCTTAAGCGCATTATTACTCCGCGCTTATGGGCAGGCTTTATCGCTATGCCGATCTTGGCGTTATTATTCAGCCTCGTGGGTATTTGGGGTGGCGCTTATGTCGGCATCAATATGCTAGGCGTCGACGAAGGCGCTTATTGGGGGAATATGCAGGCCTCAGTCGATTTTTATGATGATGTTATTAAAGGGCTCATTAAGTCATTGGTATTTGGCTTAGTTGTTACCTGGATTGCGGTGTATCAAGGGTTTGAATCCATGCCTACATCGGAAGGCATTAGTAAAGCGACGACCCAAACAGTGGTGGTCGCGTCGTTAGCAGTATTAGGTCTAGACTTTGTTTTAACAGCCATTATGTTGGGAAGTATTTAAAAATGCGTACACGTTTAGTTGAATTAGCGGTTGGTGCTTTTATCGTCATGGGCATAATCGCTCTTATTTTAATGGCCTTGCGAGTCAGTGGACTTTCAACCGCTGACGCGGGGGATAAATATACCATTAAGGCATATTTTGAAAACTTAGGGGGCTTAACCGAGCGCGCTAAAGTTTCGATGTCAGGCGTTACGATTGGTCGTGTGACTAACGTATATCTTGATGCTGAAGATTATGTTGCCGTCGTTGAAATGGAAATTAATAAAAGCATGTCGACCCTGACTACCGATACGTCAGCGGCGATCCTGACCGCAGGTTTGCTGGGTGAAAAATACATTGGCTTGACCGTGGGTGCTGATGACGAGTACTTAGAAGAAGGCGGTGTTATTGAAGATACGCAGTCAGCGCTGGTATTAGAAGAATTGATTGGTCAGTTCTTATTCAATAAAGCGGAAGATTAAGGCGCGAATATGAGTACAGATAAAAGCGCTAATTCAGTGGCAACGATGAATGCAGCAACAATGAATGCAACATTGACTGCTATTACCCCTCAAAAAGCTAAGTTATCCGGTCGCCTTGATCGGTTAACGGCCAAGGTACTGTTACAACAGGGGCGTCGCCTTATTGCCGAATCAGGATCACAATGGCAAGTGGATTTGGCTGAAGTGAATCACTCAAGCAGCGTTGGTATTGCTCTGCTGCTTGATTGGCAGCGTTACAGTTTGGATAAAAAAGTAACGATTGAGTTTCTTAATGTGCCACAAAAAATGCAGGATGTTATTGAATTTAGTGGTCTCAAGGACATTTTTAAGCTGAATTAAGTTATATTTAGCGAGAATTCCTGCCACCTGATTGCAGAACATACTTCGTCTTAACCCATAAATCCGCTATCATTACGCCTTTTGTATGATTAACGCCACAATCCTGTTGGGTTGTTATTGGCCATCGTTAGTTCAATGCTAATCAAACGTTAATTAAATTTTTAAGTAACTATTAAATAAGCACGGGTGATTTATGTCTTCAGCTGATATCCGAATATTGTTAGAAAAAGAATTTCCAGAAAGTGAAATCACCATCGAAGAAGGCTACCACAACGAAATTCAAGTTGTGAGCTCAGCCTTTGAAGGTATGTCGGCCGTAAAACGACAGCAAATGGTTTATAAACCATTGACCGAACTTATTACTGGTGGGACTGTGCATGCTGTGAAAATTAGCGCATTGACTCCTGCTGAAAAAAAATAGAAAAGCCGAAAAGAATAATAAAACTCTATGGATAAATTATTAATTGAAGGTGGCGCTGTCATTGACGGTGAAATTCGCATTTCAGGCGCGAAAAACTCAGCGCTTCCTATTATTGCAGCCACGTTATTAGCGAACGGTGTTATGCGTGTTGGCAACTTGCCACACTTGCACGATATCACCACCATGATCGAGCTATTAGGCTGCATGGGTGTATCGGTTGTTATCAACGAAGATATGAGTGTTGAAACAGATTGCTCAACCATGACCAGCCGTATTGCTCCTTATGAGTTAGTGCGTACCATGCGTGCTTCTATTCTTGTATTGGGCCCATTGTTGGCGCGTTACGGTGAAGCTGTTGTTTCATTGCCTGGCGGTTGTGCGATTGGTAGTCGTCCAGTTGATCTGCACTTACGCGGTATGGAAGCATTAGGTGCAACCGTAGAAGTTATCGACGGTTATGTGCATGCTCGTTCTGATGGTCGTTTAAAAGGCGCCCACATCAATTTAGAAATGGTCACCGTTACCGGTACTGAAAATATATTGATGGCTGCTGTATTAGCCGAAGGCACCACTGTTATTGAAAATGCGGCACGTGAACCTGAAGTCGTCGACCTTATTAATTGCCTAAATGCCATGGGCGCTAAGGTAACAGGTGGTGGCACGAGTACATTAACCATCGAAGGGGTTGAGCAGTTAAATGGTTGCTCTTTTGATGTACTTCCCGACCGTATTGAAACAGGCACCTACTTGGTAGCTGCTGCAGTGACTGGCGGTAAAATAAAAGTTAAAGATACCGATCCAAAATTAATGGAAGCCGTACTCGCAAAGCTTGAAGAAGCCGGTGCAAAAATTGAGTGCGGTGACGATTGGATCTCTCTCGATATGGAAGGTCGTCGTCCGAAAGCTGTTAATGTTCGCACAGCGCCACACCCAGAATTCCCAACCGACATGCAAGCTCAATTCATGGTTATGAATTGCATTGCCGAAGGTACGGGCACGGTAGAAGAAACCGTATTCGAAAATCGTTTTATGCACGTTGATGAATTAGTCCGCATGGGCGCAAATATTCATGTTGAAGGTAATGTTGCGACCGTTACGGGCAAAGAAATCTTAAGCTCAGCGCAGGTTATGGCAACCGATTTACGCGCCTCAGCCTCATTGGTTATCGCCGCATTAGTTGCGACGGGTGATACCATTGTTGATCGTATTTATCACATTGACCGTGGTTACGAATGTATTGAAGAAAAGCTACAAATCTTAGGTGTTAAGATTCGTCGCATACCAGGAAAATAAGCACACGCTTATTTTTCTTTTTCATAGCGAAGTATTAATGAATGCTTCGCTTATTAAGAACACTTAGAGAAGATTGAAAACGTTATGACACAGCCTCTCACGATTGCCTTATCAAAAGGACGTATTTTGGATGACACCTTGCCTTTATTAGCCGAGGCAAACATCCATCCGGCAGAGGACATTAGCAAAAGTCGTAAACTGATTTTCGATACCAATCACGATCATATCAAGCTGCTTGTAATACGAGCAGCCGATGTACCGACCTACGTTGAATACGGCGCAGCCGATCTAGGCATTTCCGGTAAAGATGTATTGATGGAGTTCAATAGCGAAAACCTATATGAACCTCTTGATCTAAAAATCGCCACTTGCCGCTTAATGACCGCTGCCCTTAAAGGCGCTGTACTTCCAGAAGGCCGCTTAAAAGTTGCGACTAAATTTGTTGATGTGACCAAGCGTTACTTCGCTGAACAAGGTCGCCAGATCGACATCATCAAATTGTACGGTGGTATGGAGCTGGCCCCAATCGTTGGCCTAGCCGACTTGATTGTGGATATTGTTGATACCGGCAAAACCTTGGTCGCGAATGGTTTAGAACCACGTGACCACATGGCGTATATCAGCTCTCGTTTAGTTGTGGGTAAAGCCGCCATGAAAGTGAAGCACGCACAAATCCAGCCGATCATTGACCAAATGTCAGCGGCTGTTGATCGTCAAGAAGAGAAACGCCAGCAAGAAGCTGAGCAATAATAAGCTCCTCCTGAAAATTAGGGAATTAAAAAATGACTATCGAAATTCGTCGTTTAGATACCAACGAAAATGATTTCTCTTCCGAGCTAGAAACACTGCTAGCTTGGGAATCTGTTTCAGACAAACAAGTACAAACCATCGTTACCGATATTCTTGACGATGTTAAAACCCGTGGCGATGCCGCCGTTATCGAATACAGCAATCGCTTTGACCACCTACATGTTGAAAACATGGATCAGCTAGAACTGAACCAAGAACAACTTGAAGATGCGTTAAACACCTTGCCAGCTGACCAGCGTCACGCGCTATTGGCCGCCGCTGATCGAGTGCGTAAATACCACGATAAGCAAAAACAAGATTCTTGGCAGTACACAGAAGAAGACGGCACATTATTGGGCCAAAAAGTAACACCGCTAGATCGCGTGGGTATTTATGTACCGGGCGGAAAAGCCGCTTACCCATCTTCAGTATTGATGAACGCTATTCCTGCACACGTTGCTGGCGTACAAGAAATCATCATGGTCGTGCCAACACCCGGTGGTGAATTAAACCAGCTAGTATTAGCGGCTGCAGCCGTTGCAGGCGTTAGCAAAGTATTTACCGTAGGCGGAGCACAAGCTATTGCCGCATTAGCGTATGGTACTGCGACGGTTCCAAAAGTAGATAAGATCGTTGGCCCAGGTAACATTTTTGTAGCCACCGCGAAACGCCAAGTATTTGGGACAGTCGGCATCGACATGATCGCAGGCCCATCTGAAATCTTAGTCGTATGCGATGGCAAAACCGATCCTGATTGGATTGCGATGGATTTATTCTCGCAAGCCGAACACGACGAAGATGCGCAGGCGATTTTAATTAGCCCAGATCAAAACTTCCTAGATCAAGTTCAAGCGTCCATCGAAAAGTTATTACCGACCATGGCCCGTAAAGATATTATTCGTGCCTCGTTAAACGCACGCGCAGCCTTGATCAAAGTGAAAGATATGAATGAAGCGTGTGAAGTGAGCAATACCATTGCTCCTGAACACTTAGAATTATCGGTTGATGACCCGCAGGCATTATTGCCGCAGATTCGTCACGCCGGAGCGATCTTTATGGGTCGTCATACATCTGAAGCGTTAGGTGATTATTGCGCAGGGCCAAACCACGTATTACCCACGTCGGGCACTGCACGTTTCTCATCACCGCTAGGTGTATATGATTTCCAAAAACGTTCGTCGCTGATTATGTGTTCCCCTGAAGGCGCATCAGAACTGGGCAAAATTGCCTCCGTTCTAGCCCGTGGTGAGCAACTAGAAGGGCACGCACGATCTGCTGAATATCGTATTAAAAAGCAATAAGATAACGCGAGCGGCCGCATAAAGTCGCTCGAAAAGTTGCTGCGTTAAAGGCCTCGAATTGCTCACTTGTTAGTAATATTAAATTATTAACAAGGGAACAGTTCGGGGCTTTTTTGTTTATAGCAGCAGCTAGACACATTAAATATTAAATAAAATTTCAGAGAATTCCATGACATCAATTACCCAAATGGTTGAAAACCTAGTTCGCCCAGAAATTCGTGCGCTATCAGCTTACCCAGTAGGCGATGCCAGTGGCATGGTAAAGCTTGATGCCATGGAAAATCCGCATCAATGGTCAGAAGAATTAAAACAAGCTTGGGCCAAAAAAATACAGCACGCCGATATCAATCGCTATCCACATCCGCAAGCACCCAAAGTAAAAGACGGCCTGCGTAAAGCGATGAATGTACCTGAACAATTCGATTGTTTATTAGGGAACGGCTCAGACGAAATCATTCAGCTATTAACTATGCTGGTGGCTAAGCCCAGGGCTAAAGTCATGGCACCAGAACCTGGCTTCGTCATGTATAAAATGATCGCCATCTTTTGTGGTGTTGAATATGTTGGTATACCACTAACCGCAGACTTTGAACTCGACATGCCAGCCATGTTGACATGCATAAACGAACAGCAGCCAGAGCTAATCTTCTTAGCCCAACCAAACAACCCAACCGCCAATCTTTATTCAGAATCACAACTGCGTGAACTGATACAAGCCAGCCAAGGCTTAGTGATAATGGACGAAGCCTACCTGCCATTTTCTAGCCGTAACCACCTGCACTTTTTAGAAGAATTCGATAACGTATTAGTTATGCGTACATTATCAAAAGTCGGCCTAGCAGGCTTACGTCTAGGAATGATCTTTGGTCGCAGTGAATGGCTAAACGAACTCGATAAAATTCGTATGCCATATAACATCAACGTGCTGACACAAATCAGCGCTGAATTTGCGCTAGAGCATTACGATATTTTATTAGGCCAATGTGAACTGATAAAACAAGAACGCACGCGCATGCAGAACGCATTAACCGAGTTAGGGTTTACTTGTTACAAGAGCGAAGCGAACTTCATATTAGCCCGTGCCGATATGGCATTTGAAGGTCAAGCTAAAGAAATTTTTGAGCAACTAAAACGGCACAACGTATTAATAAAATGTTTGGCGGGTGGACATCCGTTATTAGAAAATTGTTTGCGTTTTACCATTGGTACTGAGGGTGAGAATGGATTGCTGCTGGAAGCGTTGAAGGATATATTGTGAGGGGTTGAGTAAGAGTGTTCGCCTATCACTTTTTAGTGATAGGCCTAAGTACTTGAAAAATATAAAAATTATAGCGTTGATATCAATATCTCCTGATAAGCGAATATAGCTTGAAAGTGATATCGAATTGACAAAAGCGAACGGCGAATATAGTGTTGTTTAAATTATTAACAGGGATAGTCGTATGATTTTAAACAAGTTTTCTCTTCATTCGCCTTTCCCAGATATAAGGGGTTATGCGAACCCGGTTCGTATATCCCACTGTTAGGTTCTTAGGAGCGGAAATGGAACAATTTGGGATTGTAGAAGTTTTACTAGCAATAATTTCAATATTACTTTTATTTATATTTTTAAAGCTGAATTCTTTTCTGAATCAGGTTCAGATTAATAAGAAAATTGAATATATGTACAATGATGATCATCTTAAACAGAGAGGAGATATGCTTCAGGAGCTATAGTCAAATCTGGTGTACAGAATATCAAGCAGCATCCTGATCCTGTTGTTCTTGTTTGATGCCATCACGAAATTTCACACCCGTAATCACATCCGCTAATAAATTATAACCTCGTAATCTGTGCCACCGTTTCTGAGCCGTTTCCATTAACTTCAATACCATCGCTAACGTCGTTACTCGACTGCCACAATTTTTACTTTTTGTTGTTCTTAACCGCACCGTCGCAAAAACAGATTCTATCGGATTAGATGTACGTAAATGGCCCCAATGCTCAGCAGGAAAATCATAAAATACCAACAAGGCTTCTCGATCTTTTTCAAGACACCTCATCGCTTTCGGGTACTTAGCTTCAAATAATTTAACGCAATTTGTCATGCTTTTATTGGCTTCTTCTTTTGTTTCAGATTGCCAAATTTCATGCAGTGCGCTTTTTACTTTTGGTTGCATCGCTTTAGGAAACTTAGCGAGCACATTCGCTGTCTTATGAACCCAGCAACGCTGCCCTTGTGTCGTTGGCCAGCACTTAGAAAGCGCTTTCCAAAAGCCTAAGGCCCCGTCTCCGACAGCAACTTTAGGCTCGATGCTTAAGCCTCTTTGCTTTAGGCCGAGTAATACTTCAGACCAGCTTGCCTCTGACTCTCGATAGCCATCACTCACGGCGATGAGCTCTTTATTTCCCAGCTCGTCCGAGCCAATGATCACCAGCAAGCAGACTTTATCATCCATTCTTACATTGCAATAAACGCCGTCAGCCCAAACATAAACATAACGCTTTTTACTTAGATCTCTTTTCTGCCACTGGGTGAAATCAGCCTCCCAGCTTGTTTTCAACCGGCTGATTGTAGCAGCCGAAAGGCCTTTCGCTTCCTCTCCCAATAGGTGCTTTAGCGACTCACTAAAATCACCCGTTGAAATGCCGCGCAAATAAAGCCACGGTAAAAACTCTTCAATACTTTGGCTGCGTTTTAGATAAGGCGGTACAAGTGAGCTGTTGAATTTTATGCCATTATCAGTACGGTCACGCACCTTAGGAACTTTGATATCAATATCTCCTAAGCCTGTTTGTATAGTTCGCTCAGGAAGGTAGCCATTGCGCACCAGGCCAGTCTTTCCATCTTCTGTTAATAACCCTTTATGATCGGCTAAAAGCTGTTGAACTTCGGTTTCAATCGCTTGGGCTAACAACTGCTGCGCGCCTTGCTTTAAAACTTGTTGTAATAAGTCAGTTGGCTCTGGTTTATGTAGCTGAGAAATATTATTATCATTCATGCAGTGTACTCCTTTTGGTTGTTGATCCGCCAAGATCAATCAACAGGATACGCTGCTACTTATTTACCCGATACACCAGAAATGATCATACCTCATGCTTCAGCAGCAAAAAGAATATCTTGAATTAATATCCTCTGATATAGAGAAGGTGAAGTCAGACTTAGAAGATATGAAGTATGTATCTGATATATTTTATAAGTACAAGTTACCCGACCAAAGAGAGCGTGATGTTCTTGATCAGGTGTCTATAGATAATGAAGTATTTGATGGAATTGCGAATGCAGGAAGGCATAGAACTTAACAAATAGTTGGTGAACGTCCCTGCGGGACTGGGACGGTTAAACTTCGCTCGTTCCTCGCTTAGTTTCACCGCCCCACAACAAAAGCGTTAGTGCGTCAAGCAAAGCTTGATGCATCTTGCAGGGTGTAAGTCCCTGTCGGGCAAGGTTTGACCAACCACCCGTATCGAGTGTTGCGCCTATGGCGGAGTTTGTGGATCGAAAGTACTTTCCTGTATTTTTTTTATAAAAAAAATTAAATACAGCAAGCGAACAAAATAGGTGAAGCGTACACAGAGAAATATATAGGCCATAGGGATTGTCGTGATCCTGAGTGCTGTTATCGCTCCGAGAATGGTGAGTTCTGACTGACGAGGTTTCTTCTTATAACGCTAGGGCCATCGAAGTCCATGCAAAGCAATCGTTATGGTTAGATTGTGGCGAGTCAGCGGAGTTATTAAGTCGTGGCATGTATATAGAGATGCATCAGGAACTTGAGAGATCCGAGTGTGCTCCTGAAGGATTCAGGTAGGGATGTTTAACCTAAAGAAGAACAACTAGGACACCCACCCTAGTTGAAAACCAAAAGAACAACTAGGACACCCACCCTAGTTGAAAACCAACAACTAGGACACCCACCCTTGGCCAACAACTAGGACACCCACCCTAGTTGAAAACCAAAATTCATGATCTACAGTTAAATTAAGCCTTTTAATTTAGTTTGGTGATCATGATGCCTAAACCTCGTAAAACCCTGATCGCCGTCGAATCCACGCCTTACTACCACTGTGTTGCACGTTGTGTGCGAAGAGCCTTTCTCTGTGGTATTGATACGCTTACAGGCCAGAATTACGAGCATCGTCGTGCTTGGCTTGAAGATCGTTTGTTGGAATTGCCAAAGGTCTTTGCTATCGACATTGCCGCTTATGCCATCATGAGTAATCACTACCATTTGATCCTTCATATCAATACTGAAAGAGCCAAGAGCTGGTCAGATCATGAAATTGTGGAACGCTGGCATCAGCTTTTCAATGGCACAGTCCTTTCGCAAAAGTATCTTAAAAATGAAGGTGAGCTGTCGAAGGTTGAGATGCTGGTATTTCAGGAAACCATTGATGAATGGAAGAACAACTAGGACACCCACCCTAGTTGAAAACCAAAATTCATGATCTACAGTTAAATTAAGCCTTTTAATTTAGTTTGGTGATCATGATGCCTAAACCTCGTAAAACCCTCATCGCCGTCGAATCTACGCCTTACTACCACTGTGTTGCACGTTGTGCAACAACTAGGACACCCACCCTAGTTGAAAACCAAAATTCATGATCTACAGTTAAATTAAGCCTTTTAATTTAGTTTGGTGATCATGATGCCTAAACCTCGTAAAACCCTCATCGCCGTCGAATCCACGCCTTACTACCACTGTGTTGCACGTTGTGTGCGAAGAGCCTTTCTCTGTGGTATTGATACGCTTACAGGCCAGAATTACGAGCATCGTCGTGCTTGGCTTGAAGATCGTTTGCTGGAACTGCCAAAGGTCTTTGCTATCGACATTGCCGCTTATGCCATCATGAGTAATCACTACCATGTGATCCTTCATATCAATACTGAAAGAGCCAAGAGCTGGTCTGACTATGAAATTGTGGAACGCTGGCATCAGCTTTTCAATGGCACAGTCCTTTCGCAAAAGTATCTTAAAAATGAAGGTGAACTGTCGAAGGTTGAGATGCTGGTATTTCAGGAAACCATTGATGAATGGCGTTCACGTCTTCAAGATATTAGTTGGTTTATGCGTATTTTAAATGAAGCCGTTGCACGTGAAGCGAATGCTGAAGATGGTTGTACTGGTCGCTTCTGGGAAGGTCGTTTCAAATCTCAAGCATTACTAGATGAAGCTGCATTAATGGCGTGTATGGCGTATGTCGATTTGAATCCTATTCGAGCAAAGATGGCGACTACTCCAGAGCAATCTGATCATACGTCGATAAAAAAACGCTGTGAGAAAGCAGTAGAAAGTTCAAATCCCAATCATGTAAATCAGCAAGAAAAATCTCTTTATCCTTTTGTCGGCAATCCAAAGCAGGGCCAGCCTGAAGGTATTCAAATGAAGCTGAGTGATTATCTTGAATTGGTTGATAGTACCGGAAGAGTTTTAAGAAAGGATAAGCGCGGTGCGATCAGTGCGAGTGCTGAAAAAATTCTAGATAGGTTGGATGTTGATGAAGACCAGTGGTTAGAAATGACTTCCAACTTTGAAGGATGCTTTAGCTCATTTGTGGGTGGCGAGCGTAGTTTACGCATGGCTTGTGAAAATCTTCACTACCAAAGGCCTCCAGGCTTAGCGACTTGTAAACTGATGTTTCATTAACTTTTAATAATCAAGGTTGTAAATCAATTATCAGATGCCCCCTGAGGAATTTTTGTGTCTGATGTTTAGGTCAGTTGACCTTTATGCCTGAATTTAAACGCGAGCAATGCGAATTGAAGTGTAGTGATTGACACGGAGTTCATATTCTTCTGATAATGAATTGATACTAAGGTGGGTGTCTTATTATTTCGCGAAGGCCTCCAGGCTTAGTGACTTGTAAACTGATGTTTCATTAACTTTTAATAATCAAGGTTGTAAATCAATTATCAGATGCCCTCTGAGGAATTTCTGTGTCTGATGTTTATGTCAGTTGACCTTTATGCCTGAATTTAAACACGAGCAATGCGAATTGAAGTGTAGTGATTGACACGGAGTTCATATTCTTCTGATAATGAATTGATACTAAAGTGGGTGTCTTATTATTTCTTTGCGAGCGTAGTTTACGCATGGCTTGTGAACACCTTCACTACCAAAGGCCTCCAGGCTTAGCGACTTGTAAACTGATGTTTCATTAACTTTTAATAATCAAGGTTGTAAATCGATTATCAGATGCCCTCTGAGGAATTTCTGTGTCTGATGTTTAGGCGCTTACCCATGATAAGTGCCATACAATAAGAGTGACTACGGTAAGAAGTACTACCATCCATGCTTCCATAGCTTTTCCTTTTAATAATTATGTTCTAAGGTTTACATCCAGCAATCTACATAGATCATCAGAAAATTTTATAATCTTATCATTATTCTTAATTTCTGTTGTTTCTACGTTATCTTCTATTCCAGATAAATTAAGACTATGTTTGGTTAATAGGTTTTTCATAGGACTTTCTTCAATGACAAATATAATCCCGCCCTTAACCACCTCTACAGATTCTATACCTAAAAACTCAAAATTATCTTCGAACAAAATAGTCACTGCTGGCGTAAAAAATCTAGCGCCATCCTCCATAGTAGCAAGGATAGTATGAGACTTATTGAGTGTATTCGAAGTCGTCTTATATCTATCGATCCCTAGTGGTCTCTTATAAAAAGATCGGTCCCAGCCCCTACCTTTAGCAACATAAACCTCAGCATCAAAATGAAAATCTAAGGCTAAAAAATCGATAGCTCTATAACCGAGATACATTCCATTATTACCTTGTAAATTATATGATATTAAAGTATGAATATAATCATAATTAAATTGTGTATACGCTCCTTCATATGAAGTTCGAACTAAGAAGTCTGAAAGCTTAACTTTATGACTCGGCCAAATAACATACTCAGCAATATATTCCTTCAGATTAGCTACTTTCTTTCCTTTCATCTGCGATTTAAAGGCCAGTGAATAAATCTTTTTTTCCATAGATCGAAAAGCCTTGGCCTTTTTACTAATCACACTGCAACAATAAAATACAAGGATAAAACTAATAGCAGTAGGTATACAGAAAACAAGAGCCAAGCCATCTACCAAAAATATAAGAGTTAATGAAAGTAGAGTAACACCCAAAATAAAAACTGATATTAAAAATATTAAGAATAAGAAGTTACTAGCACGATAGAAATCAAAATTTAAATCAGCGCGCTCTTTGTAGGGACTAATGATTTTCTGGGCATCAGAAAATTCTGTAACAGGGTCCATTTCAACGAGAATTTCATCGAGTACATTCGCTGCCCTTACATACTTATCCCACCACATATAAATCCCTTTTATTAAATAATAAACTTTATCGTCTTTAATGTAACATCATGAAACCAAATCATAACTCAAGGATAATTAGGATACCCATCCTAGTTAAGTGTTCAGTTAACAGAAAAAGCAAAGCAGCTGTAATAAATAATTAACGCCGCTTTCAGATGCCATTTAATGAGCAATCTGAGAGCGGCTTTATATGAGCACTTTCTTCAGTCCCTGAAGATGCAGCCCTCAAATCAGTCACCTTTACTTAAAATACGTTTATCGTAATCACTAGTCTTAAAATTTAACTTTTTACCGCTCTAATACTATTGCCAATTAAATTGTATTTATAAGGTTTTTATTAGCACGAACATTTGATTGATCATCTTTTGTGCTAACTGCTCCTCATCTGGGCGATTAAAGTAACCGCGCAAACCCGTAAGCTGTACCTGAAAAAATCGCGCATATTCAAGCCCAGTAAGAGTACCCTTTAACTCTCCATTGCTTATGGCTTGCTCAAACAATTGTGTTAAATAGGCTTCAAATTGAGCCGCTAAATCCAAGCTTAGTTTGTATAAATTAGAGTCCTTTTCTGCAAATTCACTGTTTGCTTTAACAAGCATACAAATAGCACTTGGACTGCAATCTTTTGTGTTAATTATAACGTTCTCTACAAACGCACGTAATCCTCCGAGTACCGTATCGGCGCTTGATAAAAACCCTTCTATTTGGGTTTTCATTTGTACGGTGTAATCTTTCAATGATTCACTGTACAGGCCTTCTTTAGAACCAAATGCAGAGTAAATACTGCCTGGTCGCATGTTAATGGCTTCTTGTAAGTCACGTGTTGAGGTTGCATGAAAGCCCTTGTGCCAGAATAACTGGCTAGCAACGCGAATCACATTCTCGCGTTCAAATTTAACCTTATTAACCATATCATTCTCAACCAATTTGAACATTCGCTCAATTTTAACTTGAGCAACCGTTCAAAATCAAATAGTATGTGTCTTGAAGTTATTTAAACCTAATTATTTATTGGAGCTAGACATGACAGAATTTACTTTATACACAGCAGAAAATGCACCTGAAGCATCAAAACCTTTAATGGCAGATTCAGTAGCTGCATTTGGTATGGTGCCTAATTTACACGCCGTGATGGCCGAAGCACCCACCTTACTTAAAGGTTACCAAGTACTGCATGATTTATTTCAAAAAACATCATTCAATGCAGAAGAGCTTACCGTTGTATGGCAGTCAATTAACGTTGAACATAAATGTCACTACTGCGTACCAGCACATAGCGCAATTGCAGCTTCAATGAACGTTGACCAAGGTATTGTTGATTCTCTAGTGAATGAAACACCACTAGCGGATTCTAAACTTGAAATACTACGTGAAACAACATTAGCAATGACACGCGAGCGCGGTGTCATTAGCGATGATCAAATTGAGAAGTTTTTTGCAGCGGGTTATGGCAAACAACAGCTACTTGAAATTATTGTAGGTTTATCTCAAAAAGTAATGAGCAACTACACTAATCACCTTGCTGATACACCAGTAGATGAGCCATTTAAAAAGTTCGTAAAATAGAGCAAAGTCCACAACTAGGACCCCATCCTAGTTGAAAACCAACATCATGATCACCAAGCTAAATTAAAAGGTTTAATTTAGCTTGGTGATCATGATGCCTAAACCTCGTAAAACCCTCATCGCCGTCGAATCTACGCCTTACTACCACATGATCATTCATATCAGACCGAGCCAAGAGCTGGTTAGATCATGAAATTGTGGAACGCTGGCATCAGCTTTTCAATGGCACAGTCCTTTCGCAAAAGTATCTTAAAAATGTGTGTTAGTTGTTTCTAGAAAATAGCGGTCAAGTCATCGTTAGTTCAGCGATGATTTATAATCTACTGAGCTAAATATCGCCTTACGTTGACGGCTTCTTTGCTGCTCTTGCTCTAGTATGCTTTGAGCATTTACTTCACCGAGTGGAATGTCGTCCTCTCGGGTAAGATTTCCATCGGCGGCCAATGATAGATAGCGTGAGCAACAGACTCTTAAAAAAGAGGTAAAGTTGCTAATGTCATGATCAGCATCGAGAGATTCTAGGTACAGCTTTGTTATCATTTGGTTGACGCTCATCTGGTCTCGAAATGATAGTTCTTCTAGGGTATCCCAAAAGAATTCCTCTAGCCTAATGGAGGTAACAACTCCGTCAATGCGAAGAGATTTTGTGCGATAGCTCCATAGGCGGCTATCGGCATTTATAAAAAGCTGACACATAAGTATGCTCTCAATGCTGTTTAAGTCTTATAACAATCTTTATAGCAAGTGTTACAGCAATGCTACAAATTGTTTCAACATGGCTGGGTGGGCAGGCCACGCAGGTGCTGTGACTAGTTTACCATCTGTTATTGCACCATCCATTGGTAATTCTATGTACTCGGCTCCGGCCATTTTTATTTCTGGCTGGCAAGCAGGATAGGCTGATACTTTTTTGCCTTCAATAACACTCGCTGCGGTTAGCAATTGTGGCCCGTGACAGATTGAGGCAATTGGTTTATCCGCTCTAGCGAAGTACTGAATAATTTCAATAACTTTAGCATTCAGACGTAAGTATTCAGGAGCCCGCCCGCCTGGTAGATATAGTCCATCGTATTCTTCGATATTGATATCAGAAAAAGACGCGTTAAGTATAAAGTTGTGGCCGCGTTTTTCGGTATAAGTTTGGTCGCCTTCAAAATCATGAATGGATGTGGCTATGCTATCGCCTGCGTTTTTATCAGGGCAAACAGCATCTATGTCGTGGCCCATTGCGAGTAAGGCTTGGAATGGAACCATGTTTTCATAATCTTCTACGAAATCACCGGTGATCATGAGTACTTTAGCCATGTTTAAAACCTTTATGTCAGTATGAAAATCTTGCGCACTTTGAACGAATTAGCATTCATTCAAATGATGCGTTGTTGATAATTCATTGAACCATGCTGGTTTAATGTTCGGGTAATACTGAGATACTACATTTAGTTGGAACAACTAGCGGAACAACGGACACCTGGAACAACTAGGAGAACAATTAGGACATCCATCCTAGTTGAAAGCTAAAACTTATGATCTAGAGTTAAATTAAGCCTTTTAATTTAGCTTGGTGATCATGATGCCTAAACCTCGAAAAACCCTCATCGCCTCGAATCCACGCCTTACTACCACTGTGTTGCACGTTGTGTGCGAAGAGCCTTTCTCTGATGAATAGCGTTCAAGTCTTCAGGATATCAGGTGTATTCTGTGAAATTTTTATGCCTGATATTTAGGTTCGTTGATCCATACACCTTAAAATGTTTGTCTAATTAAGAGGATATAGCTTCATCCTCAAAATCGCCTTCAATGCTCATGCCAGGCTGTTGGTCGATAAGTTCCGTCAAAAAAGGGTAGTGCTTTTTATAAGCCTGTACGATTGCCTGAAAGGGCACATCATCAAAGTGCCCGTGTTCATTCAGATATTCCATATGTTTATCACCCGCCTGATCAAATTCATGAAAGATTGAATCATTAATGCCATCAAACTCAAGGGGCTTAATACCTGCTTTATCGCAGAGCAGCTGATTAAAAGCAGGAGTAGCCTTTACCCATTTATTATTAAGATAAAACTCGGTATAGCCATGCCAAGCAAAGACATCAGACTGCATCACTTGCTTTAATTTTTCTGAACTCAGATGGTTTTTAACATCAGAGAACCCAACGCGAGTAGGAATGTCTACAGCACGTCCAGCGGCAGCCAGTAAGACCGCTTTAGCGACACAATAGCCGTAACCTTGATTTAATGTTGTACTCGCTCTTAATCCATTAGGTGTAAGCTGAATACGATAAGGGTCGTAACGAATACTATCGCGCACCGCGTAATAGAGCTTAATGGCCTTCTGGGTTTGATCTTGCTCAGAGCCAACCGTCTCGTTAGCAAAGCGAATGATCGCGCTATTATCCGAATCTATAAAGTCAGTCGAGATTAAGTTATTTTTAATATTCATTGATGCTTCCTAAACTTCAAATTTCCGCTTACGGATAATGACCTACTTGGGGCTGCTCTTCTACCTTTCACAACCAAAACATATAACTTGTAATGATCATGCTGAATATCAAATTCAGTATCAAGCCCACTTTCATCATGGTGTTTTGAGGAATGTAGCCACTGGAAAAAACAATCGCATTAGGCGGCGTCGCAACCGGGAGTATAAACGCGCAAGAGGCTGCAATCGCAATGGCACTTACTATCATGGTGGTATCAAGGCCCATCACGTCGGCCATGCCCATAAAAGTTGGAATCATTAACGCAGACAGTGCCGTATTGCTGGATATTTCGGTCATAAAGATAATAAATAAAATAACCAGCAAGAGTAACCAATAAAGGCTAAGGCCTGCGCTTAACATTTCTAATTGCTGTGCTAAATACAGGTTGGCTCCAGTCGCGCTTAATACGGCGCTCAGGGCTAGGCCGCCACCAAATAAAAGCAATACACCCCATTGGGTATTATTTTCAAAGGCTTTCCAGCTTAAGCTTTTACTGGCATGCAGCACAACGATCGCTATGATTGCTATCCAACTATCGAAGTCTGCTATTTTACCCAATATACCTTGAATGAAATCTCCAAAAATCCATAAGCTGGCGGTGGTGATAAAAATAATAATCGCCAGAATACGTTGGCGGCTCCAAGCAAAAGATTGAACTTCTGCAATCTCTGACTTAAATAGCGTTAAGTTTGGTTTGAGGTAGGTGTATAAAATGCCCCACATCAGCGGCAATAAAACGAGGCTTATCGGAAGGGCAATGATTAGCCATTCGTAAAAAGATAATCCCAAAGCACTGGCAGCAATGGCATTGGGGGGGCTGCCAACAATGGTGGCAATACCACCGATGTTGGCCGAATAGGCGATGCCCAATAATAAAAAGGCAAAGACTGTTTTGTGTTTCTCATATTCAAGGTGCGACATTAAGCCCAGCGCTATAGGCAGCATCATCACGGTAGTGGCGGTATTGCTGATCCACATCGATAAAAATGCCGTTAATGAAAACAATATGAGGCAAATAACTAAACCATTGTTTTTGGCTTTGAGCATGAGAATATGCGCGAAGTGTTGATCGAGTTTGTGTTCATGCAAAGTAGCTGCCAGTGCAAAGCCGCCTAAGAATAAAAATATAATGGGGTGGGCAAAGCTAAGTAACGCGACTTTTAAATCCATTACGTTGAATGCAACGGCTAAAACAGGCACGAGTAAAGCCGTTACGCTGAGCGGGAATAATTCAGCGAGCCAAGCATGGGCAATAAGAGATAATATAATAAGTCCGTGTTGAACTGATTCACTGATTTGGCTGGTTAATATTAAGGTGATGAGGGCGGTTTGTATGAATACTGCCAAGAGCCATTTCATAAGAGTGTCCTGTCGAGGCTTCAATTAAGCCAATTATCAGGCTTTGTTGTTTTTTTATATTATAGGCAGTTTTTAATTCGTTAAGGAAGCTAGAAGTCTGTAATAGTCATAGTGGTAAATATGGACTAAAGACTGACTCGGTGATGGCATTAGATAAGCGTGCGAGAGTATTCTTAGTGTGTACTGTCCTTATAAAAAGTGACTCTTTTATTTATTGATAACTGCAAAAAAAACTTCAGGCACAAAAAAAGCCGCTCCCTATCATTTTAAAGATGATTGGGCGGCTTTTGTAGTTTTGGCTATCCGGTTTTACCCTTCTCAAAATTAACGCTTTTTAAGAGTAGAGCCTCGATTATCCAAGCGCGCCATGATATCGCGCATTTCTTGTGCTTCAGCAGATGCTTTCATGAGCTTCTTTGATTCGCGTTCGGCCTTCTCTTCTGCAATCGCTTCTTTAATTGCTCGTTCTTTAGCGGCTGAATTGGTTCGGCCTGAGGCAACTTTAGGCTTTACGATTTTTGTTGTGACGGGACCGCCGCTCGTTTTAGATTTTACTGTTGGTTTTTTGACCGCTGCTTTTTTCGGGGCGGCAACTTTAACGGGTTTTGGTTTTGTGGTTTTAACACCCACTAAACTGATGCCTTGGTGCTCTTCCATCGCTTCTTCAAATAAATCTTTCAAATCTTCTCTGTCAAAAGCTACAGCGTACTCAGAGGGGGTAAAGCTTTTTGCACCAAAATCTCGGATATCTTTAAACAGGCGAGCGGCTGTGTGGTCTAGTGCGGCTGCTTCTTGGTATTGCTTCCAGCGTTCTTCTACGCTGTCTTTGGTAGTGCCTACATAAACTTCGTCGGTGACATCATTGGTAATTATAAAAACAATCAAAATACTTCTCAAATCTTGGATTGGAAAAAGGTTGAGCATTCTAATCGACCGCACAGAAAAGGCTAGGCCATTCGTGTAATTTTCATCAAACTTTTTATGTTTTTTTCAAAAAAAATTTATTCTAGTGATCGATTGCGTTATTTGAAAATTTGCAAGGGTTTATTCGCTTGGTTTCTCTCTTTTTCCGGCAATAGCGACGGTACTTTGCAAGCGTCCTGAGCGCATAAACTCAATGCGAATATTTTCACCGGGGCGTAAGGCGGCAATTTGATTCATTGCAGCTTTGGCATTTTCACTGGGCAGGTCATTAAGTGAGGTAATGATATCTCCCATCATCAATCCAGACTGCTGTGCAGGTCCATTCAAGGCTAATCCCGTAACAATTAATCCCTCGAGTGCCGTTGGCAGCCCAATGTTAGTTAAAAGGGCTGGCGTGGCTTCTTGTACTTCTATTCCCATCCAGCCGCGTATGGTTTGGCCAAATTGAGTAATGTCGCCTAGTACCTGAGCAGCGCTATTGGCAGGAATTGCAAAGCCAATGCCTTGTGAACCACCTGATTGAGAATAAATCGCTGAGTTAATTCCGACCAGCTGACCATATGCATTAATAAGCGCACCGCCCGAATTGCCCGGATTAATTGCGGCATCGGTTTGAATATAATCTTCGTACGTATTCAGCCCCAATTGATTTCTGCCCATTGCACTCACAATTCCCATGGTCACTGTTTGACCAACGCCAAAAGGGTTGCCGATGGCAAGTACAACATCGCCAACATCCAGCGGATCTTGGTCTGCAATGTGTATGTAAGGAAGATCACTTAGATTAATTTTTAGTACCGCGAGATCGACTTCTGCATCACTGCCAATCAGCGTTGCGTCGATCTCTCGACCGTCATGCATTGAGACGCGAATTTCAGTCGCGCCAGCAATAACGTGATGGTTCGTAAGAATATAGCCTGCAGGGTTCATAATTACCCCAGACCCTAAACTGGACTGCATGCGTTCATTGGGCTCGTTATTAAAAAAGCGACGTAAAAAAGGATTATTTAATAATGGGTGTTGCTGTTGTTTAACAATGCGCTGAGTAAAAATATTCACAACCGCAGGCGCTGCTCTTTTGACTGCGGCAGAGTAACTTACAGGGCCAGTTTGATCGGTTAGGCGCTGCATCGGTTTTAAGTCAATCGGTTTAAGGGCAGTCTCTGCGCGTTGGGCGGGCTGTTGTGGAGAGATGTTTAATTGTGGAAACCAATCAGGTTTGATCAATATAATTAATAAGGCAATAATTAGCCCGAGTAATACCGGAATTAAATAAACAGTTAACCAATTTTGTGATTGTCGCATTGCATCTCTACCGCATTAGGGGTGTGCTTACATAAGGTGTACTTTGTATCAGGGAGTGTACTTTATTTATGCTTGCCATACCGACTAGGATTTTTTATGAGTATAAAACGTAACGATTTAATGCAATACCTCAATGACTTGCTGCAGCCAGAGAAATGCAAAGATTATTGCCCTAATGGTTTACAGATTGAAGGCAAGTCTGCGATTACAAAAATAGTGACGGGTGTCACGGCGAGTCAGGCGCTGATCGATGTGGCTATTGCAGAGCAGGCAGATGCGATATTGGTGCATCATGGGTATTTTTGGCGTGGGGAAAATGCATGTCTCACAGGCATTAAGAAGAAGCGGATTCAGGCATTATTAGCGCACGATATTAATCTAATCGCCTATCACCTGCCGCTGGATAATCATCAAGAGTTCGGCAACAACGTGCAGTTGGCCAAGGTGTTGGGGTTAACCATTGAGTCTGGGCTAAGCCCAACAGATCCGACAGTACCAGGACTGATTGGGCGCTTACCTAAGCCTATGCCAGCACGGGCTTTTTCGGCTTGGTTAGGAGGGTGTTTGCAACGTGAGCCTTTGCATTTGGGTCCTGATGAAGAGCAAATGATTGAAACCATTGCTTGGTGCACGGGTGGGGCGCAAGGGTATTTGCAGTATGCAGTGGATGCTGGTGTGGATGCGTATTTAACGGGAGAAGTGTCTGAGCCGAGCCATCATCTTGCGGTTGAAACAGGCACTCACTTTTTCGCGGCGGGGCATCATGCTACGGAACGCTATGGCGCACGGGCTTTAGGCCAACATTTAGCAGATAAGTTTGAGGTTGAGGTGTGCTTTGTTGATATCGAAAATCCGGTGTAATCAATATGCTGTCAGGCTACAATTTTCAACAAAATCAGTCATCAATTCGGCAGCTAAATAAGCAGGGCCTGCTAAACTTTTTCTATACTTCACACCCTTATGTTTATGGCTAGAAAAAGTGGACCTTGCTTATGTTGATTAAAAAATACCTCGAAATTCTGGCCAAGCATGATGGTTCAGATCTCTATCTCAGCACAGGAGCACCGCCGAGTGGTAAGTTTCAGGGGGTGCTGAAGCCTCTTAGCAAAGAGCCTTTAAAGCCCGGTCAGATTGCAGAAATGATCAACGATGTCATGGATGATGATCAGAAGAAGGAGTTTGAACAGGAGTTGGAGTTGAATATGGCGATCAGTTTGCCAGGAGTTGGACGCTTTCGCTTGAACATGTTTCGCCAGCGTAATGAAGTCTCTGTGGTGGCCCGTAATATTGTTACGGATATTCCCAAGTTTGATGATTTAGGTTTGCCTGAGGTATTAAAAGAGGTTATTACGGCTAAGCGTGGTCTGATATTGTTTGTGGGTGGTACGGGTTCGGGAAAATCAACATCACTGGCGTCGCTCATTGATCATCGAAATGCTACCTCGGCAGGTCATATTATCACGATTGAAGACCCTGTAGAGTTTGTGCATAACCATAAAAAGTCCATCATTAATCAGCGGGAAGTCGGTGTTGATACCAAGTCTTTTAAGGCTGCATTGAAAAATACTTTACGCCAAGCACCGGATGTTATTTTGATTGGCGAGATCCGTGATGCCGAGACAATGGAGCATGCTTTAGCGTTTGCCGAAACAGGCCATTTAGCAATATCAACGCTACACGCTAATAACGCGAATCAGGCGTTGGATCGAATTATTAACTTTTTCCCCTCCGAGCGTCATGCTCAAATTTTGCAAGATCTAGGCTTGAACGTGCAGGCGATTGTTTCACAACGCTTAGTGCCAACTGTGGATAATAAGCGGGTCGCTGCCGTTGAAGTATTGCTGGGCACAAAAACGATTCAAGATTTAATCTATAAAGGCGATATCGACTCGATTAAAGAGATTATGACCAAGTCGGAAATGCTCGGAATGCAGACTTTTGATGGCGCACTGTTCAAGCTGCATCAAAGTGGTCAGATCAGTTTAGAGGAAGCCTTAAAGAATGCCGATTCGGCGAACAACTTACGATTACGTATTAAGTTGGTAGAAGGGGATAGTGCGGTGGGATCTGCTGAAAAATCTAGTCCATCGGAATCTCGCACTGCTGAGCCTTCCGCTTTTGAAGGGCTGTCTTTAGAAAAAACAGATGAAGAGAAACTGGTCGATGAGAAGCGGGCAATAGAAGATGCGGAGTTAGAACGCTTTAAGAGCAGTAAAAAATCATAATGAGAAATTCATTATAAGAAATTAAAGGGTGAGTATTTTTATCTTAAAGGGTCTGGTTGTAATATTTACGAGCTAGTTGATCTAGCTCCTAAATGGCGAAAATTTGATAACTATAAAACGGAGGATATGAAACTTTGTTGAATATCCTTAACCTTGTGTATTAAGTTGCATACGATTTATTCGATGTTAATCGTGCAAGACCTTTTATAATTCTATAAATAGACCATATCCATGTAACAAGTAGAATAAAGCCTCCGATAAAAAATACCCACAGAGCAACCCCTATGACTGTCCATAGCAATCCCCACCAGAATGTTTTAATTATATTAGAGTAGTGATCGTGAAACGCAGTACCTATTGCTTCTTCTTTTTTTACCATGGCCCAGATAGCACCAATGATCCAAAAAATACCGGTGAATATACCTAGTGCCATCAGTATATAAGCGATGAGTGCATTATTCTTAGCGTTTTCTATGTATTGTTTTTGCTGAGGCGTTTCAACAAGTTGTTCCGATATTTCAGACATGTATATTCCTTTAATAATGTCGTTTTATTTATCTGGCTATAATCTATTAGCTTATCAAACTTGTCAATGATTCGACTTTTTGCATATTAAATGGGATGTTTATGACGCAGAGAAGAACTTCTCTGCGATTACTAAAGATTGCTTTTTCATTATAAAAAAGCAATCTCGATCAGCGCATTGTTAAAGCAATAACAATAATTAAAATCTAATCTTAAACGTTAAAACGGTAATGCATAACATCGCCGTCTTTGATTAGGTATTCTTTACCTTCTAAACGCCATTTTCCAGCATCTTTCGCGCCCGCTTCACCCTTGTACTGAATGAAGTCATCATAAGCAATTACTTCAGCGCGAATGAAACCTTTTTCAAAGTCAGTGTGAATTACGCCTGCGCCATTCGGAGCTGTTGCACCTACTCTTACAGTCCAAGCGCGAACTTCTTTAACGCCTGCAGTGAAGTACGTTTGCAAACCTAGTAGCTGATAACCTGCGCGAATTACACGGTCAAGACCGGCTTCTTCCATACCCATGTCATCTAAAAATTCAGCTTTTTCGTCTTCGTCTAGTTCAGAAATTTCTGCTTCAATCTGGTTGCATACAACCACGACAACCGCTTTATCAGCAGCAGCAATTTCGTTAACAACATCAAGATGTGGATTGTTCTCGAAGCCATCTTCGCTAACGTTAGCGATGTACATAACAGGCTTTAGAGTGATCAAGTGGAATTGATCGTAAAGCGCGTAATCGCCTTCTTCTTTAACTAATGTGCGTGCAGGTAAGCCTTCACTCAAATGCGCAACCAAAGTTTCTAATAGGTTCTTCTGCTGAACAGAATCTTTAGCACCACCTTTAGCAACACGAGCAACACGGGATAATTGCTTTTCGCAAGATTCAAGGTCAGCCAAGATGAGTTCGGTATTGATGATATCAACATCGTCAAGTGGGGATATTTTATTGGCAACGTGAATAACGTTTTCATCTTCAAAGCAACGTACAACGTGAGCGATGGCATCGGTTTCACGAATGTTGGCTAAGAACTTGTTACCCAAACCTTCACCTTTTGAAGCGCCTTCTACCAAACCCGCAATATCAACGAATTCCATAGTGGTCGCTAATACACGCTCTGGCTTAACAATTTCAGCCAACGCATCAAGACGTGCGTCAGGCATTGGAACCATACCAGAGTTAGGCTCGATGGTGCAGAAAGGAAAGTTTTCTGCGCTGATCCCCGCTTTGGTTAAAGCGTTAAAAAGAGTCGATTTACCTACGTTGGGTAGACCAACGATTCCGCATTTAAAACCCATCGTGATGTCCTATATTTATTGAGCTGTTTGAGTCGCAATGAATACTCGATTAACGAGTATTATGCTTTAAAAGTATGAAGTCGGTTCATGGCTTTGCCCCAATCGCCTTTTATGGCGTCGGGTAGTACACGACTTGCTTCATCAATGGTCGCGTCCATTTGTATTTTTTCATTCGCGCTGGGGCGACCTAGTACGTGCCCAGTCACTTGGCTTTTATCTCCTGGATGGCCAATGCCAATACGCAGACGATGAAAGTTTTTATTATTACCTAAGCAGGCAATGATATCACGTAAGCCATTTTGGCCACCGTGACCTCCGCCAGTTTTCAGTTTTGCTACACCAGAAGGTAAGTCTAATTCATCGTGGGCAACTAAAATTTCTTCGGCGTTAATCTTATAAAAATTGGCCAACGCTTGTACGGCCTTGCCACTGTCATTCATGTAGGTTGTTGGAAATAATAACCATACATCGTGACCATCAATACGGCCTTGGCCGCTGATACCATAGAACTTTTTATCGGCTTTTAAAGGAATATTATAAGCCCGAGAAATCTCTGAGATAAACCAAGCACCAGCATTGTGGCGAGTCGCTTCGTATTCAGAGCCAGGATTGCCTAAACCGACTATGAGTTTAATTTTGCTCATCTTATCTATGTCTATCTTTTCTTGTTTATTAATTGATTAACATTCTAACAATTATTAAAGCAGTGATACAAAAAAGGGCTCATAAATGAGCCCTTTTTGCTGTTTTCTCTCGACATAATTCGTGTCTACTTATAAAAGAGACTCGAAAATGAGAGAAAGAAGATTACTCTGCAGCAGCTTCTTCTTCAGCGTCGTCTTCTACGATACCCTTAGGAGTAAACAAAGAAACAACAGCTGTATCATGATCAGGACCATGAGATAATGCTAGAGACTCAACGCCTTTAGGGAACGTGATGTCTGACAAGTGAATAACAGAATCCACTTCAGCGTTAGCAAGATCGATCTCGATGTACTCAGGAAGATCGCCCGCTGCACAGATAACATCGATGCTAGCCATTTGGTGATTGATTTTAGCGCCGCCAGTCTTAACAGCTTCACAAATATCTTCATTGATGAAGTGAATTGGAAGAGAAGACTTAAGGATAGTTGTTTTGCTTACGCGTAAGAAATCAGCGTGCATAACGTGCTCACGAGCAGGGTGACGCTGCATATCTTTCAATACAACTTGCTCAGTCTTATCACCAATGTTCAAAGTGATGATGCTGCTGTAGTACGCTTCGTTCTCTAGAGCTTTTTTAAGCTCGTTAGACTTCATCGTAATATTGGTAGGCTTACGTGCGTTGCCACCAGTTTTTCCACCATAAATGATGGCTGGAACTAGACCTTCTAAACGACGTAGGCGGCGGCTCGCACCTTTCCCTACTACTTCGCGAAGTTCTGCGTTCAATGTTAATTCAGACATGATAACTACCTTTCTTGATATATAAAGCCACTGACATGCTTAAAAACTATTGTTAAAGCTATGAGTGACTAAGTGCAGAAAACCCCAAGGGTAAAATACCCTTGAGGTTCTCTATATGTTAAAGAGTTTTGCGACCAAACTCTTTAACGTGAAACTGTTTTTACAGTGCTTTTAACGAAACATAGCGCTGATAGATTCTTCGTTATTTACACGACGAATCGATTCAGCAAGTAGACCTGCAATCGTCAATTGACGAACACGTCCAGATTTTTGTGCAGCCGAAGATAATGGAATCGTATCGGATACAACAAGCTCATCAATGGCTGATATTTTCAAGCGATCGATGGCTGGGCCAGATAAAACAGGGTGAGTACAATAAGCAACAACACTCTTAGCACCACGTTCTTTCAACGCGGCAGCGGCGTGGCACAAGGTGCCTGCTGTATCGACCATGTCATCAACTAAGACACATGTACGACCTTCAACATCACCGATAATGTTCATGATTTCGGCAACGTTGGCTTCTGGGCGACGTTTATCAATAATCGCTAGATCAACATTTAACTGTTTAGCGATAGCACGTGCGCGAACAACACCACCAACATCAGGAGAAACCACGATTAAATCTTCGTATTTCTGACGGGCAATATCATCTAATAAAATAGGGGAACCATAAACGTTATCAACAGGGACACTGAAAAAGCCCTGGATTTGATCGGCGTGTAAATCAACTGTTAATACGCGATCGATACCTGCACCTACCATCATGTCTGCAACTGCGCGGGCACTAATTGGCACACGAGCACTGCGAGGACGACGATCTTGGCGTGCATAACCAAAATAAGGAACAACTGCGGTGATACGGGCAGCGGATGCACGACGTAAGCCATCTGAAATTAACAGAAGCTCCATCAAGTTATCGTTGGTTGGGGTACAAGTTGGCTGAATAATAAAAACGTCTTTACCACGCACATTTTCATCAATTTCAACGGTGATTTCACCATCACTGAATTTACCTACGGACATTTCGCCCATTGGAATATCTAAACGTTCAACGACTAGCTTTGCTAATTTAGGATTGGCGTTGCCGGTAAATACCATCAGTTTGGACACTATGGGTCACCTTTAGATTTTTTCAATAATGGATAAGAAAGAAGTTGGCTGGGATGGCAGGATTTGAACCTGCGCATGACGGGATCAAAACCCGTTGCCTTACCGCTTGGCGACATCCCAACTTTTTAAAACCGTTTTTTCAAACGGAGCCGAATAATACCTTATGTGCAGAAGAAAGGTTAGTACCTTTCGCAATAAAAGTCGTTAATTCAGCCGGAAGCTTATTTGCAACTTGCGTTGCTTTGTTCTCTGAAGCGACGCTTAAGAAAACACAAGCTCCAGTGCCCGTCATCTTAGCAGAACCGAATTTGTTTAGCAAATTCAATGTCTTACCGATTTCAGGATTGAGTTTCGATGCAACTAACTGGCAGTCATTACGACTGTTGTTGGCTGCTTGTCCCTCAAGTGCGTGGCGCATATTAAGGATCTGACTGTCCCTTGTCAACTCTTTGTGTGAAAAAATTTCTTTTGTATCAGAATGAACATTCGGACAAGCAACAAGGAACCAATTTTCCGCTAGATCTGGTAGTGGGATTATTTTTTCGCCAATACCTTCAGCCCAACATGCTTGGCCTTTGATAAAAACAGGAACATCGGCTCCCAATTTAACACCTATCTTGGCGAGTTCTTCCAAGGATAGTTCGAGCTGCCATAAAACATTAAGTGCAAGCATTGTTGTTGCTGCATCGGAACTGCCGCCGCCTAGCCCTCCGCCCATGGGTAATGTTTTTTCTAACCGAATATTCGCACCGCAGTTTTTACCGCGGGCATTGGCATGGCTTTGTAAGCTGCGGGCTGCTTTAATAATTAAATTATCTTCAAAATTAAGCCCAGATATTTCAGGGGTTAGCGTTAATGTATCATCGGTGCGTATTTGAAAGCTTAATTGGTCGCCGTAGTCTAAAAACTGAAAGATAGTTTGCAGTTCGTGATAACCGTCTTCACGGCGACCAGTAATGTGCAGCATCAGATTTAACTTTGCGGGTGCGGGTACGGTTAACCAAGCTGTCGTATTGTTATCCATTTATGGACCATTCTTTAATTGCAAAAATGAATTTAAAATCGTGCCCAATTATTTTTACTCGCCCAGGCAGCCAAGTATCTCCTTGGCTTTGATAGCGGGAGAATTCAACGCGCCAGTCATGTTGCTGCAGGCTTTCTAATAGACCCAAGGTGTTGCGTACTTCGGTGAATTCTGAATGTGGGCTGGCCTGTCCTTTCACCCAATACCGAAGGTCTAATACGGGGAATTTCCAGCCTAAATAATAAGCCATGAGGTATTCCGCAGAAGGGGCCTGGACTGGTTCTTCGTTTGGAAGGGTAAGGGTTGCTTGGCTATCATTTCCAACTAGGCGGCTTGAACCTTGACCGAAAGGCCCTGATAAAAATAAATCAAAGTCTTCTTCATCTTGCTGCCAGGTTAAATAACCCGTTACGGCATCGTCAGGGCTGACGACGGAGAGTTTGCCGCGGACTTGCCATTTCTGAATGCTGTTGAGTTGTTTTTGCAGTTGCTGACTATCTTGTTGCAGGTTAAAAATACTGCAACCTGATAGGCTCATACTGATAAACAGTATGAGTCCATAATAGGAGGCTTTCATGGGTCGGGGTTGTTCACTCTGGTATTGATTTCAGATTAATATCTAGATTAAACCGCTTTAAGGTATCGGTTATAATAGGACTATTAGGTTCTTGTTCCAAACCTTGCTGCCAAATACTTTTGGCTTCTTTATTGCGTTCTAACTGCCATAATACTTCCCCTAAATGTGCGGCCACTTCATGATCAGGAAAGTTATTAAAAGCTTGTTGCAATAACTCCACCGATTTATCTAGATTACCTAATCGGTAATGCGCCCAGCCTAAGCTATCGATAATCGCGGGGTTGTTAGGCGAGAGTGTGATGGCTTGTTGTATTAACGCCAGCGCTTCATCAAGGCGATCTGTTTTATCGGCAAGCGTGTAGCCAAGCGCATTAATTGCTTCTGCATTGTTTGGCATTAGGCTAATAATATGACGTAGATCGATTTCTAACTGAGTGATATTGCCCAGTTTCTCGGCCAATAAACCTCTGCTATATAACAGTTTGGTATTATTAGGCGTGTCGATTAACGCAGTATCGACCAGTTGGTAGGCTTCTTGTATTTGCTTATGCTTGATCAGTAGTTCTACTTCAAGCTGTACGAGTTCAATATTATAGTTTGGAAATTCGCTACGGCGGTGAGTTAGGTAATCACGTGCGGCATTCATGTCTTCTAATTGAATGAGCAATTGTGCTGCTTGGAATTGTGCAGGTAAAAACTGTCGGCCTTGTTGAACGGCTCGATAATCGCGCAGTGCTCGAACGGGATCTTGTTGTTTTTCGGCAATGCGTGCGAGGTAAAAATACGCTTCATTATCTATATTTTCGTGCAATGTTAGTGGGCTTAATACGGCAATGGCTTGGTCGTATTCTTCTAATTCCATGTGCAGTAAACCCAGCGATAGTTGTATCGAATAATCGTTGGGGAATAATTTCGCTAAATATTGAAAGGCTGCACGGGCTTCGCTGAAACGTTTTAGATCAATCAAAATACGTGCACGCAAGACACCAATGCCTTTATGTTTTGGTAAGTCATTATGCAGTTCGTCTAATGCAGCGAGCGCATCTTCAGGGCGATTGAGGTGATGTAATACTCGTGCCTTACTCAGCGCCGCTGCTGTGTATTCTTCACTTAAAGAAAGTGCTTGGTTGAGGGCGATTAAAGCCGCTGGGTAGTCTCCCAGTTGAGATAAAAGTGCACCTTGCGCCATCCAAAGTGGGGCGTAATCGTTGTGCTTTTGAGTGAGTTGTTCAACTTGCTGCAATAAAGCAATCTTTTCGGTACGGTTTAATAATTGGGCATTGAGCGCGAGGTAATCAAATTGACCGGCGCCAGCAAGCTCTAATACCGATTCCATATGCTGTAATGCTGCTGGGAAATCTCCCGCTTTGATTAATGCTAATGATAATATTTGATGAGCTTGGGCATCGAGCGGTGCAATGGAAACCCAAAGCTGTGCGGATTCTAGAATGTATTGATTAATCCCTAAATATTGCGCAATACGTGTAGCACGTTCGGCGATGCCGGGATCTCTAGTATGGTGTGCTTGATCTAGATAATTCGCTAAAGATACATCGAACTGTTGGCGCTGGCCTGCAACTTCAGCAACCAGTAATGAATACAGTGTCGGGGCAGAAAAAGGAACGTCATAAACAGGCTCTTGGGTTTCTAGACTCTTGCTATTGTCTATTTCAGCATGGGCTGCTTGAGTATCTGTAGCACTGTCTGAACGAGTTGAGTTGCCGTTCATTGGCAAAAGTGAACAGCCTGCTATTAAGCTATTGGCGATTAATAAGGTAACAATCCGAAGTAACATAACAACCTTTATCCATTTATTCTGTCAACAGCATACTCTGAAAATTAACTAAAAGTCAGCGCTATGTCTTTATTATGGGCGATTTTATAGTAGACAAGGCAATGTGGAAAAGATTTCATGATTATTTCCCGTTATACTGTTCGGCTTTCGTCGATGCTTAATTATTTAAAAGGTCAGATCTAATATCAGATGGGAATCATAGCGCTTGGCATTAATCACAAAACCGCCCCAGTGGCAGTGCGTGAAAAGGTTTCGTTTGATCCAGCAACTATGCCGGATGTACTTCAGCAGTTGCTGCAAACGCTAACGCCTGTCACTGAAGTATCGATTCTATCAACCTGCAACCGAACTGAAATCTATTGTTCTTATAAGCAAGCAGATGATGATACTGAGATACATACGTATACAGGGCAAATTTTACTGTCTTGGTTGAGTCAGCATCATGGTGTTGATGAGCGAGTATTGTCTGATTCATCTTATATTTATCATGATGATGACGCGGTTCGACACATGATGAGAGTGGCCAGTGGTTTAGACTCACTAGTACTGGGCGAGCCACAAATCTTAGGCCAGTTCAAATCGGCTTTTGCTGTTTCGCAGGAAGCGGGCACTACAGGCAGTCAGCTTGGGCGCTTATTTCGTCAAACGTTCAATGTTGCAAAAGAAGTCAGAACTAATACCGCTATTGGGCAAAACCCGGTATCCGTTGCGTTTGCAGCTGTCAGTATGGCGAAGCATATTTTCACGGATCTTAGTAAAAGTACCGCCTTGTTAATCGGCGCCGGTGAAACTATTGATCTGGTGGCTAAGCATTTAAAAGATGCGGGCATTAAGCAAATTATTGTGGCTAACCGAACGTTAGCTAGGGCGCAAAAACTGGCGGAGCAGTTTCATGCGGAAGCTGTTTTGCTGGAAGACATAGCGCAAGAATTACCCCGTGCGGATATTGTGATTTCATCGACGGCTAGCCCACTGCCTATTTTAGGGAAGGGGACGGTAGAGCGAGCCCTTAAAAAACGCCGACATTCGCCGATGTTCATGGTTGATATTGCGGTGCCTCGCGATATAGAAGAAGAAGTGGGTGATCTTAATGACGTCTTCTTGTATACCGTGGATGATTTAAAAGACATTATTGAAGAAAATGTAAAGTCGCGCCAAGACGCAGCTAAGCAAGCCGAGCAGTTGATTATTTCAGGTGTGGAGCGTTTTATGCGAGAATTGCGCTCATTAGATGTGGTTTCAACTGTGATATCAATGCGCTCACAGGTTGAGAAATTAAAAGAAGCCTGTCTTGTTAAAGCGCGTAAGCAGCTTGAAAACGGTGATGATCCGGCCAGGGTTTTACAGATTTTTGCTCATACTTATACCAATAAAATATTGCACACTCCTACCAAGCAAATGCGTAAAGCAGGGGCCGAAGGCCAGCTTGAAATTATGGATTGGGCAGAAGAATTATTTCAGCTCTCAAGTAATACTGAAGACAGTCTGACTGAGAACAACGAGAAGAATAAATCAGAATGAAAGAATCATTAGTTCATAAGTTACAGCATTTAAGTGAGCGCTACGAAGAAATTGGTCACCTATTAAGTGATAATGAAATCATCACTAATCAGGATAAATTTCGTAATTTATCCAAAGAGTATTCCGAATTAGAGCCTGTTGTGCAGGCTTATGAATCGTTTACAGAAGCGCAAGGTGATTTCTCTGAAGCCGAGCTGCTATTAAAAGACGAAGACCCAGAAATGCGTGAGATGGGTCAGGAAGAATATAAATCAGCCAAAGCAACGTTAGAAACGTTGGAAGCTGAACTGCAAGTTTTGCTATTGCCGAAAGATCCTAACGATGGCCGTAATGTTATTTTAGAAATTCGTGCCGGCACGGGGGGGGATGAAGCTGCTATTTTCTCTGGTGATTTATATCGCATGTATTCTCGCTATGCCGAGACGCAAGGTTTTCGCGTTGAAATTTTGACCACCAACGATGGTGATCATGGCGGTTATAAAGAAATTATTGCCCGTATTTCAGGCACCGATGTATATTCACAGCTGAAGTTTGAATCCGGCGCTCACCGTGTACAGCGTGTGCCAGAAACAGAATCTCAAGGCCGTGTTCATACCTCTGCGTGTACCGTTGTGATCATGCCAGAAGTTGAAGGCGAAGGTGAGATCGAAATTAAGAAAGCTGATTTACGCGTTGATACGTTCCGTGCCTCCGGCTCGGGTGGGCAGCACGTTAACAAAACCGATTCCGCAATTCGTTTAACGCACTTACCAACAGGGTTCGTGGTCGAATGCCAAGACGAGCGCTCTCAGCATAAAAACCGTGCGAAAGCGATGACGGTTCTTGCCAGTCGAATCAATGATGCGGTATTGCAAAAGCAGCAAGCGGAGCAAGCAGCAGAGCGTAAAAGTTTAGTAGGCAGTGGTGATCGTTCAGAGCGAATCCGCACTTACAATTACCCACAGGGCCGTGTTACAGATCACAGAATCAACTTAACATTATACAAGCTTGATGAAGTGATGCAGGGAGATTTGGGCGCGGTCTTGAAGCCTTTGATTACCGAACATCAAACAGAGCAGTTAACGGCTTTGGGTAGCCAAGAATAAATTACTATGGATGCTTTCATACTAGAGCCATGGATGATTCTATTGTTCTTCTCTTTACTGTTATTAGGCTGCTGTTATGGCTGCCTAATAATAGGAAAAGGACTTGGCAAAAAATCAGGTTATGATTCTGGTATAAGCACCGGCTTTGAATCAGGTTTTGAGTCAGGCCAGCAGCAATTGCAGGTAGAAAATGCGTTGTTAAAGCAGAAGTTGCAGCATCAACAGCAGCAGCAGGTTCAGCAGCAGCAGTACAATCAAGAGTTACATCAACAGCAAAAACAAGCCTTTGAAAACCTTTCGAATAAAATATTCAACGAAAAGCAGCAGCAAAATAAACAAGGCCTTGATGCGATTTTACATCCCTTTAAAGATCAGCTAGAAGGACTGAGAAAAAAAGTTGAAGACGTTTATCTGCACGATACAAAAGACAGGGCCGTATTAAAAAGCCAAATCAGTGAACTCTATCGCCTAAACCAAACCATGACCGCTGAAGCCAGTGCGCTGAGTAAAGCCTTGCGCGGCGATAAAAAAGCTCAAGGTAATTGGGGAGAGTTAGTACTCGAAACCGTACTCGAACGTTCGGGTTTACGCTTAGGTGAAGAATATGTCCGCGAGCAAAACCATAAAGCCGACAATGGCCAAAATTATCGCCCTGATGTGATTATTAACTTGCCTGAAAACAAGCATATTATTGTCGATGCGAAAGTCTCGCTGAACGCTTATAACGACTATGTGAACGCTGACGATGACGCCTTGCAAAATCAGTTTTTAAAACAACATGTTGACGCCATTCGTAATCATATAAAAGCCTTATCGGCGAAAGCGTATCAGCACTTACCAGGGCTACACTCTCCTGATTTTGTCTTTATGTTTATGCCAATAGAGCCTGCTTTTGTAGCGGCTTTTCAGCACGATGAACAATTATTTATGGACGCATTTGACCAACGAATTGTGGTGGTAACACCGACAACACTTTTGGCCAGCTTAAGGACTATTGAAAGTTTGTGGGCTATTGAACGCCGTGGCCGTAGCGCCGATGAACTTAGTCAGCAAGCAGGGAAAGTATACGACCGTTTACGCATCGTGGTCGAAAAAATGGATAAGCTGGGCTCGCAGCTTAATAGCGCGCAAAAAACCTATGACGAAACTTACAGCTCTTTAGCCCAAGGGCGCGGCAATTTGGTGAATACCGCCAATCAATTTGTCGAGCTAGGTGTACGCATAAAGAAGAAAATCCCTCAGCCTGCCGCCGATAACTCTGGGCAAAAGGAAACCTCAAATGACCTCAAATAATACGCCCAAAGTAAATGCAGCCAATTCTTTAAGCACAGAGTCCTTAAGTGCAGCAGATGATCTGTTTGCCAATAGTGATGGTGAGCAACTGACGGGGCAATTTACTTTTGATAGTGCCGTCGCGCGCGTATTTCCCGATATGATTAGGCGCTCAGTGCCAGGCTATGCCGAAACCGTGGCAATGTCGGGTGTGATTGCCGGTGAATATGCTCGTGCTAATACCAATTTGTACGATTTAGGCTGTTCATTAGGTGCGGTGACATTGGCGATGCGTCATGGGGTTAAAGCTGAGCATTGTAAAATTATCGGCATTGATAATTCTGCAGCGATGATCGAGCAAGCGGGGCATTATATTGCGCTAGATGATGGCAAGGTTGATGTTGAGTTATTGTGCGCTGACATTACCGTTCAGAATATTGAAAATGCCTCTGTGGTGGCATTGAACTACGTGTTGCAATTTATTGCTAAAGATCAGCGTTTGAATTTATTAAGCCAAATTGCCGATGGCCTTAATGTGGGTGGAGCGTTGATTTTATCAGAGAAAATTTGTTTCGATGATGACGAGCAACCGCTGCAAGATAAACTGCATTTAGACTTTAAGCGCGCTAATGGTTATAGCGAATTAGAAATTGCGCAAAAACGCAGCGCGATTGAAAACGTACTGATTCCAGAAACTGAAAGTGCTCATATTGCGCGTTTAAAGCAGGCAGGTTTTGGTCAGGTTATTCGCTGGTATCAATGTTTTAATTTTGTATCTTATTTGGCGATCAAATAAATATCCAGCGCGTAATCAATATTTAACTAATTTTAAACCCAGTATTTAATAAATAGAATTCTAATATGAACGTAGATGTATTTTCTTGGTTTGATGATATTCAAGCTGCCATGGAGCAAGAAGGCAGCTTGTTGAAACCTTGGGCTGAAATTTTACCGCAGCAGCTGCATGCACTTTTTAATGAAAAAGTGCATGGCGATCAACAACGTTGGTTAGATGCTTTAGAAAGTTTGCCTGCGGTTGAAGATACAATCACAGATTTACAGCAAGATTGTATTCAATTAGCCAGCGATGCGTTGACGGATGATATAAGTCGTCAAATAAAAACTGGCCTAGAGCAGCTTAGCCCTTGGCGTAAAGGTCCGTTTCAGTTCTTTGATACGCACATCGATACCGAGTGGCGCAGTGATTGGAAGTGGCAGCGCATAGCAGCACATCTAGCCCCGTTAGAAGGCCGCACAATATTAGATGTTGGTTGTGGTTCGGGTTATCACATGTGGCGTATGCTGGGCGCAGGGGCTTATCGTGTTGTTGGGATTGATCCATCCCGTTTGTTTCTTGCTCAGTTCCAAGCATTTAAGCAATATGCTCAGCTGGGTCAGCAGCAGTCTGGTAGCAAGCAGCCTTTGAAAATTGATTTATTGCCGCTGAAAATGGAAGACGTGCCGCGCCCATTAAAAGCGTTTGATACAACCTTTTCTATGGGGGTTTTGTACCATCGAAAATCCCCCATCGATCATTTAGCAGAACTTAAAGATACTCTTAAGCCTGGCGGGCAGCTGGTATTGGAAACCTTAGTGATCGAAGGCGAGCTAGGGGAAGTATTAATGCCGGAAGATCGTTATGCGCAGATGCGTAATGTATGGTTTTTGCCGAGCTGCGATACGCTTTTATTGTGGGCACGACGAGCAGGCTTTAAAAATCCTAGAATTGTCGAGAAAAATGTCACCCGTCTTGAAGAGCAACGCTCGACCGATTGGATGCAGTATCAATCATTAACGGACTTTCTGGACGCCGATGATAAGAGCAAAACAGCGGAAGGCTACCCAGCGCCTTTGCGGGCAACGCTGATTGCTGAGGCTTAGAATCATTTAAATGAACTATTTATAGAATAAATCACTGTCAAATTGTTCGAATCTGTCATTACTGACTACACTCAATGAGCGTATAAAAATTTTAGCGTCGTTAATAACAGATGAAGAGTAAGTTATGTCAGAAGCTGAACAATTAAGTGATGAGCAGCGTCTTAGCCTTTTAGAGGGTAAAGTCGGTAAAAATAGAACAGTGATCACCATTGTTGCAATTACTATGGTGATCATCTTGTCGGTGTCTTTCACGGTTTTACTTCTTAAATTACTACGTGCTGACTCGCCTTATGTCACAACGGCTGCTTTTGAAGAGCAAAAGGTTGTTATACAGACATTACGCACAGAGCTAGAAAAGCAGAAAAGTAAGGTCAGTACGTTGACTCTTACTTACCAGCAAAGCGAAGTAGCGACGTTCCAGCAAACCATGATTGAGCAAGAGCAGAGCTACCAAGCGTTTTTCGCGACTTTAAAATTGGGTATGTTTGATCTCGCGAAAATGGTGCAAGGCTCACGTACTTGGCTGGATGTTTATAACGAAAAAATAGATGATGCCAAATATTTGAGTCAGCAACGAGAGAAGAAGCTTCAGCGCTTAAAGTAGAGCGTTTGAAATAACACGCTTATTCTATCCAAACTTCACGCACTGGCTCACCAAAATCGTCATAGATTATCTTCTTTCTAGGACGATTGCTTTTGGCTGGAGATGCTGGAGTTTCTGATTTTTTACGCTCATCAACTGCTTTTAACTCGTCTAAAAGCGGTGTTCTCTTCTGTTTTCCTTGTTCGAAACCGCTACTGCGATCGTCAATCTTGCCATTAATCAAACCACTTTCTCCGCGCTGAAACTCACGCACTTCTCCACCCTTGTTAAGGTATTGGTCAACCTCGTTATTCATTTGCTGGCGGATTTCGCGCTTGGTTGGGCGTTTATTCATGGATAATGGTCATGATAGTAATCATAGAGGTATCGACAGTTCGTTTTTCATTATGGGTGGTGAAAGTATAGATGGCAAAACTCACTCTACCACTTGATGCCTAATCTTGTTAGTTTAACGTATATTAATCCATTCATGTTATACGAGAATTCTAAATGAAAAACGATCGTTATTTACCTCAGGCCTTGCGTAAGCTTGCATTAGTCGTGGTGAGTATTTTTATAATGACAGCCTGTACAGAAGAGACAATGAATAAGTGGTCACGTCAGGCAGATAATTTTTTAGGTGAAGATTTAACAGTATCGTATGTTGATGGCGGTAAAGTTGTTAAATCGTGGACGGTAAAAGACGGAAAGATCACGACAGGGCGCGACGATCAAGGCCGAGCCATTGGTTATTATTATTTTTGGAGTATTGAAACGGGCTATGTTCAGTTGCCAATTGAACGAACCTTGATTGAAGAGATCAGAAAGTAAGCACGACTAGTCACTCGTTGATATTCGTCATTTTATAGAATTGACATCTGTCATCTACTAATAATAAAAAGATAAAGCATGAAAGAGACGTTACAGAAAATAATACAACCTTATGCTGCTCGTTTAATCTCCAGTAATAGGCTGTTAACGTTCAAGCGTCAGTTGCAAGAAGCGAAACGCAAGCTGCTTGGGCGTTCGCATCATATTGATGTTTATCTGCGTATTAATGACCCTTACAGTTATTTGTTGGTACAGGTCTTAGCGGATTTTGAGCAACGTTTTGATGTCGGTATTCAATTTAAGACCATCTTAAACCTACAGCAGGATATGTATCCCGAAGAAACTATGTGGCATGACAATGGTTTCTTGGATGCGACCCATCTTGCAGATTTGTACAAGCTTGAATGGCCTGATAAAGCACCTGAAACAACAAGTGAAGAAGAGTTGAGTAAAGTAGGGCAAGGTACTTTATTGTTGTTACAGCTTGAAAGCTCAGGCGAACGCCCGAGTGACTGGGCTGCGGTTGAGAAAATATTTAAGCGCTATTGGTTTCAGCAGCCTTTTGAATCTTTACCTGAGAGCGCGTTAACAGCTAATAAGCTAAGTGCTAATTCATTAAATGATCTTGCTTGCTCGCAGCAACTGCTGGCGAATGAGCAAGCCTTGGCTATTAAAGGCCATTATATGAGTGCAATGCTTAATTATGCCGGAGAGTGGTATTGGGGGCTCGATCGGTTAGATCATTTGGAAAAGCGTTTATTGCAGCTGGGCTTAGGGAATGGAAGTGAGGTTCTTTTTGATAAAACGTATCGTGACTTCTGTAAGACAGCACCTTTACTCGCTGCAAGTTCTCAGCATAAAAAATTGACGTTATATTTTTCTATTCGCAGTCCTTATTCTCACCTGGGCTTAAAGCAGGCAATTAAGCTGGCTCAGCATTATCAATTAACATTTGAGGTTAAGCCCGTTCTGCCTATGGTGATGCGTGGATTACGAGTACCTGATACAAAAAAAATGTATATCTTTTATGATACCAAGCGTGAAGCCGAAAAATTGGGCATCGATTATGGTTTTGTAGCAGATCCTTTGGGTGAGGGTGTTAATCGCTGCTACTCATTATTTAAATATGCGCAATCGTGCAACAAAGAAACGGAGTATTTACTGAATTATGCTGAGGCCGTTAATGCCCAAGGCATTCGCTCCGAAACCGATGCGGGATTGAAACATATTGTTGAGCGCTCTGGGTTAGATTGGGATCATGCTAAGCCGTTATTAGTGCAGGATAATCGAGATCAGCAGTGGCAAGCTTGGGCAGAAGAAAATCGACAAGAAATGGTGGCATTAGGCTCTTGGGGTGTACCCACATTTCAATATGGCGACCTAGTATTGTGGGGGCAAGATAGGGCAGGCTTAATTGAACGAGCCGTTATACAGGACTTTTTATGAGTGTTGAGTTTATTTTTAATTATTGATCAATAAATGAACTGTTTTGAGTGAAGAAAAGTCATTAATTGCGCCAGAAGAAAAAATTCATCAATGAATCTATCTTTGTTTTAACAATCTGACATAAAACTCCATTACACTACGGCTCGCATTCAGTAGAATGCTTGGCTTATTGTGTGAAAATAATTAAAAGAGATAATTTTGAAGGTACTCTTGTCTGCTATATGGTCCGCTAAATGGTATTTATTAATCGGACTGTTCAGTTTTATTATATTTTTGGGAATGACGGCTCCATTGGCGTTTATATGGCCTAAGGTTCAGCCTCATTTAGGACGCTTACCTGTTCAGGTCGAATTGGTCAGTGGTACCCTCTGGCAAGGCCAGGCGCGTGTGAATATTCCTAATGTCGGTAAGGTTACTGGAAAGTGGGATATTCAATTGAGCGAGTTACTTGCTGGGCAACTTGCGGCAAATGTGAATATTTCAGGTGATGAGCTTAAGTTTAAGGGGCTCGTTCGTGGCAGTGCCGATCAAGTTGAAGTGATTGAAAGTGAAGCGTTTATGTCTTCACGCTATTTAGCGCCCTTATTACGACAAGGAAATTCATCGTTGATCGGTGATTTTGAATTAAATAAATTTAATGCGCTTTTTTCTGTGAGCGATAAGCAGATATTAGCCGCTGATGGTCGACTGCTTTTTAGTGGTGGCGATGTTAGCTTTCCCCTTGATGGTAAAAAGATTAGTGCCACATTACCTATTTTGGTGGGGGTGATTAAAAAGCCTGCTGAGAATGTTGAATTGGTTATTACCAATACGGATGGTCAAGATATTGGTCGAGGATATGTACAGCCTGATGGCTGGGCGGGAATTGGTATTCGTCGTCGTTTCTTAGATATTTTAGGGTTACAGTGGCCTGCTGAAGTCGATGCAGAAAAAGTTATATTTGAAGCTTCCCAAAAGCTGTTATGACCTCAATCAGAAAATAGACAAAGATTATACAAAGACTATGGAAAGAAACATGAAACAGTTGGCAGTCAGGAGTGCAGAGTGACTGAACAAACAATCGTTATTTTGCCTTGGCAACGACTGGTTTTAATTTTAGGTAAGCTTACTTTTACCGTGTTAATCTCTAGCCAATTAGCCATTTTTACGTGGATGATATTAGCGCCTAGTTCCTTAGTATTGTCAGAACCAAGTCGCGCACAAGGTGCCGCCGCAGTTATTCAAAATCAAAGTATTGCAGATATGCATATCTTTGGTGATGCGGTTGTGGAAGTGATGGAAGTTCCTAAAGAAGTAAATGCCCCTAAAACTCGTTTACGCCTAGAGTTGTTGGGAATTATGGCTGCAAGTATTGCAGAAAATTCTAGTGCGATCATTGCCCCGAAGGGCGGTGCAGGTGAAAATTACCGTATCGGAGATGTGGTTCAAGGCCGTACAAAGCTGGCAGCCGTGCAGCAAGATCAAGTGATCTTGGACAGTAATGGTAAGTTAGAAGCGCTGAAATTTGATCTAACCGACAAACAAGGCATTCAACAGTCCGCTAAGCCAACCCCCGCGCAAAGAAGAGCGCAAGCCGGTGGTACATTAAAAGAAAGATTCAGTCATATTCGCACTGCCTCAGATGCGGTAAGCCTATTAAGAGATGAGGTGGCTAATAATCCAGCGGGCGCCCTCAAGCAAATGGGGTTAGAAGTTGCGGGTAATGGCTCAGGCTATAAAGTTTCGAATTCGGGTTCAATGCTAACGCAGTTAGGCTTGCAACCGGGTGATGTGATTTTGTCTGTCAATGGACAGACATTGGGCAATTTAAATGATGATCAGATGTTATTAGAACAAGTGACTAATAGCGGTCAAGCGCGTTTGGAAATACAGCGTGGCAATCGTCGTTTTGTCGTTAACCATACCATTAAATAAGGACTTAATCGGTGTTTAAGCGTTTTTGTAAAATTGCACTGTTGGCTATGACTATTGCCATCAGTATTCCTGCGTTGACTGTTCATGCAGAAGATCAGAACTGGCAAGTAAATCTTAAAGATGCCGATATATCGGCGTTCATTGGACAGATTGCTGATATCACTGGTAAGAGCTTTGTTATTGACCCTAGGGTCAAAGGTAAGGTAACGGTGGTTTCAACTGAAACCATGAATACCGAAGCCGTTTATGAACTTTTCTTATCGGTGTTAAAAGTCCACGGCTATGCGGCGGTGCCAGCGGGTGATGTTGTCATGGTCGTGCAGCAAAACTCGGTTAAGCAGCAAGGTCGAGATTTAGAAGAGAAGTTCAAAAAACAAAGCCAAGAAATGGTCACAAAAGTGATCATGATTAAAAATACACCGGCTTTGGATTTAGTGCCTATCTTGCGCCCGCTGGTGGCTAAATATGGCCACCTCGCGGGGGTGAAATCTGCCAATGCATTGATCATTTCCGATCATGCTTCAAACATCAATCGTATTGAACAGATTATCGATCGTCTTGATAAGTCTGGCTCTGAAGAGTTAGAAGTTATTCAATTGAAAGAAGCATGGGTTGGGAACGTTGTGACTATGTTGCAAAGTCTAGATCCCGATAAAGTGGCTCAAGGTAAAGGCTCTTCGAGTGGTGGTGCTGGTAGTATTCGAGTGGTTGCCGATGAGCGCAGCAATCGATTAATTATTAAGGGTGAGAAGACATCGCGAGAACGTATTCGTATATTGATTCAACAGCTAGATAAGCCTTCTTATTTCTCAGGTAGCACCAAGGTTATTCGCTTGAAATACGCGGATGCCAAGAAGTTAGCAGAATTATTGAAAGGGGTTATGTCAGAATCGGACTCCGGTAGTAAAGATGCCAATAAAGCGAAAGGCAAAGCGAGTATTCATGCTGATGAAGAACTGAACGCTCTTGTGGTACGTGCTGAACCTTCTATTTTAAAAGAAATTGATGAAATTATTCATGAGCTGGATGTTCGTCGAGCTCAGGTACTAATTGAATCAGCTATTGTTGAAGTGACGGGTGAGGTGAGCGACTCTTTAGGTTTCCAATGGGCCTTGGGTGATACCGATAACCCTGTTGCGGGTACAAACTTTGGTAATGCTGGGCAGTCTTTATCAACGCTTGCCGCAGGTGTAGCGTCAGGCACTCCGACCTTGAGTAACGGTTTAACGTTAGGTGGCTTTAAAGAAACGAATGGTCAGGTAGATTTTGGTGTCATTCTACAAGCGTTAGAAAGTCAGAGTAATACTAACTTACTATCGACTCCTAGTATTATGACGCTTGATAACCAAGAAGCAGAAATTATTGTGGGCCAGAATGTTCCTTTCTTAACAGGTTCTACTTCGTCAAGTGCGAACAGCAATCCGTTTACCACCATTTCACGTGAAGATATTGGTGTAACGCTGAAAATTAAGCCGCATATCCATGAAGGTAATGAATTGCGTCTAGAGGTCGAGGTAAGCGCTGAGTCTGTGGCTAATACCACCGTTCAGGGACAGGCGGATTTGATTACCAATAAGCGTTCATTGAAAACAATGATTTTAGCCGCTGATGAAGAAACAATTGTATTAGGTGGTTTGATCAGTGACGACATTGTTGAAACAGAAAGTAAGGTTCCGCTGTTGGGTGACATACCATTATTAGGTTGGTTATTTAAAAGTAAAAGTACACAACATGTGAAGCGTAATTTGATGGTTTTTTTACGCCCAACGATTGTATTGGATAAGCAAAAAGCGACGACTTTAACTCAAGACAAATACAATGGTGTTTGGGAGTTTGATTTGTCAGGTGATTTAGAAGTGGATGATGTGAATAGACGCATGAGTCGTTTATTTAAAGGTGTTCAACTGAGTAACTAATCGCTTGAATTATCTTAAGTTAACGTTAAACAGTGAATAAAAAAGGCCAGCTTAGCTGGCTTTTTTTATGCCTGTAATTCCGTCTTTAAGGTTAAAAGTTTAATCATCAAAGCACCTGAATATCTTGTTGTTCTAATAAATCGATCAAGGCGATTAATGGTAAACCAATTAAAGTATTAGGGTCTCGGCCCTCTAAGGCGCTGAATAAACGAATGCCTAAGCCCTCTGATTTAAAACTGCCTGCACAATCTAATGGCATTTCTTGTTCTATATAGCGTTCAATTTGCGGCCGTGTTAGCGTGCGAAAATGAACACTAAACGGTTCTACTAGGCTATGGCATTGTTGATTGTCGCTATTGTAAACACACAGTCCTGTTAAAAAAGTAACGTGCTGACCACTGGCTTGGCTAAGTTGTTGAATCGCGTTCTCAACCGTATGAGGCTTGCCTAAAATCTGCTGCTGGCCATTCACCTCTAATACCGCACATTGGTCGCTACCAATAATAATATGATGCGGATATTCCATTTTCAACGCTTTGGCTTTTTCAATGGCCAGGCGTTGTACATAATCACTGGGCTGTTCGCTGGGTAATATTGACTCGTCGATATCGGGACTGGCGCAAATAAACGGTAGCTGTAACTTTTCTAATAACTGTTTGCGGTAGACAGAGCTGGAAGCGAGTAAAAGCGGTAATGACATACGTTGTGAGCCTTGTGAATAAATCGCCTAAAAATTATGCAAAAAAAAGGAGCCGAAGCTCCTTTTTCTTTTTAGCTACTTATTATAGTAACTGATCACTTACGCTAGGTTAGCGTTAGCGAATTCCCAGTTAACCAATGCCCAGAAACCTTTAAGGTAATCAGGACGTACATTGCGGTAATCAATGTAATAAGCGTGTTCCCACAAATCAACAGTGATCAGCGGAGTAATACCTTCTTCTGTGATTGGCGTGCCAGCGTTAGATGTATTAACGATGTCTAAAGAACCGTCAGCTAGTTGAACCAACCAAGTCCAGCTAGAACCGAAGTTGTTAACCGCTTTGTCGTTCAATTTTTCTTTCATCGCTTCGAAAGAACCGAAAGAAGCATTGATCGCTTCAGCGATAGCGCCCGTTGGTTCGCCGCCGCCGTTAGGGCTCATGCTGTTCCAGTAGAACGTATGGTTCCAGATTTGTGCTGCGTTATTGAAAACAGGACCGGTAGAAGTCTTAACGATTTCTTCTAAAGATTTGTTTTCATCAGCAGTTCCGCCGATAAGACCATTTAACTTAACTACGTAAGTATTGTGGTGCTTGCCATAGTGAAATGACAATGTTTCTGCAGAAATATGTGGCTCTAATGCATCTTGTGCATAAGGCAATGCTGGTAATTCAAACGCCATGATTTTCTCTCCAATATTAGCTTGAATGATACGGATAACTGGTAAGGTTCAAATGGGAGTCGAAGCCTTACTTCCGCAATCTGGGGTGAATAATAGCACACCTTAAATTATCCGCTACGCATGTAAAATGTGTGGTTTTAGTTTGATCACCTTATCCGTTATACTAGCGCCACTTAAATACCTAAGAAAATACCTTAAAAGGCCTGTTTATAAAGCGCTAGGGTGTGAGTACAAGGTACTAATAATCATAATAATGAGCCAGATACTCGGGGCAACTATGTCAAACGATCAAGAATCCATACCAAAGATGCAAGCATCACAAGAAGACATGGCGATGCGCCAAAAGCAGTTACAGCAACGTCGTTTAGCAGCGCAGCGTGCAGCAAAGGCAAATCCATCGGCCGCACAGATAGCGGCACCAGCGCCTAAGCAAACACTTGCTATTATTGCTTTAGTATTGAGTTTGGGGATGGGCGGCTTTGCAGCTTTTTTGTTTATACAACTACAGGAAGCTAATGCACAGTTGGGGAAAACAGAAGATATTTTAAATGGGCACGCAACCAATTTAGCAGTCTTAAATGATAAATTATCGGCTTCCGATGAAAATTCAAATCTATCGGTTGGCGCATTGAAAGTATTATTAAAAGATAACGCCAAAGAAATTCGCAAGCTTTGGGATCTTACGAACAAAGCGAACAAACCTAACATTGAGAAAAATACTAAAGCGATTTCTAGTGTAAAAGCATCGGTGGTTAAGGTTGATAAAAAAGCGACAGGTATCGATAAAAAAGTTGTATCGGCCAATAGCAATATTACTGGCAACAAAAACAGCATCGCCGCGCTAAAAACCAGCTTAGCCAATAGCCAAAAATCGTTAGAAACAAAGCTCGCTGATCTTAAGTCATCCGTTACAGGTTTACCTGAAGCGACTGAAAAGCGTATTGGTAATAATGAGCAGTCAATTCGTTCTATCGATGCGACCCGTAAGAAGTTAAACAGCTCTATGGCGGAAGTTGAATCTCAGTTTAATGAAATGAAATTAGAAATTGAAGATATTCAAATTCGTTTAGACCGTATGCAAAATGCGATGACGGGTACTCTTTAGTTCATTGTCTTATTTAGCTAACTCACAAGGTGTGCTCGCTATATTGCGGCATGCCTTGGAACTTCCTCCGCTTCAATTCTCAGATATAAAAATCTTTCGTCAGCATTTAGCCTCCGGTTTTCAACGTTATTCTACAGTACAGAATGCTTTTTATTTAGGCGCGCAAGCGGCAACTTCAGGCATGGCTTTCTTAGCGGGCTATCAGAATGCGATACGGTGTTTGGATGTGAATTGTCCCAGCGATGAATTGGCTGCATTTTGTGTATCTGAAAAAGGGGTTAAGAAACCCTGGGATATGGCGACCCGACTATCGGTATCTGATGACGGTTATCTACTCGATGGAAAAAAAGGCTATGTGATGCTTTTACCAGGCGAGTTAGATCGTATGTATGTGGTTGCAAAAAACGACAAAGATCAGCTTGGTTGTCTTTATGTGCTGGCTAATACAGCCGGTATTTCAACGACCGATGCTTTAGCGGCTCCTTTTGTAGAAGATATTCCTCATAGTGGAGTGTGTTTTGATAAGGTAAAAATCCCGGCTGATCAGGTATTCGATATAGATGGCCATCAACAAGCAAATAAGCCGTTTCGTTATTGGGAAGATGTGCACGTTGCGCTGTCTATGATGGGGTGGATGTCACGAGAACTGTTAGGGAGGCAGCAATCATTCGATGGATTGGATGATATGGTACAACTCATCTGTCAGTTAATAGAACAGTATGAAGAGCACCCAGACTATTATTGTCTTGAGAGTCTTTTGTTATTAGATAAAAGCCATGAAATCATGGATAACTACTCCCAAAACTTATCAGAAGAATCGAAAATTCTATGGCTGAAAGACAGGTTGTTATTACAGATGGGGCAGAAAATGCGCCACCTTGTGAGAGCTAAAATGGTTAATTAACGCTAAAAAAACGTCTTGTAAAATCTTTGTAAATATTCAGCGAGCAATAACATTTGTTATAACACTGGGTAATCTTAAGCCTGAGTTGTTAGTGGAGGGCGCACCTGTATTGATTGGTAGAATGCGATTCTCTGTTACACCTTCAGCATTAATTTCATATTGTTGCTGGTTAACAGAATCATCCGCTACATTGCCGGGGCTTTCACCTTGGCTTTCAATACTTGTAATGCTCATCTCTTGATTTAAAAGTCTAGGGATATCAAGGCTTTGCGTCGTAGATCGATTATAACGTTTAGCCGTGCTGTAGTCGTAGTGATGAGGATTTCTTTTGGCCTCATTAATCGCAGTGAAAATATCATTGTCATAATATTTATCATGAGGATTTATAGCCCAACTCAATGAAGGAGCGAGGGCTGTGATTATTACGGCTAATGCTTGGGTAACGGAAATCTTCATTAACTTCACCATTAGATCAAGGTTCTGGAGTTATATAGGCTCTTGAGCTGGCTTCTGAGCGAATATTTGTAGCGCTTCCAGAGAAGCTCTCGGTACGATACTCAACTTTATCCACCTTATAGACCGCGGGTGAGAGCTCAGACGTTTCTGTAGAAGGCTGAATTGAAATGTCGAATCTATTGCTTTTAGTATCGGCTAAGAAGTCCAGTTCAGAGTCATCTTGTTTATTCGCAATAACATCTTCTGCATTCAGCTCCAAAGGCGATGTTCGCACAGGAGCAACGTCTCCAGGACCTGCGGCAGTAGCGTCGAGAGCGCCATCGACAATTTCAGAAGACATTTCAGTATTCATTAATTTGGGGAAATCAAAGCTTTTTGATGTCGTTCGATTATACCAACGATTGCCCACGTAGGTTTCATTACTGGGGCTATTTTCAGCTTCTTTAACGGCTGCATCAATGTCATTCGAGTAATAAGGGTTGTCGCTTGATTGCGCGTTCGCAAGCATGACGCCACTAATTAATAAGAATGAAGTGATAAAGAGTGGGGTTTTCATTTTCAAACTCCCTATTTTTTGTTGTTTTTTGTTATTTTTTGTTATGCATGGCATCATACAAGTGACAACAAAATGATGCAAATGATCCCTTTGTGGATAGGACATAATAATGATAAAAATCGGATTATTGCTGTTATCGGTATTCATGTTACCGAGCTGCACAATTTACCAGTCTATTGGTCATAGTTTCGGAAGTTTTGTTTCTACCCCTAATGGACAAGATTTTCAACCTGTCGGCTATCGCTGGGATTATGAACATACCGCTTTAGTTTATGTGTATCGCCCAGCGTCGACTTGGGCGAATGACGAACTAGAATCGCCGAGCTTTTATTTGAATGGCGAGCGCTTATTCAATATTAAAGGCAATGGCTATACTTGGTATGAATTAAAACCAGGGACTTATGAAATTAAAATTCGTCGACCTCTATTGGGGCTAGAAGGCATTGAAGTAACTAATGCCGTCGATTTCACTTTAAGAATGGTCACAGAATTAGACTTAAATGCGAAAGCCGGCAGCGTTTATTACCTTCGATATTCTGAAGTTGATAAAGATGCGGCTAAGTTTGAGAATATGACTTTCCATGAAAATCCTTTGCAGTTAGTTACGCCAGAAGTGGCATTGGCTGAGATTCAGCAAACAAAAATGTTGGATGAAGGGCGAGGCTTAATAGCAGATATCCCCGAAGAGGAAGTAAAAATAGCCGCACCTGCAAAAGAGAAGCCTCAGCAAGAGGAAAGCCCAGGAACGAAAAGTTGGAATCCTTTCTAGCGTCACCGTAGGCAAACAAAGCAATAGCCTGACGCTCTGTTTGAATTGAGTTACAATAAGCTATAACTAGATACCCGCCTCCCAGCGGGTATTATTTTTTAGAAAGCTGGTTTTATAGCGCTAATAACTTGATGAGGACGTGACCCATGGCAAATGCCGTCACCGTTGTTCGCCAAGATGATCTGATTGAGAGCATCGCGGACGCACTGCAATATATTTCGTATTACCACCCAAAAGACTTCATCGACGCGGTCCATGAAGCGTATCTAAGAGAAGAATCAAAAGCGGCCAAAGATGCCATGGCTCAGATTCTAATCAACTCTCGCATGTGTGCTCAAGGCCACCGTCCAATTTGCCAAGATACCGGTATTGTTACCGTATTTTTAGAAATTGGTATGGATGTGCGCTTCGAAGACGCCACGATGGGCATTGAAGATATCGCTAATGAAGGTGTGCGTCGCGCTTATACTCACCCTGATAACGTATTACGTGCTTCTGTTCTGGCCGATCCTGATGGTGCCCGCAGAAATACCAAAGATAATACGCCAGCGGTTATCCACGTTAAATTAGTTCCTGGTAATACGGTAGACGTTCATGTTGCAGCCAAAGGCGGCGGCTCTGAAGCTAAGTCTAAATTTGCGATGTTGAATCCATCTGACTCTGTTGTTGATTGGGTGCTTGAGCAAATTCCAAAAATGGGCGCAGGCTGGTGTCCACCAGGCATGCTGGGTATAGGCATCGGTGGTACGGCAGAAAAAGCGATGATGATTGCTAAAGAAGCGTTATTAGAGCCTGTAAATATTCAAGAGCTACAAGCTCGTGGCGCTCAAACACGCGCTGAAGAGATTCGTTTAGAATTGTTCGATAAAGTGAACAAGCTAGGCATTGGCGCACAAGGCCTTGGTGGTCTAACCACCGTTGTTGATATCAAGGTTGCTGATTTCCCAACCCACGCTGCCAACAAGCCTGTGGCAATCATTCCAAACTGTGCGGCAACCCGTCACGCGCACTTCGTTTTAGATGGCAGCGGCCCAGTGGCATTGCCTGCACCTAAGCTTGAAGATTGGCCTGAAATTACGTGGGAAATTGGTGAAGGCGTTCGTCGCGTTAACCTAAACGAAATCACCCCAGAAATGGTTAAAGACTGGCAGCCAGGCGAGACCGTATTATTGTCTGGCAAGATGCTTACTGGTCGTGATGCTGCGCACAAACGTATGGTTGATATGATCAATAAAGGCGAAGAACTGCCGGTTGATCTGAAAGGTCGCTTCATCTATTACGTAGGCCCTGTTGATCCAGTGCGTGAAGAAGTGGTTGGTCCTGCTGGCCCAACGACGGCTACTCGTATGGATAAATTTACCCGTACAGTCTTAGAAGAAACTGGCTTGCTAGGCATGATCGGTAAAGCGGAACGTGGTCCAATGGCGATAGAAGCCATTCGTGATAACGAAGCGGTTTATTTAATGGCTGTGGGTGGTGCTGCTTACTTAGTATCACAAGCGATTAAAGGCGCTGAAGTGGTTGGTTTTGCTGATTTGGGTATGGAAGCAATCTATGAATTTGACGTTGTTGATATGCCAGTAACGGTTGCGGTTGATTCTCGTGGTTCTTCAGTGCACATCACTGGACCGCAAGAATGGAAAGCTAAAATTGCAGCACGACAAATTGATTAAGCTTTAATCAATTTAAAAGGCCGAGCTTATGGCAACATAAGTTCGGCTTTTTTATGCCTGTTGATAAATGCATGTGAATAAATACTAAGTAGCCGCAAAGTGAAGAGTCGCTATACTGATCCTATGCGAACCATCAATCTCTATAAGGAATTAATCATGAGTTGTGACGCGAAGAAATTGGATAACCTGACTAGCGAAGATATTCCTGAAGGCTGGAAAATTAAAGAGGTTACGGGTATTGGGCAACTGGTGAAGGAATTTAAATTTAAAAACTTTGTCACTGCCATGCACTTTAGTAATGAAATCGCTGAATTAGCAGAATTACACAATCATCATCCTATGATTATTAGTGAGTGGGGCAAGGTTACACTCTATTGGTGGACTCATACTGCGAAAGGAGTCAGTGCTCTCGATATTAAACTCGCCCAACTTTCTGATGAATTAAGCACCTCCTAACATAAGCTTATTAATTATAGGTTTAAGCTTAAATTAAATCTCAGCTCAATGGCTAATCCCAATGTAGTCGACCAGCATTGAGCGTCCTTCACAGCCTAATGATTTAATACTCACTTTATGCTTAAAATTAAGCGCCGCGAGTACTAACTGAAACTTTCTCTTTGCTACTTCTTGATTGTCACTATAAGACCGATACCTGTTTGACAATTTCCCGCCGCACTTATGTGATTTTAGTGACGTAAAGAAATCAAAGCCAGCCTGAGTATCGTCCTCTATTTGGTATAAAGAAATAATCAATAAGTTATTTTTTACATTATTCTCTTCGGCAAAAGAGGTTTGAATACCCCCTAGAACGAATGAAAATAAAAAAGCTACCTGAATCAATGACTTCATAAACCCTCCTTTAGATAAAAGTATAGCCAATTTTTTAAAACCATCATCAAACCTGAATATATGAACTATGCTGACATTAGAAATCTGATAAAAACATCAGGGTTAAGGAATGTTGATGGTCGTTAAAAATTTAAGAATATTATGCATCGGTTTATTAATGTCACTGAATTATGTTCAGGCGGCAGAACCTGATTTACCGCACATGGCTGAGCCAGCACCGACTCTCTATACAGGCTTTGGCCAATTATTAGATGACGATAAAACGCTGGTCTTAGAAGAATTAATGGACTTAGATCAAAATATTCAGCGTATCGCACTTTATCATAATGGCGATCGCTTGCACCGCTTAATCCCCAAGCAAGTGCACCAAATGATCGAGAATAAACTCATGCGTCGTTTAATTGCGAATGGCCGTTTTGATGTCATTCAGTGTCTCGAATGTCGAACGACTAAAGTAGTGATGGCTGTTGATGAGTTGAAAATATCACAAGCTGCTGAAAATAATCAGCAATTAAGAGCGCTATCAAAAAAAGTGCGTGCAGATGCCTTTATGTTCTGGAGTGCATCTGTACATGAAAATAAATTTACTATTAATTTGCGCTTAGTCGATGGTAAAAATAATGAGCTGCTATGGCTGAAAGAATATTCTAAAAAGACCACTCAAGAAGCGGAAGAAAATGATTTTGATAGAGTTCAATATGAATTCATTGTCGGCGCTTGGGGGGTGAAAGGAAAACGTGAAAGTACCGTTGCCGCCGGGAGTACTGAACTAAAGGGAGCAACAGTTTTTGGTATACGTCGTAGAGAAAGCACAGAGTTAAATGAAGATATTGAATATACCTTAGGTTTTGAATACTTCACAAACTATTCGTCTGAAGAACTATTTGATCTCAGTGGTTATAATCTTGAAGGTCGAGTTATTGCAGATATTCCTGCCTTAGATGATGTGCTGGATACGAAAGTTTATCTTGGCATAGGGCAGTCATTTTTTAATGATGCAAACAGTCTGATCTTTCGTTTTGGCTTTGAATTTCCCTTCTTTAAAGACGGATTTATGGATTTTGGTGTGATGTATATGCGAGAAGCCAATGTTAAGTGGAAGACCGATGCTGCGTTTGAAGAAATAGGCACTTTCGGTGGTGCAAGTTATGACTTAACACTCGGTGTGCGCTTCTAAGGACGAATTATGAAACAGTTAATAATTGCTTTATTGATAGTATTAATCAGTGCATGTACGCATGAAAGAACAAATAGAATGCTTACCCAGTATGGTGATAGTCAGCCTGATTTATTGGGAATTGGCGAACAGAGTACTGAAGCAACTGCTGAAATCTCGCTTGAGACCATAGAGAAGCGTAAGCAAGTTGCTGATTTAGCAAAAAAGAATCATGGTTTAATGCACATCCATCGCTACGGCCCTGGGTTTGATGTCTTAATGACATTAGATACGGGGGATAGCGATGTTAGTTTTAGTATGGCGCTGCCTTCAACACCGGGAAGTCTGCAAGACTCACTTCGAAGTGATTTACAAAAAAGTGCAGAAGAAATTGCTGAACAAAACAAACAAGTTCTTGAAAGCTTGGATGACGATAAAGCTGAACTTCATCATGAAGAATTAGATGAGCGCAGTGAATTAATTGAGCAAAAGAAAATTCAAGACTTTCAAGCTTCAACAAAACACATCTTTAGTGCGCAGTCTTTATTTTATAAAAAGCAATATTGGCAATCATTGGATGAAACTAATAAAGCGCTAGAGCTAGTTCCAGACTCTGCTCAAGCGCATGCTTTGAAAGGCAGCATTTATTACAAAATGGGATTAAGTGCTGAAGCCAAAGCTAGTTGGCAGCAAGCGTTAGAAATAGATCCAACGATGGAACAAGTCAAAACCAGTTTGACGCGCTTGAAGTAGGGGAACGGAATATGAAATTATTGATACAAGGTATCCTCAATCTGTGTCTGATCTGTGCAGTAGCTTATCCTATTGTGAATGCTACGGCTGAGACTGGGAAAACCTTTGAAGTACCGGCTAAAAAAGATGAAATCGAAGAGGTGCGTTTTAAAGATGAAATGGAAGCGCGATTGAATCGAGACTTACAGGCATATCTTGGGAATAATCGCTTTATCATTCATGTTGAAGCCGAATTGAAAAAAACACGTACTGTTGTAAAAGAACGATCTAATACCGCGGCTAAGAATATTCCAGAACGCCCAGTATTTACTTCACAACCTTTGCCAGTATCAATCGATAATCGAACAAGAGAAATCGAAGAAACACTCCCTGGGCTTCCGACCAGTGATTTACCCATTTTCGAAGATAACAGTGTGGAAGTCGATGCGTTGAAAGGCCGTGTTCAGCAATTAGAGAATGAGCGGCAGCAAGCTCTGGGATATGCTGAAAAATTACGCCAAGAAGCTGAAAAGCAGATAGAAAAAATTAAAGAAAAAACGCTAGGTTATAGAAATTCTATTAATAAACTCACTATAACCGTGGTATTAGATAAAAGTTTAAAAGATGAGCAAATAGAATTCATTCGTAATTTGATTACTCGTAAAGCGCGCTTAGATGAATTACGAGGAGACTCTTTAAGCATTGTTCGTACAGAGTTTAAAGACGTTAAGCAAGATGTTGTACTGGATGGTTGGCAACAATACCAAGGCTGGATCATGTTAGCTTGTTTTGGCTTTATGATGTTGTTATTACTGCTGGTGCTCTATTTATTTAATAAGCGCTTGAGTGAGAGTCTAAAAGAGAATCAGCGAAGAAGTGATAACTTTGATAGCCTGACTGTTCCGGCTGCCGTTGAAATGGCTCCTATTGATCATTCGGAAAATGAGGGTAATGATAAGCGTCGTCAGCTTAATGAAATGCGCCAAGAGCTCGTGACGATTGGCTTAGGCCAGCCACAGCTATTTCAACAGCGTATTAACGAACAGTTAAATAGCGGAAATAGTCAAAATGTAGCGGCCTTATATGAAGTATTAGGAAAGGGGTTGTTTCGCAGTCTTTGCCCAAAAATATTAAATTCTGATGCTGAAACTTTAGCAGACCAAGTCGCACAACAGCCTTTAGATAATGAACAAAAACTTACTTATTTAAATAATCTGCGTCACGAGATGTTAAAAGCGTTAAGTGATGATGAAACGGGTAATGCTCCCTTTGCTTTTTTGGAAAAATTAAATGATTCACAAGTTTTATATTTAATAAAAGAAGAAGAAACGCGGATCAAAGCGTTGGTTTTATCGCAAGTTCCTGCAAAAAGAGCGGCCAGTTTAGTGCAGCGACTAGAGGGGCGTGAGCAATCTGCGGTAGCGTATGAATTGGGTGAGTTTGAAACCTTACCCGTATCAACCTTCAAAGACGTTGCGGATCGTTTAGCACAAAAATCTTTGAATGTTCCAAGCTTTGAGAATGTATCTGCGAATGGTCTGTCAGTATTAATTAATATGCTAGACACCATGAGCAGTGGTGAAGAAACTCGTTTACTTAAAACATTAAAAGCGGATAAACCTGAAACCTATTATCGTTTGCGCCAAGTATATTATACCTATGCTGATTTGATGCGAACCCCTGAGCGAGTGATTGCGAATGAGCTTAGAGATGTTGATCGTACGGTGATGGCGTTATCGCTATGCCATACTACAACCGAATTCAAACGACATGTGTTAACGGGGTTGCCAGCCAAGCTACGATCTTCTGTCATTGCAGAATTGAAAATACAAGAAGGCCAAGCAGCACAAGAGCAAACTGAGCAGGCTAGAAATCAAGTTGTGGCTAAGATGCGTGAAGTATTAAAAGCAGGCCGCTTTTCTATGGAAGAATTGATCGCTGTTGCGAATCCAAGTTAAGGATCAAGTATGAATCGATTTTCGTTTAGTACACTGGTTGGGATAACGGTCGCTATTAGCCTTTTCATGTACGCCATTGTTTCGAGCACCAATAACTATTTAATGTTTATTAGTGTCTCAAGCTTTGCTTTGGTGGCGGGAAGCACGTTTGCAGCCTCTTTGATTAGCTATACCACAGCAGACGTCCTTACCGCGATTAAAGCATTATTTGAGACCTTGTTTCATGCGCCGACCAGTTCGAAACATTTACGCGGCCATGTAGAGCGCTTTATTGAATGGGGAAGTATTTATCGTCAACAAGGTATTGCGGGATTAGAGTCTTCGCTAACGGACAAAGAGCGCAGAGATCCATTTTTAGCACACGGTATGGAGCTATTAAGCAGTGGTTATAAAAACCATGACATTCGTACTATTTTAACCGATGACATGGACGCTTTCTGGCAACGAATGACTGTCGAGTCAAAAGTATTAAATACGATGGCTGTTTATGCTCCCGGCTTTGGTATGGTTGGTACCATCATCGGTTTGATTATTATGCTCGATAATATGAATGGCGATATGGCCGCCTTAGGTAAAGGTTTGGCATTGGCATTAATTACAACGCTATATGGCGTTGTATTGGCCAACATTTTCTTTAGACCTGCTGCCAACCAAGTGACCGAAAAACAAGAATCATTATACTTTCGTGATCAAATGATTGTTGAAGGGTTTGTATTGTTAGCCGAGAAGCGTGACGCATTATTTATGCAAGATCGGTTGAATGCTTACCTCAAACCAAGTGCACGTTATCAGCCAATAGAAGAAGAGCTGTAATGACAGAGTCGGTTTCTAATAAACACAGGGGGCTAAGACGTCGTCGCCCCAATTTTGAGGATTCATCCAGCTCTTGGTTAATTACCTACTCTGATGCAGTTACTTTGCTGCTCGCTTTTTTTGTAATGATATTATCTGTCTCAGATTTGAATCAGGGAAAAGTGGAAGCGCTAAAAGAAGGTCTAACAGAAGCGATGACAGGAGAGGCGCCTCCTACACCATTTACCGATATTAAAAATGGCTTAGAGCAATTAATTGAGCAGGATGGCTTGCAAGATCAAGTCTCTGTTACTCTAGATAAAGAAGGTGTGAAAATAGAGTTTTCAAATGTTTCATTATATCAATCAGGTTCGGCCGATATTAAAATTGATGCGATTAAAACACTGAATAAAGTAACTCAAGTTATACTAAAAACCAGCCATAAGACTCACATGGTCGAAGTGGGTGGGCATACTGATAATGTTCCAATTCATACCGAAAAATTCCCATCAAATTGGGAGTTGTCGTCTGCGCGAGCAACCAATGTTGTTAAGTACTTATTAGCAGAAGGAATCGAAAAAGAACGACTAAAAGCGGCAGGTTACGCCGATAGCCGACCTAAAGAAAACAGCCTTAATTTACCCCTCAATCAGCAGCGTGAAGATAATCGACGCGTGGTTATTTTTGTAAAGCGTTACTAGCGTTACATCATCAAACCCATCACTCAAGATCTTAATTCATAGATGACATGAAAGTGTCATCTAATGTTATTAAATCTGTCACTTTCATAAGCTACTCTGCGCTCTCCAGTAATTAATTTATAATAATTGAGAGAGAATAGATTATGGAACTCCTTCAGAAAAACGCTTTATACAAGGCGGTATTACTCGCGATGACAACGAGTATGTTAGTTGCTTGCGGCGGAGATTCGGATGGCGACGATGGTATAAATGGTGCTAGCGGTGCTAACGGTACTAATGGTGCTAACGGTACTAATGGTGCAGACGGTCAAAATGCGGGAGGACCTGTTTCAGTAATTGACCCAACAAGCCTTGTTTTTACCGGTGTAAAAGCCCCAATGACTGATGCTGAAAAACGTACGGTTTTAGCCTCTGATGCCATGATTGACGGTAAGGTTTATGGCGGTGCTTATAAAACATTAGTACGTTCTGGTGAGGATGTTAATGGTATCTACTTTGGTCAATTAGTTGATGAGTCGGGTAGCGTATTAAAAGCGGGTGATGGATCTATTAAAATCTCTGATTCAAATGAATTTACCTCATTATTACCGATCGGCAATAAATTATTCTCAGTTTCTCAGTTTGAAAGTAAGCCAGGTGCAATGTTCTTGATGGAATTAAATCAAGATGCTGTCGATGGTGAATTAACTGTAAAAAACATGAGCCAAATAGACCAGTCTGGCATTGATGGAGGCTGGGTTCATTGCGCGGCATCCGTAACCCCTTGGACAACGCATTTAGCGTCAGAAGAATATGAGCCGAATGCTCGTTCTCTGGTTACAGGGTCTGATGCTCAATCCGATGGCTATACAAGTGGCATGTTGGATTATTACGCCGATATTAACCAATGGAATCCGTATTTCTATGGTTGGAATATTGAAGTTGTTGTCTCAGAAGATGCTCAAGTAACAAGTACAAAGCATTATGCAATGGGGCGTTTAGCATTTGAACTTTCTTATGTGATGCCTGATAAAAAAACAACCTATATGACGGATGATGGAACGAACGTTGGCTTATATATGTTCGTTGCTGATACAGCTGAAGATCTGAGCGCAGGCACGGCTTATGCCGCTAAATGGAATCAAACGTCTGCCGATGGCATGGGCGCGGCTGACTTAGAATGGATTTCTTTAGGTCATGCGACAGATGCTGAGATTAAAGATTATGTGAAAGGCACCAACGGTAAAACTGTTGCAACTTTCGCAGATATCTTCACGACGGCAGATGCGACAGGATCGACATGTCCTGATACTTTTACTGCGGTTAATGCCGGTGGTAAAGGACTTGAGTGTTTGAAAGTGAATGCAGGTATGGAAAAAGCGGCTTCTCGTTTAGAGACACGTCGTTATGCTGCATTAATGGGTGCAACGACAGAATTCAGAAAAGAAGAAGGCGTTACTTTCGATAGTAAGCGTAACAAGCTGTATGTTGCTATGTCATCTATTGAAAAAGGCATGATGGATAATGACTCAAATGATTTTGGTGGGCCAAATCACATTGCACTTAATACCTTAAACAAATGCGGTGGCGTATACGAATTAGACCTTGGAGCAAATGCTGGAATGGGGTCCGACTTTGTTGCACAAAACATGAAGGGCCTGATTGCTGGTCGCCCAGTCGATGGCAGTGGTTATGGTACAACAACCGAGCCACAAGCTGTTGGTTATGAGAATGGTAATAAGTGTCACATTGATGGAATATCAAACCCAGATAACGTTACGTATATGACGGGCTACGATAAGTTAATTGTCGGTGAAGATACGGGTTCTGGTCACCAGAATGATGTTATTTGGGCTTATGACTTTACCTCAGAAGATCTTGTTCGAATTCAAACCACACCTTATGGTTCTGAAACAACGTCTCCTTACTGGTATCCAAATATCAATGGCTGGGCGTACATGACTTCCGTTATTCAGCATCCTTATGGTGAGTCTGATGGTGGTGAGAATACTGGGGCAGGAGAAGCGCGTGCTTACACGGGTTATGTCGGTCCTTTCCCCGCTGTAAACTAATCGTAATAATTGCAGGTTAGTATTGAAAGGGTGGCATTAGCCACCCTTTTTTTATTGAGAATATGTAAATTATGTTTCGTTCTATTAATTGTACTATTAATCGTACTATGCCTTGTCTGATAGTTTCTTGCTGTGTAGTTTTATGCCTTACGGCTTGTGATTTTTCTCAAGCTGATGAGCCTTCTCAATCGAATGAGCTTTTCCAATCTAATAGTTCAGCAATAGATAAAAGTGCATTAACCAGTGATGTACTCAACAACCCCACTGCTTATATTCCCCCGCAGTGTTATACAAAAACTACCGCCACAGATGGCGCGATCCATAATCCTTGTTATGTTTGTCACACGGCCAGTAAAGCGCCCAATTTTTTAAATGATACCGATGTTCAGCAAGAACTTGTATTTCCTGAACCGGGCGTGATTAATCGTTGGGACAATATGTTTAAAGATTACAGTAAGCAAGTAGCCAAGATTAGCGATGAAACAATACTAAAGTATGTCCGCCAAGATAATTATAAAAACAGTCAAAATGAATTAATTTTAGCGGATAAATTACAAGCTTTACCTGCAGAGTGGGATAGAAATAAAAACGGCCAATGGGATGGGTTCATTCCCGACAGTTATTACAATTTTAATGACAAAGGATTTGATGTCGCCCCTAGTGGTGAATTAACAGGTTGGCGTGTCTTTGCTTATTATCCTTTTTTAGGCACCTTTATGCCTGTTAATGGTTCCACTGACGATGTCATGATTCGTTTACCAGAGATATTTAGGCAAGATGATAAGGGCATATTTGATGAGCGCGTTTATGAACTCAATCTATCTATTATCGAATCACTGCTAAAACAAAAAGATATTAATATTGCTGAAGTGGATGAAAATTTATATCAAGTAGATTTGAACAAAGATGGCAAGTTGTCACACACAAGTACTATTCGTTTTTCATGGTCTCCAAACGATAATATTTTTATGAGCTACGTTGGCTTGGCTAAAGCTAAGCTGGCGGCTAAAGAAATAAATCTAGCAGCAGGACTTTACCCCGTTGGCACAGAGTTTCTTCACAGTGTTCGTTACATCGATGAAAAAGACGGCAATACAGCAATGGCTGCTAGGATGAAAGAGTTGCGTTATGCCCGAAAAGAAAACTGGCGTAATTATTACCAGCTAGAACGCATTGCGATGAAAGAAGTAAAAGAACGCCATGATTTTCCCGATAGAACCAAGCAAGTTATCGGCAATATGGAAGTTGGATTAACCGTAGCGCAAGGTTGGACGTATCAAGGTTTTATTGAAGATAAACAGGGCGACCTTAGACCCCAATCTTATGAAGAAAGTTATTTTTGTGTCGGTTGTCATAGTGGTACCGGAGCCACCGCAGATACCACTTTCTCGTTTTCGCGAAAATTTGATAGTGACAGTTTTAAGCAAGGTTGGTACAGCTGGCTTGAAAAAGACTTAGCTGGAATTAGCGATCCATTACGAAATGATGGCTTAGGTGAGTATGGATATTATTTAACTCATAACCCGAGTGGTAATGAATACCGCAATAACGATGCGGTCAAAAATAAGTTTTATGATAAGCAGGGTAATAAAAAAATAGGTGCTTTTAATGATCTGAAAACAGATATCAGTACCTTGTTAATGCCTGACGTTAAGCACGCGCTGATAATGAATAAAGCCTACAAGGTTATTGTTGATGAACAAAGTTATAGCCAAGGTCGAGATGGCCATGTTTCTGAGATTGTTAATATTCACAAAGAAGTCGAGTTAGGGCAGGATACCGGCATTGTTGATGTGCTTAATTTCCACTAGTTAATCATAAATAGGAATCAACAGAGAATTTATTATGATGCATCTAGATTTATTATCTGAATTTATTTTAGCCTGCTTTATTATGGGTTGTGGTATTGGCGCTGATGTAGCGATTGCTACGTTTGTTAGAGCGCATCAATTAGCTAAGCAAAAACAAACGAGGTACTGGGTTGTCGGGGTGACGGTTACTCATACCGTATTTCCAATGGTTGGCTATTTATTAGCGTATTTTAGTATTCAGTCTATTCCTCTATTAACCCCAATTGTTGGGGTGCTCGCTTTTTCATTCATTGCTTATTTTCTCTGGCAAGAACTGAATGGTTATTTAAATTCTGATGAAGGCGATCATGACGATCGACAATCGTTGGTCACATTCGCGTTGATTTTAGCCGTCAGTTGGGATGCTTTGTGGTCAGGCCCTGCTAAATCTGCACAGGTAATGAATTGGCCGCATGAGCTAGTGTGGGTTTCATTTATTGTGGTGGGCTTCTTTGTTGCACTGTGTGCCTATGCTGGCTTACGGCTGGCTAAAAGGTTTAAGCAAACGAGTACTGAGTTCTCTGTCTTTATTATCGTAGGATTATGGATTCAATATTCAGTCATAGCGTATTTTGGCTTGCTGGCCCTTTTACGCTATACACTGTCATTAATGATTGATAGTTGGCAAGTATTCTCGATTTCATCTGCAGTAGTTGCGATCGTAATGATGCTGCTCTTTATTCGAAATCAAAAAAACTTACCTGCACAGAAAACAGTTACTTAACTATTTCATAACAAGGGATGTAATCGCCATTAATTTTCATGCGCCCTTGAGCCGCCATTTGGGTTAATAACGCATCCATTGCATGCATGATATTCGCGTCGCCATTGATCTGAAATACGCCATGCTTTTTCACAGCCATAACACCATCTTCTTTTACATTACCTGCAACAATTCCAGAGAATGCACGTCTTAAATTGGCTGCTAGTTCGTGTATGGGCATCGATTTTGATATTTCTAAAGCGGCCATATTTTCATGCGTTGGTTCAAAAGTCTGCTGAAAACTTTTTGCAATCGTAATGCCCCAGTTGAAAAAGAAAGCATCGTTAGTCGATTTACGATACTCCAAAACGTCGACTAAACCTGATTTCATTTTCTTGGCAACTCTTACTGGATCATCAATCACAATGTCGTATCGTTGCTGTGCTTTTTTACCCAAGGTTAAGCCAATAAAATCATTTACCTGATCAAAGTATTCTGCACTCTCGGCAGGGCCTGTGAGTATCACGGGAAAGGGCATGTCTACATTGCTTGGGTGTAATAAAATACCTAATAGATAAAGTATTTCTTCTAACGTACCTGGGCCGCCAGGGAATACGATAATGCCATGAGATAAACGGATGAAGCTTTCAAGGCGTTTTTCAATGTCGGGCAAAATAACCAATTCATTAACGATAGGATTGGGTGCTTCCGCGGCTATAATTCCTGGCTCTGTAATACCAATGTAGCGGCCCGTTTTTATATGTTGTTTGGCATGACCAATGGTTGCACCTTTCATTGGGCCTTTCATCGCGCCTGGGCCGCAACCTGTACCCACATCTAAGCCCCGTAAACCTAATTCATAGCCAACTTTTTTACTGTAGTTATACTCTTCACGTGGAATAGAGTGGCCACCCCAACAAACAACCAGTCGAGGTGAATAATCAGGTTGTAAAATATTAGCATTACGTAAAATATGAAAAGTGGCGTTGGTAATATCTTCGCTATTGTTCAAATCAAAGCGCTGACTTTGAATCACTGAATCTTCGGTATATAGAATATCTCGTAGTACCGAAAACAAATGCTCTCTAATACCTTTAATGATGACACCATCTACAAAGGCATGAGAGGGTGCGCCTTTCACGTCGAGAGTAATGCCTCGGTCTTCTTGACTGACTCTAATATCAAAATCATGAAATTGCTTTATGGAGGATAAATAATCGTCAGAATTGCTTCCGCAATTTAATACCGCAAAAGCACAGCGACGGAAAAGCTCGTAGGTTTTACTGTTGATATCGCATATTTGTGAGACTTCATGTTTCGATAAAACCCGTAAGTTTTTCTTCGGGTGTATGTGTGCGTTAATTGTGTGCATATAAAATCCTTCTGTGTGCATTGTCTGTCAGTCATCATTAATTGAGTTAAGCCCATAGCTCTAAAGGCCCGTAATGGCTGACTATTTTTATGATATCAGTACGAGTAACAATGCCTAATAGTTCATGTTGATCTGAAATAATCGGTAATGCGCCAAGGTCATACTCATACAGCGTACGAGTCGCTTGATGAATATCGGTATCGGGAGAAAAACAAAATACACGTTGTGTTGCAAACAGCATGATGTTTTTCAGGTTAATATTTTCTTGTATGCCTGGGCCTTGTAAAATATCGCGTTCGGACAGCATCGCTAAAACAGTATTGTCTTCAGCGGTAATAGGAATATGTTGGAAGCGATGGCGCTGAAAAAGCTGCCAAGCATCGGCAACGGTTGCTTTGGGGCTTAGGCTCACGACATTTTTTGACATGATATCGGCGAGTAGAAAAACTTGGCTGGGTTCTTTTTCGGCTTGGCGCTGTTTTTGAATGCTGTACGGATCTGCACGTTTAGCAATGGCCTGTTCAGAAGACTGTTGCGTACTGTCTTGTGTTGGCTGCTTTGCATTATGGTTTTGTTGAGGTTGTTGATTATTACCCGAGAAGTGATGGTATTGGTCAATACCTGAACTACTTTTAGTCGCTTGAACTTTGATTGAATCTCGAGTATCTGCTTTTTGCGGTGTAACCACACGCCTGCCCATCTCTACAACGATCAGTGCCAACTTGATTTCCTATTCTTAATATATACAAATCACTACTTTCTTCATAAGACCACTATCTATATTCTAGTGCAAGTTTAATGGTCTAATGTGAGTTATGGTGCGAGTGGTTGTGCGAGCGCTATCACCTAGTAAAATACAGTATATAGAGTGTATCGAGTAAACAATGGAACAAGTGTATAGATTAACCATATCTTGCCCTGATCGGGTAGGGATTGTGGCAAAAGTCGGAGAGTTTGTCTCCTCTCATGGTGGTTGGATTATTGAGGCGAATCACTACGCCGATACTTCCGTTGAGCTAGGGGGCAGTGGTTGGTTTTTTATGCGTCATTGCATCAAAGCTAATTCCTTGCCGTTTGGCCTAGCAGAATTCAGAGAAAAATTTGCCGCCATCGCTGAAGAGTTCGGAATGGATTGGCAAATTAATGACAGTGCGCAAGCAAAGAAAATTATTCTAATGGCGAGTAAAGAAAGCCATTGCTTAAGTGACTTATTACACCGCGTACATAGCAAAGAATTATTCTGCGAAATTCCCTGTGTTATTTCTAACCATGACGATTTACGTTCGATGGTCGAATGGCACGGTATTCCATTTTTCCATGTGCCTGTGGATAAAAATAATAAGCAAGAACACTTCGATCGGGTGAATAGCATTATTGCTGAGCACAAAGCCGATAGCATTGTACTTGCTCGCTATATGCAGATTTTGCCTGCAGAAATTTGTCAGCAGTACGCTGGGCAGGTAATTAATATTCACCATAGCTTCTTACCGTCTTTTGCGGGTGCTAAGCCTTATCATCAAGCAGCAGAACGCGGCGTGAAGTTAATTGGTGCTACTTGCCACTATGTAACAGAAGAATTAGATGCTGGGCCTATTATTGACCAAGACGTCATGCGTATTAGTCATCGTGATAGCATTGAAGATACAGTACGTTTAGGAAAAGATGTTGAGAAACAGGTCTTGGCACGTGGCGTAAGAAGTCATGTTGAAGATCGTGTTTTATTACACGGTAATAAAACCATCGTATTCTAAAGAAAAGACAACGCTGAGATGCAGCGTTGAATAATAAAAAGGGCGCTAATAAGCGCCCTTTTTTATTTACCATCGATGTTAAGCGAGAGGTCTTACTTTTTATGGTAAGACAAAGCGACATCAACTTCATCAATAGATCCCATCACCACAGAAACACGCTGATGAATATCGGTAGGTGTTACTTCCATAATAGGGGCATGAGCGGTACTGGCTTTACCACCGGCTTGCTCGATCAGCATGCTCATAGGATTTCCTTCGTACATTAAACGCAGCTTACCTGGCTTAGAAGGATCGCGGTTATCGTATGGGTACATAAAAATACCGCCACGAGTAAGAATACGGTGAACTTCAGCAACCATGGCTGCAACCCAGCGCATGTTATAACGCTTACCTAATGGGCCTTCTTCACCTTGTAGCAAATCGGCTACGTAGTTTTGCATCTCAGGCAGCCAAAAACGCTGGTTAGACATGTTGATTGCGAATTCTTGAGTTTGTGCTGGGATTTGAACATTTTCACGCATCAACAAAAACTCACCTGTTGCAGGATCCATTGCGAAAGAATGAACACCCTGGCCAGTGGTTAGCATCAAGATAGTGGATGGGCCATACAAAACATAACCGGCAGACACTTGTTCGGTACCGGCTTGCAAATAAGCTTCAGGTTTCGAGGCATCAACGTCTTTTGTTGTTTTTAAAATCGAAAAAATAGTACCAACGGTTACGTTCACATCGATATTAGAAGAGCCATCTAGCGGATCAAACAAGACTAAGTATTCGCCGTTCTCATTACAGGCAACAGGAAAGTCTTCTTCTTCACTTGCCATGCCTTTGACCATGCTCATGCTGGCAAGCTGGTCTTTAATGATGTCGTTAGAGATGACATCTAATTTCTTTTGAGTCTCACCTTGAATATTCTCTTCGCCTGCACAACCTAAGATACCTGCTAATGCACCCTGTTGCAGTTTGTTAGAAATATCTACACAAGAAGTCATAAGACCATTAAGGATGGCAGCAATATCGCTAGGAGTATTGTGCGCTTGCAGGAAAGAAGGCAAAGATTGCATATCTGGTTCTCGGCAGTGATGAGACGAATGAGTAGGTGAATATAAAACTGCTGCATCTTACCTGAAGTTGGCTTCAGTTTGAATGCCTAACGATTGAACAGTCGTCTAAGACAACAAAGAGTCTTAACGAATAATACTAAAATATTAGTAATGCGTCTTAGCCCCGTATGGACTGACCTATTGGTCTCTCACTAGCGACGAAAGGCAAGAGCAAGTACACTAGCGCAATACGATTATTGTGGTAGTTGGTATGCATCTTCATATTTTGGGTATTTGTGGCACCTTCATGGGCAGTCTTGCCCAATTAGCAAAAGCTCAAGGGCATAAAGTAACGGGTTCAGATCAGGGGATTTACCCCCCAATGAGCGATCAACTTGCGCAAGCGGGCATTGACGTTATTGCAGGCTTTGATCCTGAGCAATTAGATCCCGCACCAGATTATGTGATCGTTGGTAATGCCATGAGTCGCGGTAATCCAGCGGTTGAATATGTTTTAGATCGTGGTTTACCTTACATCTCTGGCCCTGACTGGATGGGTAAGTACTTACTCGCCGATAAATGGGTGATGGCGGTTGCCGGTACTCATGGTAAAACCACGACTTCCAGCATGTTGGCTTGGATCTTAGAATTCGGCGGCATGAATCCGGGTTATCTGATAGGGGGCGTCCCTGAAAACTTCTCTACTTCTGCACGACTCACCGATTCTAATTTCTTTATAATAGAAGCAGACGAATACGATACGGCTTTTTTTGATAAGCGTTCTAAGTTTGTTCATTACCACCCAAGAACCTTGGTCATGAACAATCTTGAGTTTGATCATGCCGATATTTTTGATGATCTTGCTGCAATCGAACGTCAATTTCATCACCTCGTGCGAACGGTGCCGTCTACGGGGCAAGTGATCTATCCCGTCGACAATGCCGCTTTGCAAAGAGTCATTGCGCAAGGGTGCTGGAGTGAGCAAGCACTTCTTAACCATTCTGGCGGATGGATGGTTGAAGCAATGTTAGCCGATTGCAGCCAGTTCAATGTTCTATATCGTGGCGAAAATGTGGCCAGTGTGATCTGGAAATTAAGCGGTGAACATAACATGGCGAATGCTTTAGCCGCTATTGTAGCGGCTCGCCATGTAGGAATAGAGCCTCATATCGCCGCCGAAGCCTTGGCAGAATTTCAATCTGTTAAGCGTCGCATGGAGCTGGTAGGAGAAGTCGGTGTAAAGGGGGGGGGCGATAGCATCCGCATTTACGATGACTTTGCTCATCACCCAACAGCGATCAAGCTGACTCTCTCAGGCGCGAAAGCCGCTCAACAAGTGCAAAAAAGACGTGGGCGTTTAATCGCCGTATTAGAACCCCGTTCGAATACAATGAAACTAGGCGAGCATAAAGCTAAGTTAGCTGCCAGTGTTGAAGATGCTGATGCGAGCTATTGGTTGGAGCCGGAAGGTTTGTCTTGGTCATTAACCGATGCTGTATCGGGTATGAAAAATCAGCAGGTATTTGATACCGTCGAAGCATTAGAGCAGCAATTGCTGGCCGATATTAAAAGCGGCGATGATGTTGTGATGATGTCGAATGGCAGTTTCTCAGGAATACATCGTTCGTTATTGGCGAAGTTGCTTGATCGAGTCGCAGTAGAAAAAAAAGGTGAATTATTATGAGCCGCTCAGATACTCATGTGAATGCAGCGTCTAATGTTTGTATTGCCATCACGGGCGCATCTGGTTCGCCTTATGCGATGCGCTTAATCGAAGTCTTACTAAAAAGCGGTTGCACTGTATCGGTTATTATTTCTAAAGCCGCACAGCTAGTAATGGCAACAGAAACAGAATTTAAAATTCCGGGTCAAGTACGAGGCCAAGCTGAATACTTGCGTGAATATTTTGGTGCAAACGAAGAACAATTAAAGGTATACGGTCGAGAAGATTGGATGTCGCCTTGGGCATCAGGCTCAGGCCGCAATGGCGCGTTGGTTATTTGTCCTTGCAGTACGGGCACATTATCGGCGGTTGCAACCGGTGCGAGTAATAATCTAATTGAACGCGCAGCGGATGTTGCATTAAAAGAACGTCGACAGCTTATTTTAGTGCCTCGAGAAACTCCATTTTCTACTTTGCACTTACAAAACATGTTAACCCTAAGCCAAATGGGGGCTGTTATTTTACCCGCCAGCCCAGGTTTTTATCGTCAGCCAGAGAGCATTGCGGATTTAGTCGATTTTCTCGTGGCGCGTATTCTTAATCAATTAAACATTGAGCATGATTTGTTACCACGCTGGGGCGAATAGCGAGCGATGGGTCAATACGAATCACCTTCTTAAATTAATAATTCTGGAAAATTAGTATGAGCAAAGTAGAAAAGCGCGTATCAAAAGATGGCGATAAAGTAACTCACATGATAATGGGGCTTGTAGCCGGTATCATAATATCGGTTGTATCGTTGGAATATTATGGTTACTTACGTCATTCAAAAGAATCAGATTCAGCCATGATTGAAGATTTCAAATTGTTAACACTAAAACCTGGCTACGATGTAAAAACATCGTCTAAACCTTCAGGAAAAACCGCTTTTTGCTCGGGTGGCAGCTTATTAATGAGAGCGGATAAAAATCCTGGTGTATCAGGCATATTGGTGGATAAAAAAGGCAGAATAATTCACTGTGATAATAAACAAATGTAAGGACTTTGCTTCAGACCCATGATCAAAATATAACAATTAGAAAGATCTGACCGTTACAGATTCAAATTTAAAAAAGATACGATATATAAAGATAATAATTATGAAATCACCACATTTAATCTTGTTGGGCAGTGCATTTTTGTTAGCACTGAACAGCCCACTTACGGTCGCTAGCATTGACGATATAGATAATGACGGCATCGCTGATAGCGTTGATACCGATCGCGATGGTGATGGACTTTCTAATTTTATGGAAACGGCCAGCGGTACTGATCCCGATGTGGCTGATCAATATGATATTGATAATGATGGTATTCCCGATGCCATTGATTCTGATCAGGATGGCGATGGCGTTCTTGATAAGAATGATGACTTTCCGCGTGATGCCAATGCGATAAGAGATACCGATGGTGATGGCGTACCGGATCAACGCGATCAAGATATTGACGGCGATAATATTAGTAATAACTACGAGCAGCAGCTCGGGTTTTCTATGAGTGACGCCAATGAAACACCTAATGATTATGATAATGACGGTTGGCCTGATGTACTCGATCCTGACATGGATAATGATGGGTATGAAAACCAAAAAGATGCTTTCCCATTACTAGCATCTGAATGGAGCGATCTTGATGGCGATGGAGAAGGCGATAATACCGATACCGACTGGGATGGTGATGGCATTAATAATGAGTGGGAAGAGGCGTTAGGCACTGATGCTCGTGATGCTTCAAGTTTTCCCATTGATTTAGATGGCGACGGCATACCTGATCAGCGTGATGGTGATCGTGACGGCGATGGTATTGCAGATGCTGATGATCTTTATCCTGATGATGCAAGAGACTGGGCTGATACTGATAAAGATGGCTTACCGGATAATCAAGACCAAGACGCTGATGGTGATGGCGTTCCCAACGTATTTGAATTGCACTTAGGGACAGATCCATTGGATGCCAGCAGCCACCCCAAAGATACTGACGGCGATTCAATGCCAGATGCGTTTGATACCGACCGCGACGGAGATGGTTTTGCGAATAACTTAGATGCTTACCCTGATGATAGCAAAGAATGGGGAGATCTAGATGGTGATGGTATTGGCGATAACGCGGATCTTGATCGTGATAATGATGGTTTTTCAAACGACGATGAGATGGCTGCCAATACTGATGATCGAGACGCTAAGAACAAACCTGCTGATCTTGACGAAGATGGTATAGCCGATGTCGTGGACGAAGACGTCGATGGTGATGGCCACTTGAATGACGTTGATGTTTTCCCACGTGATAAAAATGATTGGCTTGATCTAGATAGCGACGGCATCGGAGACAATACAGATACCGATCGCGATGGCGATTCTATTAATAATGAGTATGAGTTACGCCTAGGCTTTGATCCTAATTTAGTTGCTGATGCTCCGGAAGACCTTGATAAAGACGGCATACCTGATGTATTGGATGACGATATTGATGGTGATTTTATTCCTAATGCGCTTGATGTTTTTCCTCTGAACAAAAGTGAATGGCTCGATTCTGATGCCGATGGAAAGGGAGATAATAGGGACCTTGATCGTGATGGCGATGGGATTAGTAATGATTATGAAAAGCTCATAGGCACTAATGATCTAGATGCTAAAGATGTCCCTGCCGATCTTGATAGCGATGGTATTCCTGATAGTTTAGATGATGATCGTGATGGCGATAACGTTTTAAATAGAGAAGATGCTTTTCCTGATAATAAACTGGAATGGGCCGACATGGATAGCGATGGTCGAGGGGATAACTCTGACTTAGACGTCGATGGCGACGGCATTAATAATGAGTCTGAGATTCAGCTTGGGTTTAATTATCTCGATAGCCACTCAACACCTGCAGACATCGATGGAGATTCGATTCCTGATGCGCTAGATAGCGATAAAGATGGCGATGATGTTGCTAATAAAGACGATAAATTTCCTATGGACTCAACAGAGTGGGCTGATATGGATAATGACGGCACGGGCGATAATTCAGATCTTGACCGAGATGGTGACCGTATCAGCAATCATTATGAGCTAACCCTTAGTTTTGATCCTAGTGATGCAGGCTCAACACCACCAGACTCTGATGCGGATGGCATTCCTGATGTGCTTGATAAAGACAGAGATGGTGACGGTATTGATAATGATGGGGATGTTTTCCCTGATGACACAACAGAATGGGCCGATCTAGATAACGACAGCATCGGTGATAATACTGATAAAGACCGTGATGGTGATGGTTTTAATAATCGTTATGAAGTCATTGAAAAAACCAATCCTTCAGACTTTTTCAGTTTTCCAGACCATATAAAACCCGTGATCGAAAATGTGAGCTGGCAGGATGGGACGACTCTAGTTGGTATGGCATTTGATGATGGAATGGGTGTTGATAAAGTGTGGTTAGAAGATGCGGCTGGACACGTTTGGCAAGGACAGTTTTTGTACGCCAGTCACTTTAAAGTAAAAATTGAAGGCGCAGTTCAAGGGGTGCTCTCTTTGATATTGTTAGATAAATCAGGCAATAAAATCACTCAAGTTATTAGCTCGCCACCATTGCATGTTCAGGTAAGTGATAAAAAACAGTAGCGCAGACTTACAGATAGAATGGGTTGGAAAAGAGTGTCTAAAGAAACGGTTAACTAGGTTAGAATAATATAACGAATGTTCTTTTAATCTAAAATATTCGACTATAGTTTAATTAAGGATAAACACTACACCCTAGTGGGCGCGCATCGAAAGATGACGCGCTTTTTTATTGCTTGTAAGAAGGCTATACTCGCCTCAATACGATATAAAAATAATAATAAAAAAACATAATTGCTAATGCGAAAAAATGAACTGCATTGGTTAAAGGTATAGAGACAATGGATCAGACCATCGACATAGATACAGCGACCGATACTTCACGCATCAGCATTAGTGCTCATTACACGGGTTATATTTGGTATAACAATGGTTTGTCACATAAGCAATTTGTCACTCCTATAGGGCGTGCTGCTTATTGGGCGTTAAAGCCTATGAATGCTTTTATGCAGGCTATGATTGGGGCGAGCATTGATACTTTTTTATTGCAGCGTCACTTTGTTCTGGATCATCTTGTCGAGCAGGCAATTGCTGAAGGCTACGATCAGGTAGTTGAGTTAGCAGCAGGTCTTTCTTCACGCGGTTATTTGATCAAGCAAGCGTATCCGAATGTGCATTATGTCGAAGGCGACTTGCCAGGCATGTCGGCGCGTAAATCTGGATTGTTGGATAAGTTAGGGCGTCCTTTTGGTCATATTACGCAGCCGTGCAATATCTTGGATGAATCTGGCCCGCATTCGATAGAAGCATTGTTAGGGAGTTTGGATAAAACCAAGAAGACGTTAATTATTACAGAAGGTTTGGTGAATTATTTTGATTTACCAACGATTCGCAAAGTCTGGGCACGCATGGCAGTGGCATTGAAGGGATTTCCTCAGGCACGATATATTACTGAGGTTTACCCTAAATTAGAGCAGCATCCGTCGTACCGCTATGTAAAAGTCGCACAGAAAGTTGTCGGTTTTTTCACTCAGGGCGAATACCCGCTGCATTACAACTCTAACGAAACCATGCAGCAAGGTTTTTTAGAAGATGGTTTTGCTACCGTATCGGTCACCGCCCCAGAAGATTATTATGGCACGCTAGACATGCCAACCAGTTCGCGCCAAAGCTTGGTTCGCTTGGTTGTTGCCGAAGTTTAGCAGTGCTTCTACCAAAATCACTGCTCAGAGAACGCCCCTAACTGCAGCGTCGTTTTCTGTTGTTTGGTTAAACTCTGCAATAAACGCTTTTGTAACTCTTGAGACGTTTCTCCGGTCGCCCACGTTGCTGCGCTGGTGGACAGGTTGAGTTCAGGAATCGGTTCCCAGGGTTGCTGTTGCAAGTTACGTTTAATGCGTTCCATTAATACAATTGCACCATCATTTGGACAATGAGGTAGCAGTAAAATAAATAGATCTTCTTCTAAGCGAAAAACTTCATCACCTGCTCGAATAATATTACGTCCGCGTTCAGTAAATAAAGCTAGAAAATTATTAATAGAACGACGGCCGTGAATATCCATCATCTGATGATAGTCATCAATCGTAAGGGCAATCAAACTAATAGGGTCGTTAGAGTTCTCACTGCGACTAATTTCACGATCAAGGGTATGGTAAAAATGGCGCTTATTATAGGCACCGCTGACCTGATCAGTTAACGCTAAGCGGCGTAGTGAATTTTGTTTAATTTGTGTTAAATACGCGTAACACCAAGCAGAACCTAAAAATAAACAATAATTGGTGCCAGCGCGTAGTCCTTCTTCCCAGCCGAGTCCGCTCCAAATCATGAGTGCCGTAATAGCAGCGACAATAATGTTAATAACCGTGGCATTTAGAATAGGCAAACAAAAGAAACTGAATAGAGGTAAAGCATATAAATAATGCGTCATTAATCTAGGGTAATCGGCTAATTGATAAAGTGCTAAAGACGCAAGGAAGATAATCAAAACATGATGCACCCAAAGAGGCGGGTTGTGATCACGATTAATGTACAAATAAATAGCACTGAATAAGAAGGCGGGAACACCAATGGCATTGGATAATACTAAAGAATATAACCCCTGACGGTATTGGTCGATTATCAAAATACAAATAGCAAAAGCGGCGAGAGTATATAAAATAATTTGAATGCGAAGTGTTAATTGTTGCTGTTGCATTAGTTTGACTCCTCGAATTGAGAGGCCGCACGTTTTAATAAGCTGTAACTATCATCCTCTGGTCGATAAGTCGCCATTTTGATTAAAAAGACATTTTGTTCTGCATGTCGAATTTTACTAATATACGTTAACAGTTTTTCACATAAATCTTCACCTTCCTCACGACTGCTATTAGGAAGCATTACAACAAAATCATCATTGTTTAAACGATAGCAGGTATCAAATTCACGAATACTCGATTGCAAGCGATGACCCGCGTTTGCAATTCTATTCTCATACTCCTCTGCTTTTTGTTGTTGCCAGGTCGCGGGTAAGCGAATAATGATTAAAGCCAATCCTGTGCGTTGACGATCAGCGCGAGTAATCTCTTTGTTCATGTTGTGATGAAACTGATCTTCGTTATATACCTGCGTCAATGGGTCGGTATTAATCAGATTCGATAGCATCATATTACTGCGTTCATTGACGAGTGCGTATACCAACGAAAATGCGTAACACGCAGTATAAGTAAATAATAACTGTAAGCGTATATAGCTATCGAAGTTGTTGAGCACGACTAAAAATATAACAGCGCTATAGGTCAGCGTAATGTAGTTGGCAATTGTAAATGGGAATAAAAAGAAGACATAAATAGGAAAGAAGTACACCCATTGAGCAACATAACTTTCTTGCTGCATACCAAAAATAGTAAAAAATCCCAGCAGGAGAGTGAGTGTCCATTCTACATAAGGCGCGGTACGTTTTTTCCTTCTTAATAAAAGGTAGCTAGCATAAACAACTAATAGCGCACTGAAACTTGCCGCGACCAAAGCAAAAACTTGCTCCTGTTTTAAATAGTCTAAGAGCGCAATAATGCTGAGAGCAAAAGCGGCTAATAAGCAATAAACGACTTTCACTTGTAAAGTGATAACTTGCTGAAGGGCAGGCTTTTCCATAAACGACGGGACAACTGTAGAATTCAATTGTCTTAAGTGTAGTGGCAATTGAACGATAGTTGCAAATAAGAGTGGATGAACAAAGTTTTCCTTCACTGTATACTGAAGCCAATACAAACAGTCCAGATGCAAAGAGAACGATGATGGAAATCCAACAATATATGCAAACCCTAGGTCAGCAAGCGCGCAAAGCGTCTCGAGCGATGGCTCGTGCGACGACAGGGATTAAGAACCAAGCATTATTGAACATCGCCGCACAGATAGAAGAAAGCCGCGAAGTACTAAAGCAAGCGAATGCAAAAGACATGGCTCGCGGAGAAGAGAATGGCTTAGACGCCGCTTTACTTGATCGCCTTGAACTGACCGATGGCCGTATCGATACTATGTTAGAAGGCCTAAGACAAGTTGCTGGCTTGGCCGACCCGGTCGGCGGTATCACCGATTTGAACTATCGCCCAAGCGGTATTCAGGTGGGTAAGATGCGCGTGCCATTAGGCGTTATTGGCATCATTTACGAATCACGTCCAAACGTAACGATAGAAGCGGCAAGTTTGTGTTTAAAATCAGGCAACGCGACGATATTACGTGGCGGCTCTGAAGCCATCGAATCTAATCAAGCACTAGCGGCGTGTATTGCTAAAGGTTTGGAAGACGCAGGTTTGCCTTCTCAAGCAGTACAGGTTATTGAAACCACTGATCGCGCAGCCGTGGGTGAAATGATTACCATGCCAGAATACGTCGACGTTATCGTTCCTCGTGGTGGTAAAGGTCTTATCGAACGCATTAGTCGTGACGCTAAAGTTCCGGTAATCAAACATCTTGATGGTATTTGCCATGTTTACATCGACAACGATGCCGACCTAGCAAAAGCGACGAACATCGCGATCAACTCAAAAACTCATCGCTACGGCACTTGTAATACCATGGAGACCTTGTTGGTTCACCAAGATATTGCTGAAAAAATATTGCCCGACCTAGCGTCGGTTTATACTTCGCTGAATGTTGAGCTACGCGGTTGTGAAAAAACCATGGCCATCTTGCCTGTCGCCATCGCGGCCACAGCAGAAGATTGGGATACCGAATATTTAGCGCCTATTTTGGCGATTAAAATAGTCGATGATTTAGACCACGCTATTGAGCATATCAATACTCATGGCTCGCACCATACTGATACCATCGTCAGTGAAAACTATACCAAGTCACGTCGTTTCTTATTAGAAGTCGATTCAAGCTCAGTAATGATTAACGCCTCAACGCGTTTTGCTGATGGCTTTGAATATGGACTAGGCGCTGAAATTGGAATTTCTACCGACAAAATTCACGCCCGTGGCCCCGTAGGACTGGAGGGTTTAACCTCGCAAAAGTATGTGGTGCTAGGTGATGGTGAAATTCGTAAATAAACTCGCTAATCTATTTAGTCAGTAAATCATGACCAAGCACATAGCGTTATTAGGCGGCACCTTTGACCCGATTCACATTGGTCATTTACGCATGGCCATCGAGTTGCGGTTGGCGGGGTTTGATGAAGTTCGTCTAATACCGAATAATGTACCACCACATCGCGAACAGCCCAAAGCTAGTGCCGAACACAGGCTGGCCATGGTGCAGTTAGCGTGCGAACATCTAACGCAGCAAAGCATAAACGGCGAGGCTCTCACGGGAATCGTTGCTGATGATATCGAGCTGAAACGAGATCAGCCTAGCTACAGCGTTGCGACATTAGAATTGTTAAGACAGCAATTGCCAAAAGACACCGCTTTAAGCTGGGTTATTGGCGACGATGCTTGGGATTCTCTGCACAAGTGGCACAGAATTGAAGCGTTTTTACCGCTCGCAAACCTAGTGATTATCAACCGAGGTCATGAAAATCAGTTCTCAGTCGATACATTACAAGGCCAATGGCTGAAACAACACGCCACAGAGCTGGATAATTTGTTAGAATGCACAAACGGAAAGCTAATACGCCTCAATTGGCGGTTATTAGATGTATCTGCAACGTATTTGCGTAGCTTATTAGCGCAGGGCCAAGGGGCTCAATTATTAACCCCGGATGTCGTATTAAAGTACATAGCAGAATACCAACTTTATAAATTTGACTGAAAGCGATAGCGAAGACTCAATGCAAACTGAAGAAATTAAACAATTAGTTATCAATGCTCTAGAAGACCTGAAAGCTAAAGACATCACAGTAATTGATGTACGCGGCCGTACTTCGGTAACTGATTACATGATCTTAGCCACCGGCACGTCTAAAAAACACGCCCAAGCCGTGTGTGATAACGCGTCTGCCGAAGCAAAAGCGAAAGGTCTAAAACCTCTCGGTGCTGAAGGTCGTGATTCATCTGATTGGATGTTATTGGACTTAGGTGATGTCATCGTTCATGTAATGACCGAACAGGCGCGTCACTTCTACGACCTAGAGCGCCTATGGGGTGAGCCTAGCGAAGCCCAAGAAGTTCAAAAATCCCAAGAAGATGCTGAATAATCAATAAGAAGATCTTAAAGAAGAATCTCTGATGAAACTCCGTCTATTGGCCGTTGGTCAAAAAATGCCCTCTTGGGTAGAGCAAGGCTATAAAGAATATGCCAAGCGCCTACCTTCAGATTGCAGCTTAGAGCTGGTGGAGTTAGCCAGTGGTCACCGAGGCAAAAGTACCTCAGTGGCCAAGGTTAAACAGCAAGAAGGTGAAATGCTGTTAAAAGCCATCAAGCCTCAAGAATGGGTGGTCGCACTCGATGTGAAGGGCAAGCCCTGGAGCACCGAACAGTTGAGCGAGCAATTAGCCAATTGGCGCATGGATGGCAAAGACATCTGTTTATTAATAGGTGGCCCCGACGGCATGAGTGATGAAGTTATGGCGCGTGCTAATCAGCGCTGGTCATTATCAAATTTAACCTTGCCACATCCCCTTGTCCGTATTGTAATGGCAGAACAGGTTTACCGTGCGTGGACGATACTGCAAAATCATCCGTATCATAAATAAAATGAACCTATTTCTATTAACTTAATCTCTATTAATCGTTAGTCAATAATAACAAAGCGAGAAGCATGAATGTGGGGGAATTCGTTCAGAAATAAAGTGGCAGAACAAAGGCTGTTCCGCAGTCGAGCCATCTTCATGACGATCGTTATCTTTGCTTTACTCTCCGTATTGGCTGGGCGCATCGCTTTTTTACAAATCGTCGAACATCAAAAATACCAAGACCTCTCCGAAAATAACCGCATTCAGCTCAGACCCATCGCCCCTAACAGAGGCCTAATTTACGATCGTAACGGCGTACTGCTGGCAGAAAATATCCCGAGTTATAGCCTGACCTTAGTAAAAGAACGGGTTAATGATGTTGATAGCACGCTCGCTTATTTAAAAACATTGATTGATATCAGTGAGCGCGATGAAGAACAATTCCGTAAACGACTGAAATATAGACGCCGCCCGTATGAAGCCGTCGTCGTTAAATACCAGCTTGCGCAAGATGAAATCGCTAAAGTCATGGTTAATCGTTTTTATCTGCCCGGTATCGATGTTGAAGCCCGATTGATACGTCACTATCCCGAAGGTGAAATCTCGGTACATGCACTGGGCTATGTTGGCCGAATTAATGAAAAAGAAACGCAGCGACTCGATAGAAAGCAATACAGTGCCACCAAGCATGTTGGTAAACTCGGCATAGAAAAGCGCTACGAAGAAGCATTGCACGGACAAGTGGGCTATCAAAAAGTAGAAACCAATGCTCGTGGTCGAATCTTACAAGTGATTGAACAAGTAGATCCGGTTCCTGGTAAAGACTTAGTTTTACACCTAGACCAACGCCTGCAAAAAGCAGCGGCAAAAGCGATGGAAGGTTATCGTGGTGCCGTGGTAGCTATTGATGTGGCAACGGGTGGCATTTTAACGCAATACAGTAACCCCAGTTACGATCCTAACTCGTTCGTTACGGGCATCTCGCACAAAGAATACTCTGGCCTTCGTAATAACCTCGACCTGCCATTATTTAATCGCGCCATACGCGGCCAATACCCACCGGCCTCCACCTTAAAGCCCTTTCTGGGTTTATCTTTCTTAGAGGCTAATGCCGTAACTTGGAAAGACTCTGTTGAAGATAATGGCTGGTATAAGCTAGAAAATGATGATCGTTTATACCGTGATTGGAAGCGCACCGGACATGGTCATGTTGACCTGCACCGTGCCATCGTAGAATCGTGTGACACCTATTTTTATGATGCGGCGTTTAAAACGACCGTCGATAAAATTTCACCTTTTTTGGCCCAATTTGGTTTTGGTCGTAACATGACTCTTGACGTGCCTAATGCATTATCGGGCTTATTGCCTGATCGAGAATGGAAAAAGAAAAATCGTCGACGATCTTGGTATGCCGGTGATACCTTGAATTTAGGAATTGGCCAAGGATATATGCTGGCAACGCCAATGCAGCTGGCAACCGCAACCGCCATACTCGCCGCTAAAGGGGAATGGCATACGCCACGACTCATGGATACATTAGGCGGAGACCCTACCTTCGACGATAGCAAAGCACTTACAAACATTGTTTTAAAAAATCCAAAAAACTGGGACAAAATGTTTAAAGCCATGGCCGACGTTATTGATGGAAGAAGAGGAACGGGTCGATCACTGGGCCGTAATCTTAGTTTCACCATGGCAGCAAAAACTGGCACCTCTCAAGTTGTGAGTATTGCCCAGCATGAAGAGTATGATTCAGAAACCATGGCAGAACGAAATCGTGACCATGCCTTGTTTATTGCCTTCGCACCCGTCGAAAATCCTACCATTGCTATTGCCGTTATTGTCGAAAACGGTGAATCGGCAGGGCGCACCGCCGGGCCTGTTGCGAAAGCGATTATGCAAGAATATCTTTTAGGAGCGCAAGGCTAGTGGCCAGTACAGACTTTAGTCACCAAATGCATGTTTCAGGGGCTAATCAAGCGGGCTTTGAGCGCAGTAAATTATTGTTCGCGCGTTTTCATCTCGACCTACCGTTATTTTTATTGCTAATCATATTATGTGTTAGTGGCTTGCTAATACTTTATAGCGCCAGTGGCCAAGGCATCGAGATGGTGCAAAAGCAGGCACTGCATTATCTTATTGGTTTTGCTGTATTAATGGTCGCGGCACAAATCCCTCCAAGAATGTACCAAATTTTAGCTCCCTGGGCGTATGCTTTTGGTGTATTGGCACTCATTGGAGTACTGGCATTGGGGGTCTCTGGTAAAGGGGCTCAGCGTTGGTTAGCCATACCAGGATTACCGCGTTTTCAGCCTTCAGAATTGATGAAGTTAGCGCTGCCTTTATTAGTGGCTTGGTATATGGCAACCAAAGGCTCACCGCCTAAGTTATTTACCTTAGTGAAAGCAATCGTACTCATCGCCATTCCTCTAATCTTGATTTTAAAGCAGCCCGATTTAGGAACCTCTATTTTAATCGGTACCTCTGGCTTGCTGGTATTGTTTTTTGCAGGCATGCCTTGGTGGTTAATATTTTCCATGATTAGTATCGTTGCAGCTTGTGCACCTTTAATGTGGTTTTTTGTTATGCACAGCTATCAAAAGCAGCGTGTACTGACTTTTTTGAATCCTGAAAGTGATCCACTGGGGTCGGGCTGGAATATTATTCAATCGAAAACAGCGATTGGTTCTGGCGGAATAGAAGGAAAAGGCTGGATGCAGGGAACTCAATCGCAATTAGAGTTTCTACCAGAGAGCCATACTGATTTTATTATTGCCGTGCTAGCGGAAGAAATAGGGTTAATTGGCGTATTGTTATTATTAGTATTGTACTTCTTAATAATCGTGCGTGGTTTATACATGGCGGCTAAGTGCACAGCAGTATTTGATCGTTTGTTAGCAGGCAGTTTAATTTCTACCTTCTTTATTTACGTATTTGTGAACATCGGTATGGTTAGTGGATTATTACCAGTGGTCGGAGTGCCTCTGCCTCTGGTAAGCTGGGGCGGTACATCAGTCGTAAGTCTATTAGCCTCTTTTGGCGTTATTATGTCGATGTATACTCATAAAGTTAAATAGAGTAAAAAAACAGACCGATTGTCACAATATGAAAAGAAAAGCGGAGAAGTACGCCGCATTTATCGTGCAGTATTTGCACGTAGTGTTTATGATTTGTATAAACCATTTTTAAAAAATTATTGTCATTAAGTTACATTAACATTTTGGAGCCATTGTGAAAAAAATTGCACTACTTATTAGCACATGCGCAGCATTAATAGGCGCGAATATTACACATGCAGGTTACGACCAGCATGAGCGTTTTAACGAATTTGCCAAAGAGCTAGAAGCTGAACACGGCATCAAGCCTGAACAAGCAAAAGCTTGGTTGGAAAAAGCAGAACGATTAGAGTCTGTTTTAACTGCCATCTCCCGCCCAGCCGAAAAAACCAAAACGTGGGCTGACTATCGCAAGATTTTCTTAACAGAAAAGCGCATCGAACAAGGCAAACAGTTCCTAAAGGATAATGCCAAGTTATTAGAAAAAGCTGAGCAAGAGTTTGGCGTACCGAAAGAAATCATTGGTGCGATCATCGGCGTAGAAACATTTTATGGTCAACGCCAAGGTAATTATCGCGTATTAGATTCATTGTCGACGCTGGCATTTGATTATCCGAAACGTTCATTATTTTGGCGCGAGCTAAAAGAATTCTTCGTAATGAGCCAAGAGCAAGGCGTAGACCCAGGTGATATTAAAGGATCTTATGCAGGCGCGATGGGGTACGGACAGTTTATTCCAAGCAGCTATCGTTACTATGCCATTGACTATGACGGTGATGGCAAAAAAGATTTATGGACCAATAAAGCCGATGCGATTGGCAGTGTTGCGAACTATTTTAAACGTCATGGCTGGGAACAAGGCCAAGCAGTGACTCAGCGTGTGCGCGTTAAAGGTAATGAATACGAAGATGCCGTCAACGATCGCTTAAAACCAAAATGGAAAGCAAGTGAATTAAAAGCGTTGGGCGTAATACCAACAGAAGATGTTGCCGATGATGCCAGTGCAACCTTGGTGAAACTAATGGGCGAAAATGGCGCTGAGTTTTGGTTAGGTAACCACAACTTTTACGTAATTACGCGCTATAACCATAGTCGCATGTACGCCATGGCCGTTTATCAATTAAGCCAAGCGATCAAGTAAATTAATACAGTATTATGAATATGACCCCTTCCCTAAGGTTGATTGTACTGATCAGCCTTTTTATGAGTCTGTTGCAGTTGAGCGCCTGTACCACAGGGCGCTACCAGCACTCCCAAGATTTTCATCCTAACCCAATATTAGATCCTGCATCGTTAAAAGATGCCGAGGTAAAAGCGGAGCCGTTAAGCTCAATGGGAAATCCAAAACGCTATACCGTATTAGGCCAAGAATACGCCGTTATGAGTCAGGGAGTAGGGTTTAAACAGCAAGGATTCGCTTCTTGGTACGGCATGAAATTTCATGGCCATGCCACCTCTAATGGTGAAATCTACGACGTTTATCAAATGACCGCCGCCCATAAAACGTTACCCATTCCCAGCTATGTAAAAGTGACTCGCCTTGATACTCAAGAATCCGTCATAGTGAGAGTCAACGATCGTGGCCCCTTTCATGAAGGACGTATTGTCGACTTATCGTATGCCGCCGCAGTAAAGCTGGGCATACACACAATGGGAACGGCCGCCGTGAGTTTAGAGGTTATTTCGACCCCCGCTAAAGGTCCTGAAAAATGGCTGCAAGTCAGTGCATTAAGCAACGAACAATCGGCTAAAGCCTTGCAAGAAAAACTTCAAGCAATGCAACAATGGCCTGTGAACATTACCGCAAACAAAACCCGCAGCTTGTATAAAGTGCGCATCGGCCCCATACCAGAAGGACAGGCGATTGATAAAGTCATCGCCATCTTGAACAATAATCAGCTACCAAGTCCGCTCGTCTTAGCAGCACACCAGCTTTGATACCCGGGTAGGTTTTAGCCGCTGATCAGATTTAGCACAATGGCGTATGAACTGTTACAATGCGCCCATCATTTTTATTTTATTCACCTATACATTATTAAATTATACTCTTATGAAAGTTCGTCAAATATTTAAAGCCAGCATAGCCGCTGTTATCAGTGTTAGTTGTGCCATATCATCGGTTTATGCAGACTCCGTTATTATACCAAAACCCCCCGTTTTAAATGCTACCGCCTACGTTCTTATGGACGCGGCGAGCGGTGAAATTTTGGTGCAGAAAAATGCCGACAAGCGATTGCCGCCGGCCAGCATGACCAAGATGATGACCAGCTATTTAGCGACTCATGAACTAGCCCTAGGTAACTTAGGCGAGCAAGATCAAGTGCCGATCAGTGTTAAAGCTTGGAAAATGGGCGGCTCTAAAATGTTCATCCGCGAAGGGCGCGATGTTGCATTAATTGACCTTATTAAAGGCATTATTATTCAATCGGGTAACGATGCGAGTATCGCCGTATCAGAATACGTTGCGGGTTCAGAAGACGCGTTTGTCGATCTTATGAATCAACATACTGAACGTATGGGCATGACAAATACCCGATTCCAAAACGCCACAGGCTGGCCCGCCAAAGATCACTTCTCAAGTGCCTACGACATGGCCATCTTAGCGCAAGCTATTATCAATGATCATCCTGAATACTATAAATTGTACAAAGAAAAATATTTTGAATTTAATAAAATTCGTCAGCCAAACCGCAACAAACTTTTATGGCGCGACCCAAGTGTTGACGGATTAAAAACAGGACATACCGACGAAGCAGGGTATTGCTTAACGGCTTCTGCAGAACGTAATGGCATGCGCCTTATTGCAGTCGTCATGGGCACCAAAAGCGAAAATGCCCGCGCCACAGAAACACAAAAATTATTGACCTACGGATTCCGTTACTTCGAAACGCATCGTCTATACCAGGCAGGCGATAGCATCAAAACACTCCCTGTTTGGTTCGGTGAAGAAACACAGTTTGATGTGGGTATCGCAGACGATCTTTACATCACCATCGCTCGTGGCGCTAAAGAACAATTGGAAGTAGAAACACTGACCAATGAATTTATCGAAGCACCGCTTAATACGGGTGAAAGCCAAGGCACTCTGACCATTCGATTAGAAGACAAAGTATTAGCGGAACGTTCGTTAGTCGTCTTAAATGATGTGACAGAAGCAGGTTTCTTTAGCCGCCTTTGGGATGGCATTAAGCTATTCTTTATAAAATTGGGTGGCGGTGAAGGTTAGCTGTAAGGCTAAGAACAGGTAAATAGTAATGAAAATGCCGATTAAAAGTACTCTGCCAAAGGGTACAAAAGCACCGCAAGATGCACCTAAAATAGAATTCCCTTGCGCCGACTACCCCATCAAGGTCGTTGGCCAGTGCATTGCGGGCTACGATACGATTATCATAGAAGTGATGCGCAGGTATGACCCAAGCTTGGATATTAGTAAGGTCCACGCTAAGGACAGTGCAAAAGGCACATTCCGCTCAGTCACGCTTTACATGACAGCCACAAGCAAAGACCAGCTAGAAGAGCTTCACATAGAACTCACCTCGCTCGAATGCGTAAAAATGGTGATGTGATGATCAATTCAGAGGTTGATCTTAATGCAAATAAAGATCATGAAAATACAGCACTCATCGTGCGCGATTTTCATGATCCAGACATTAATAACAGCTTGCTGGATTATCATAAAATTCACGAAAGAATGCTGCACTTCACTAAAAGCAGAGATGAAACAACCACAGACGAAATCTGGCTACTGCAACACCACAGAGTTTTTACCCAAGGCCAGGCAGGTAAACCAGAACACGTATTATTTGCGGGTGACATACCCGTAGTACAAAGTGACCGCGGAGGCCAAGTTACCTATCATGGCCCAGGCCAGCTTGTGGTGTATTTAATGATCGACATTAAACGCAAAGGCTGGGGACCCAGACAACTGGTCAGCGCGATAGAAAATGCCATTGTCGCCACATTAAAAGATTTTGGTATTGATAGCGCCCCGAAAAAAGACGCACCGGGTGTCTATGTACAACAGACCATAGGCGACGCAAAAATAGCCTCTTTAGGTTTACGCATCAAACAAGGCCGATCTTTTCATGGCCTCGCAATCAACATCGACATGGACATGGAACCCTTCCAGCGCATTAACCCTTGTGGTTATGCCGGCATGGCCATGACACAAATGAAAACCGAACTGCTTGCCAGTAAACGGTTAACTGCAGATACTCAAAAAACACTTTTTGAAAATGTAAGCGCACAGTTAAGGCATCACATAACACAATGCTTGCAGTATACTAAGCACATCGAACTTCCCGCATAAAACGCTCCCACAAGAGCCACTAGCCGTATTAGGTGTTTATGACTGATTTAGAAAAAACCGCTACACAGGTAACGGAAAAGGCAAAACCGCAACGCGCAGTACAAGGCGAAAAACTTCGAGGTGCTGAAAAAGTAGCCCGGATCCCAATAAAAGTTATCCCGACTGAAACCATGCCGCGCAAGCCCGATTGGATTCGTGTACGTATTCCCGCGTCGCCAAAAATCAGCGAAATAAAACAAAAGCTGCGTAAGCACGGCTTGCACACCGTATGTGAAGAAGCCAACTGCCCGAACCTAGGTGAATGCTTCGGTGGCGGTACCGCAACCTTCATGATCATGGGCGACATTTGTACTCGCCGCTGCCCATTCTGCGACGTCGCCCACGGCCGCCCAAACGAACTGAACAAAGAAGAACCAAAAAGTTTAGCCATCGCCATTGCCGACATGAAGCTAAAATACGTAGTGATCACCTCGGTAGATCGAGATGATTTACGCGACGGTGGCGCACAGCACTTTGTTGATTGTATCCGCGAAACCCGCGCACTTAGCCCTTATATAGAAATCGAAGTACTCGTCCCTGATTTCCGTGGCCGTATGGATGTTGCCATCGCCATTATGGAAGACAACGTCCCCGACGTATTCAATCACAACCTAGAAACCGTACCTCGTTTGTATAAAGAGTCACGCCCAGGTTCTGACTACAACTGGTCGTTAGACTTATTAGAAAAATACAAAGAACGCTGCCCACAAGTTAAAACCAAATCTGGCATCATGCTGGGCTTAGGTGAAACCGACGAAGAAGTTATAGAAGTGATGAAAGACCTTCGCGAACATAACGTCGACATGATCACCCTAGGGCAATACTTGCAGCCGAGTAAAAACCACTTACCGGTTCATCGCTTTGTAACCCCAGAAGCCTTTGACGAACTGGGCAGAATCGCCAAAGAATTAGGTTTTAAACACGTAGCCAGTGGCCCAATGGTTCGATCTTCTTATCATGCCGACCAGCAGGCGCATGGTGAGTTTTCTTAACTCTTTTTTAACTCGATAGTTGAAGCAATCTGCTTTAACTATCTGCGGGGCTAATCACCCCGCGACCACCTTTGTTTAATACATGGGTATAAATCATCGTAGTATTCACGTTGGCGTGGCCTAAAAGCTCCTGCACTGTCCTAATGTCGTAACCACTTTCTAATAAATACGTAGCAAAAGAATGTCTAAACGTGTGACAGCTTGCATGTTTATGAATCCCTGATTTCTTAATTGCCTCACTGGCTGTTTTCTATATGTGAATGAAGCATCGAAATAGCACGCTGCGGTAGCATTGTAACTCTATCTTTATTACCTTTGCCTGATCTAACTAATAGCTCACCTCGTCCAAAATCAATATCTTTAATATGCAAACGCAAAGTTTCTTGCAGCCTCAATCCCGCACCATACATTAATAATGCTGCAAGAAGAGGGGAGCCAGATAAGTGTGCAATAACTTGATTAGCTTCTTGTTTACTGAATACAACAGGCAGGGTTTTTGGCTTTTTAGCGGACTTCCAATCTGAAATATCAATTGTTTCATATTTAAGAACTTGCTTATAAAGAAAAGCCAACGCGTTTAATGCTTGCTTTTGAGTATTTGCAGCCACGTTTTTATTAAGTACTAAGTGGCTAAAAATTGAGAAATTTCAGCCCCAGTAAGAGCGCCCTGTTGCCAGAGAGTAGTTAGCTAGGCGAACAGCATCATTAAACTCTTGTTGCAATCTCATAAAATGAATCCTTGTTTATAAAATAAGCATAGCCAGTAGTAGCTGTTCGCCTATCAGTATTTAGGATTAATTGTTAAGTTCTTGAAAAATATAAGGAATATAGCTTAGATATTGAAAAGGTTTGATAAGCGAATGTGAGTTTCAAGTGATATCAAATTGACAAAAGGGAACGGTAAATATAGTGTTATTCAAAATATTAACAGGGATAGTCGTATGATCTTAAAGGAATTTTCCTCTTATTCGCACTTCCCATATATAAGGGGTTATGCGAACTCGGTTCGTATATCCCACTGTTATAACATTACAACTCTGAGGTAGACATGAAGCTTAAACATATACTATTTATTTTAATCGTTCCCTTTCTTATACCAAGTGCTTTGGCATCTGAGAATTCTATGTCTGAAGCAAAGTTGTATATAGAGTTAACCGATCTGCCTGAAACTTTTGAAAGGTCCAAAAATTTAACCAAGGATAATATTAAAGCTGCTGAAGTTAAGTTGTTAAAATTACCACTTGTAGTTAGTAACGATAAAGCCAAAATTGCTCTAAATAAATATATAGCCCAAGCGAATATTGCTGCAAATGAAGCATACTCATGGAAGGAAGTAGAAGAAGAATTTATTAAAGCGATTCTAGGAGTTTATAGTTACGAAGAGTTAAAAAACATTAATAAATGGTTATCTTCAAAATATGGAGTTTCTTTTATTAAAAAGCAGCAGCTTTTTTTTGATGAAAACATGAGAATATTAAATAATGTAGCGAAGGTTTTTCAATTGAAAATGAAACCTTTACAAAAAGAAATGAACGCGAAGCTTACTGAGTTAGGCAACAAATAAATATAACAATTAGTTGGTGACCGCACCTGCGGTGCTGGGACGGTTTTACTTCACTCGTTCCTCGTTACGTTTCACCGCCCCACAACAAAAGCGTTAGTAGTAAAATATGACGAACGAGTTTCAACGGTACACGAAAAATTTAAATGAGTTTGAGGCAATTCTGTCGTATGCAGAATTGTTCGTAAATTCGTTGGTGGGTCAAAAACCCAGTTGCCCGAATGACGTTTACGGTGAGCGTATATTTGTGAAGCTTCTGTGCCATGCGATTACGCTTATAAAGATTTCCCCGTCAAAGGCAATAGATAATCAAAGGGAGCTGTGGGATATTTCTTCCTGTTATGCGGTTTCAAGAGCTCTTATTGAAACATTTGATGCACTTCACTACATTGCTATTGCAAAAGTCTGTGATGATGAAAAGGAATTCCGGTTACTTTTCTGGAAGTTGCATGCCGAAGCAAGGCGCTTCGATATGCTTTCTAAAATGGGTAGTAAAGATCCTAGAGTGGAAGAAACGGGCAAAGAAGTTCAAATCTTAAAATTTAAACTGCTTGGTCACGAAAAGATTATATTATGTACCGACCAATTAAAGTCGAATATCGAAAAAGGAACATATCAGCCGTACCATCTAACGCAAAAGCAAAGAAATAAAGAAGCTGGTATATCTCACGAATACAGAGACGTGGCGACGATGCATTTATCTTCGCATGTCCATACTCACCCTTTTTCGGTAATGCAAATAGTAGATTTTAAAGCAGGTAGCCCTGAATGTGTTGGCTTAATGGGCATTGCCATTCAGTATTCGACTGCTTTTCTGGCGAAAGCTGTTCATGGTATGTTGCAGTTGTTTAATTCAGGTGCACCAGTAATGGACAAAGAGACCGAGGACGTTTATCTACTATGGTTAAAGGTTTCAGAAAATGGTATCAAAAAAAACTACTAACAAATTTGTCCAGTTGACGTTTTGGTCTACGCTCCTTTTTGTGCATGGCCTACGGCCATTTTTGCACAAAAATCCACTACAACCAAAACGCAACTGACAAAGGCGTTAAATGGTCTGTGAGTAATAGGTATAATATTAATGAATATCGGTAGTTTGATTGAAGCCAATCAATGGATATGGAATCTTGCAATGACTATTTTTTGGGTTGGAGCAATAATTATTTCTATCTATATTAAGAAAGTAAATAATCTCACGTATCCAGAAACTTTTTTGGCTGCTGCAGGGTTAAAAAAATTCAAGAGGAATTGGAAAATTAACATAGGTCAGTTTCTTGTGATGGTTGTTCCGATGGGGTTGATGGCTTATGTTATCTCTAGTGGTGGAAGCATTTAACAAACACCTGCACCGGACAAATTTCCGCTGTCACCTTTTGTGCAAAAATACGCACAAAAGCCGCCATGAATCGCCCCTATTTTTCTAGACACTGTCTTATTTTACAACGATTCTCAAGTGAGGCGACAACTCTAATAGACGACTTATTGTACTTACCTTTATGAGCAATTTAGCTATATGAAAAATTAACTTCGTTTAGTTTATTAATCTGGTATCGTTGCTTTTAAATTTTACTATTACGAGATCGAAAGTAAATGATTTTTGATGTTTCTGGATTAGAATCACAGGAAAAATATCGTCTTTTAAATGGTGGCGTAACGCCAAGACCTATTGCATGGATTAGTACGCGCTCACGCGATAATGTTGATAATTTAGCGCCTTATTCTTTTTTTACTGTTGCAAGTTGTAATCCCCCTGTACTTCTTTATACGCAAGTTACTCAGCGAAGCGGTATTGATAAGGACACTCTCCTGAATTTAATTGAAACAGGTGAATGTGTTATCAATGTCGTAAATGCTTCATTATTAGAGAAAATGAACATTACGAGTGCCAGTCTTGATATTGATGAAAGTGAATTTAGTTTCGCTGATGTAGCGAGCTGTTCGAGCTACAGTGTATTGCCTCGTTCTGTTAAAGAATCGCCAATTCGTTACGAGTGCTCTTTAAGAGAAGTCATTTCAGTTAGTGATTTACCTACGGGTGGCACGGTTGTACTTTTAGATGTGAAGTTCATTTATGTTCGGGATGACTTGTATGAAAATGGTAATATAGACCAGCAATTAATTGATTCTGTGGGAAAGATGGGAGGGGATCAATTTAGTCTGACTTCCAAAAGAGTAGAGCTTAAACGCCCTTAGCCCTTTAGTTTTTTTCATAAGCTTTCCCTTACTGTAGTGGTTACCAATGCTGGGCGTTAACTCAGCAAATTAGGCAAGTTTTATTAAGCCGATTTTATGAAATAGGGCCTGTGTTAATACCGACCCTATTTGGCAAGAAAACTTACGTATTAAGAGACTGCTTTATTCTCATTATTTTCTTTATTCATCGCTTTTTCATGATCATCTTCTGTAAAATATTGAACAGTAGAGCACGTTACTACATCTCCGAGTACGTTGACCGAAGTACGGCACATATCCAATATACGGTCGACACCTAAAATCAGCGCAATACCCGCAGCAGGAATACCAACGCCTTCTAGTACCATACTCAAAATGATAATACCGGCGCCAGGCGTAGCAGGCGAACCGATAGAAGCCGCGACAGCCATTGTGACAATAAAAACATAGCTCGAGATGCTTAAATCAACGTTGAACACTTGTGCTAAAAATACTGTGGCGACACCTTGATACAAGGCGGTGCCCGTCATGTTAATAGTGGCGCCTAGTGGCACTAAAAAACGAGATATCTCGGGTTTAATATTCAATTTTTCTTCAGTTACTTGCAGTGTAATAGGCATTACCGCTGCTGAGCTACTGGTAGAAAACGCAAGCAGTAATAATTCACGCACACTCACGAAGAAATACTTTAAGCTGTGCTTAAGCGTTAACTTGGCAACGAGAAAATACAATAGCGCGACAATGAGCAGCCCCAATAATACGGTGAACACATAAATGGCCATACCCGTTAAAACATCAATACCTAAGTTAGCGACTAGGCGAGTGATCAAGCCAAATACGGCAATGGGTGCTAATAACATGGCCCAAGAAACAATGCGTAAGCTGACTTCTTGCAATGCCACTAAAAGGTCGAATAACGGTTTAGATTGAGAGGCGGGTATCGATAACAGGGCAGCGCCTAATACGGCTGAGAATAATATGACTTGTAGCATCTCGCCTGATGCCATTGAGGCCAGTGGATTCTTCGGAATTAATCCAGACACTTTTGCGGGTAATTCAGACATCTCAGGAAACCCTTTGGCCACCGTATTGACTACTGTGCCCGCATCTATGTCGATTAAGGAGGAGGCATCAATGTAATTCCCCGGTTGAATATTTAATGCTAAAAAAATACCAATAGCAGCGGCAACCGCAGTGGAGGCAACAATAAAAATGATGGCAATAAAACCATTTTTCTTCATGGCTGTTGGGTTGTTGTTTGCTGCTAAGCCTAGAACAATAGACGCCATAACCAGAGGAACAACAATCATTTGAATAATCGCTAAAAATACCTGCCCTGGGAGTGCTAACCATGATGTAATGTTTTTTACCGCGGAGGCGGATACTAAATGTAGATCGGGTCCAAGCAGTACGCCAAACGCAACGCCTAAGGCGAGTGCGATTAATACCTTAAGCCAGAGTCGGCCACGAATAAGAAGATCAAACTGATCGACTAGATTTTTTAAGGGATTGGTTAATGGTTTTATTTTCTTCATGTTGCTTCCAAGCGATCAATTAATCTGCTATTGATTATCATTAGCAGAAAAGCCCATCTATGATGAGTCGTGTATTAAAGATAGAGTATATGATGTCATGAAAAAATGCTGATTTTTCAATCTTTCTCTCTTGATCTACGTCTATTAATGCTGAGCTATTAATATGCCTTTAGTGATCCAGTTTCAGTAGGTTAACGTAAGAATATTGCACGTTAAAGGCTAACAATGCCTGTTAATTTTAGAACTTAAGAGAGATAAAAAATGCGATTTAACTCTAAATTATTACTCACCCTGTTCAGTCTGCTTATATTTCCTATCTTATCTTACGCAGATTGTAGTCCACTATTAGAATTTGAAAGTAAAAAGCTGCATTCAAAAAAGACGGTTAACTTTTGTGAAAAATTTAACAATAAAGTATTGCTCGTGGTAAATACCGCAAGCCAGTGTGGTTTTACGCCTCAGTTTGAAGAGCTAGAAATCCTGTATCAAAAATATAAAGACCAAGGCTTAGAGATTGTTGGCTTTCCATCGAATGATTTTAATCAGGAATATAAATCGGAAGCAGAAACAGCGAGTATGTGCTTTAAAAACTTTGGCGTCAGTTTCACCATGGTCGCTACCAGCCCAGTTAAAGGCCCTTCTCAAAATGCTTTTTATAAGGAATTAACAGAGAAAGCAGGAAAAGAGCCAAGCTGGAATTTTAACAAATACTTGATCAGTAAAGATCAGCAATCGATTGTGCATTTTGGATCAAGCACTAAGCCGCTCAACAGTTCATTAGAAGAGCTCATTATTCAGTCACTTAGCAGTCAATAAGACTGTTGATACTTGAAGTGCAGCTTAAGGCTCAAACGGAACGCCTTTTAGATCGAACAATTTTCCTGAATCGTTGAGGTTTAAAACATTCATTACTTTAATAAGATGTTTAGCGGTGAAGTCGGGTGTTTGTAGTTGTTCTTCGGTTAAGCCTCTTTGAAAGGGGGCCGAAAGAGCGGTATCGGTCGTTCCAGGTTGTAGGCCAACAATGGTAATGGGTTTCCGGGAATTTTTACCTTCAATAGCAATGTTTTTAATTAACATATGTAGGGCTGATTTACTCGCGCGATAAGCATGCCATCCGCCTAAACGGTTATCGCTGATGCTTCCTACTCTGGCCGATAAAATGCCTATTTTAATCGGGTGTTTCTTTTCTACTTTATTCAGTAAGCGGCTTACAAATAAAGCAGGCCCAACCGCGTTGATATTGTAAGATCGCAATAAGTGCTCACGTTCTAAGCTGCGATACGTTTTTTCAGGTTTTGTCGATTCATCATGCAACCAGCCTGATGCAATAAATACCCAATCAATTTTCTTAGTATCAGGTAAAGCCGTCATCGCAAGGTCGATGCTTTTTTCGATGCTGTCGTCGTCACAAAGGTCTATTTCAATATCGATAATATTACCTTTTAAGGGGAGCAGTTTATTGATATTTCGAGCCATTCTGATTAATTGAACATCGGGATATTCGGCAATAATATTTTCGCAGTAAGCCTGCCCTATGCCACCACTGGCCGCTAGCACCAATACACATTGCGGCTTTTCAACAGGTGTATTACGAGTGCTAATAATCGATACCGGCGTTGTTATGCGACTTAAGGCTGAGATTTTTTTGTCAGGTTTGGCATAGCTTAGGCTCGCTAGGGTTTGCGTTGAGTGGTAAGTGTCTAAGCTGCTCACGGCTAACGTGCCCGCTTTTTCTAGGGAGACAAAACCATCTTCTGCGATAATTTCATCGGGTATTTCAATGCTTACAATTTCGCCGATAATAAATTCGGTGCCATTAATATCTAAGCTGTGGCGTTCGCGAAATTTCATGCCAATTTTAATGTGGCTTTCTTGTACGAAAGGCGCGTTAAATCCGTCTTCCCATTGCTCTGATAATCCCACTTCGTCGAATTCTGATACATGTTCATCGTAGCGGGCAGAGGTTTGATGGGCTTGTTTATGAATATCACTATTAACGTGATTGAGTGTATATACACCGGTATCGAGAATGTTTTTTAATGTTCCCCGCACATCGCTGTTCGGTCGCATCACCATGCCCAGTAATGGAGGATTTGCGCCTAAATGTACCACCGACGATACCATGGCTAAGTTACTGTGTTTAGACGCATCGGCTGTGCCGATCAGATTCGCGCTTTTGAATCCTGACAATGAGTTGATGAAAAATACTCTTTCATGGTTTTCTAATACAGTGATGTCGTATTGTTTTAGTTTCATGATGTCGCTGCTTTTTTAGAAATAATGACTGTGTAGGTTATACGTATAAGTACGCAAGATGGTTTTGCATAATGTAAGTCATACACATTATGGCAACTGGGCGCGCGTAATTATCTGCTTTAAAGGTGATCAGTTATCCTTATTTTAGCGTATCACCTTCATAGTTTTTATAAATACATGATTCAGGATACTTAATATGCGTAGGCTTTATCTTATCTTGGGAGATCAGCTTGATCGCGATTCTTTAATTTTTAATGACGTCGATATCGAAAATGATTGTTTTTGGATGGCGGAGGTTCATGAAGAATCAACCCATGTTTGGTCACACAAGCAGCGCATTGCGCTTTTTCTATCAGGCATGCGTCATTTTGCCCAAGAGCTTCGTGAGAAAGGGTTGCCTTTGTGGTATCACTCTTTGACCGATGCCAAGTTTGATAACCTTGCAGAAGCCTTAGCGCACACTATAACCACAGAGCAGCCGCAAGAAGTTTGGTGCGTAAGACCTGGGGATTATCGTGTTTTTGAATCGTTGGTAAACACCTGTAAGCAATATGATGTGCCGTTTAAGCAATTAAATGATCAGCACTTTCTGTCAACCCCAAAAGAATTCAAGCAATGGGCTGACGGTAAAAAGCAGTTACGTTTGGAATACTGGTATCGAGAATTACGTAAGAAATATCAGATACTCATGGAAGACAATCAAATGCCATTGGGAGGCAAATGGAATTATGACCAATCCAATCGTAAATCTTTTAAAAAAGAAGGGCCGAAAAGTGTTCCGAAAACATTATCATGGCAGGCGGATGAAATAACTCAAACGGTTATTGAATTGGTTAACGAAAAATTCTCTGACCATCCAGGCACTCTCGATCAATTACATTGGCCTGTAATACCCGCGCAAGCAGAGCAGGCTTTAGTGCGATTTTTTGAAGACTGTTTAGAAAACTTTGGTGATTACCAAGATGCGATGTGGATGGATGAACCTTTTTTAAATCATTCGTTAATATCATCTGCATTGAATATGAAGCTTTTACACCCGCTTCAGGTTATTCAGACAGCGGAATATTATCATCGAGAAAAAAAGGCTCCCTTAGAAGCGGTAGAAGGTTTTATTCGTCAGATTCTAGGATGGCGTGAATATGTGCGAGGCTTGTATTGGATGCACATGCCAGGTTGGTTGGATATGAATGCGTTACAGGCTAATCAGGATTTGCCTGATTTTTATTGGACGGGGGAAACCGACATGACTTGTATGAGCCAAAGTATTAAGCAAACGTTAACTTATGGTTATGCACACCATATTCAACGCTTAATGGTCACCGGTTTATTTTCATTGATGTATGGCGTTGACCCGAAGAAAATTCATCAATGGTATTTAGCGGTATATGTCGATGCTGTTGAATGGGTCGAGTTGCCTAATACGTTGGGGATGAGTCAGTATTCTGATAACGGCATTATGGCATCCAAACCTTATGTTGCGAGTGGTAACTACATTAATAAAATGAGTAATTATTGCAAGAACTGTCGCTTTAAACCCAGTGAAGCGGTAGGGGATGATGCTTGCCCGTTTACAACATTATTTTGGACGTTTTTAGATACCCATGCCGAGACCTTTAAAAATAATCCGCGTATGGGATTCATGTTAAAAAACTTAGAACGTAAAACTGAAAAAGAGATTGCTGATATTAAAGCGCAGGCGATAAAAATTAGGCATTCTATAGCGCAGAATAAGCATTAATCATCGGTCTAAATCAAGCTGATTGCAGAGGTGGCTATTGGGATGTTATTTGAGATGTTGTTTGAGATTTCGACTGAGAAAGTGATAGGCTATTCAAATTACCTAGTCTGGCAAGTAGCATGATGTGCAGATTAACCCTACACATTTAGGATTTATATGTTTTCGATACTCACATTTTTTACATCATTTATCTTAGTGACAACTTTTTTGCCTTTATCGCGATGTTCGCATTGGGTTGTTAGGGGCATGGATTTTCCTCGATTGCAGTTCACAATATTAGCGGCGATTTTATTAGTTGCTCATTTTATTTTTCTCGACCTGCATATGATTAATACACAATTATTGATTTTCGCGACGGCATTATGCCTAGTTTGGCAGCTGTGTTGGATATTGCCTTATACTTTTTTATATCCTAAAGAGGTTAAAGCATCGACAGAGTTTGATGCCGATAAGCAACTCAGTATTATCACGTCTAACGTGCTCACGCCAAATCATAATGCGGCTGCATTGATTAAGCTGGTTAAGCAGCATAAACCTGATGTTTTAGTTACCTTGGAATCGGATCAGTGGTGGGAAGACGAGCTTAAGGTATTAGAAGCTGACATGCCTTATAGCATTAAATGTCCTCTTGATAATCTTTATGGCATGCATGTTTTTTCACGATTACCATTAGCTGACGAAGAAATCTGTTATTTAGTTGAGGAAGGTGTGCCGTCAATGCATGCCACATTAGCGCTGCGTTCGGGCGATACCGTTCGTATGCACTTTATCCATCCTGCTCCCCCAAGCCCAACCGAAAATACTGAATCAGCAGAGCGAGATGCTGAGTTGGTGGTTGTGGCTCGAAGTGTTGCCGACAGTGATCAGCCTGTGATTGTAACTGGTGATCTTAATGATGTTGCCTGGTCTGCGACCACTCGATTGTTTCGAAAAATTAGTGGCTTACTTGATCCACGAGTAGGGCGTGGAGCGTTCAGTACTTTTCATGCGGATTACCCACTTTTCCGCTGGCCTTTGGATCATTTATTTCACAGTGAACACTTTACATTGAAGGACATTGAGCGGTTACCTTCGATTGGTTCTGATCATTTTCCATTACTTACAAGGCTCTCGTATACGCCGTTAAAACGTACACTTCAGGAAGGTATAGAATCGGGTAGTACTGAGGATGAATGGGCAAAAGATATATCAGAAGAACAGGATGTCAGTAAAAAGGATGTGCCAAAACCTGGTGAGTCAGGGTAAAGACTCAAGGCTTTAAACAGTAATGGTCACCGAAATAAATCGATGACCATTTTAGCTAGATGCCTAGACCTTTATTCGTTGGCTTTTTAGCGGCCTTTGCTGCTTTCTTTTCTTTTGGTGTTAAAAGCGGCTGCTTTTTCGTGGCTTTTTTACTGTCTTGACCTTTACTCATGATGCCTTCCTATTTAGGTAGCTTTAAACTTCTAAGTCGCTCTTAAATTTCTAAGTAGCGCTTAAACTTAATGTCAGCTTGGGCCGACCTAAGGTCTTGATCACGCATTGAAACGTAACAATTCAGTATGGCCTTATGGATGATGAATAGATAGGAATAGCTTACACTTGCGGCCAAAGAATTAAAGAGACGATCGATGCTTAGATTTGAACGCTGCAATGTTAAAGCCTGTGTAGATGAATTACTGGCTTTGGGTAATAACAATGCGAGGATGTGGAACCTCTTTAATTGGTTAGCCGAGCATGATGAGTTACAGCACGGCACTCAGGCAGAAATAATTAAACTGTATGTCGAGGATGAGTTGGCGGGCTACAGCTTGCTGGAAAGCTATCAAGCGCGTACGGATAAAATTGTGCTGCATGAGGGTATTACCTACCAAGAGTTGGGCGTTGTCCACTTCAGAACTCTTAAGCCTCATCGTAATAAAGGGTATGCAACGCTGCTAGCGGCTGCGATGTATGACGATATTGTTGAGCCTATGTTAGCGCAATACCGTAATGTTCATGCGTATGTCATTGCTACTGGCCGTGCCGCTCCCTTAATGGCCCGTACGGATATTTCGCCTTTACACTTAATTCAGCAATTCTATTCAGAAGCATCGTTTGAAGAGAAGGTTGTTAATTATCTAAAAGTGCAAGCGCAGGCGCTGAGTTGAGTCTGTATCGGCTGGTCATATTTTTAATCCCAGACTTATGAATTTTCTTGTTTTCTAAGCGTTGCTCATATATATGTATTCTTCGGAATTAGACGTTGTGATGACAGCCTATCCGTAGTGTTTTAATAGATGTTGCCGTTAGGATGTGGGTTCCAAAACAGTCTGTATAAAGGTGTTTTTATACAGGCTGAGCGTGAATCTTTCTTTTTATAGTGAGAACAGAATGACCGAAGAAACAGAGCATAAACTTAATCTTAGACACTTAACGCTTGATGATTTTGCCGACATTAAAAAATTAATGGATGCCGTCTACCCAGGTTTGGGAGGCTCTTGGCCTGAGAAAAAGTTTCGCGCACAGCTACAAGTATTCCAAGACGGGCAGATCTGTATTGAAGATCATGGCGTTGTTGTAGCCGCCGCATTCAGTGTTGTTGTAGATTATGACAAATTCGGTGATCAGCATACTTATGACCAGATAACGGGTGATGCTTACTTAACCACCCACGATCCTTTAGGCGATGTGTTGTACGGCGTTGACGTATTTGTTTCTCCTGATTATCACGGTATGCGTTTAGGCCGTCGTCTTTATGAAGCACGTAAAGAGTTGTGCCAAAACTTAAACTTAAAGGCGATTGTTGCGGGCGGACGAATTCCAAACTATCAGAATCATGCTAAGACTCTGACTCCACAAGCGTATATCGAACAAGTAAAGCGTAAAGAAATTTACGATCCTATTTTAACCTTCCAGCTTTCGAATGAGTTTGAGGTTAAGCGAGTTATTAAGGATTATTTGCCCGAAGATAAAGAGTCTCATGGTTATGCGACCTTATTAGAATGGACAAATCTTTATTACGATCCTGAAAAAGCCGTGCTTATTGGTGCCAATAGAACTACCGCGCGTATTGGTTGTGTGCAATGGCAAATGCGTCCTTTTAATTCGGTTGATGAGCTTATTCAGCAGGTTGAATTCTTTATCGATGCGCTGTCTGATTATCAGTGTGACTTGGCGCTTTTCCCTGAGTTTTTTAATGCGCCGTTAATGGGTATTGAAAATCATAAAAACTCCATTGATTCGATTAAGGCGCTTACCGAATACAGTGATGAAATTGTTGAATCGATTTCTAAATTGGCGGTGTCGTACAATATTAACGTGATCGCGGGCTCTATGCCGGTGTTAGAAAATGATGAGTTGTTGAACGTTTCTTACTTGTGTCGTCGCGACGGTACAGTAGAAGCGCAATACAAGATTCATCCAACGCCGTATGAAAAACGCGCCTGGATTATGCAGGGTGGTAATGAGCTAAAAGTCTTTGATACTGACTTTGGCAGAATTGGTGTTCTTATCTGTTATGACGTTGAGTTTCCAGAACTTGCGCGTTTGCAATCTGAGCAGGGCATGCAAATGTTGTTCGTGCCTTTTTGGACAGATACTAAAAACGGTTATCTTAGAGTTCGTTGTTGTGCGCAGGCACGTGCGATTGAAAACGAATGCTATGTGGCGATTGCCGGTAGTGTGGGTAACTTGCCAAAAGTAGATGGTGCGGATATTCAATATGCGCAAACGGCTGTTTTTTCACCGTCTGACTTTTCATTTCCTCATGATGCAATTATGGCTGAAACAACGCCGAATACAGAGATGACACTGATCGTTGATCTTGACCTAGAAAAACTGAATAAACTTCAAAATGAAGGCTCAGTGAGAAATTATTTAGATCGTCGCCGCGATCTTTATAAAGTCGAGTGGTTAGGCAAAAAAAGCTAAATCTTTGGTTGTTTTATCGTAATCAATCGCCATAAATAATGCTCACCCGCTTAAATTGAATACTTAATTTAAGCGGGTGTTTTATTATGCAGTCTCTTAAAATTTCATCTCTGCTGAAACCTTGTTCAAAAGAATCTATAATGGCCGCTCAATCATTCATGACTTTTTTGTTAATTACATAGAGACATCTTCTATCGATTAATTTAGGCCTAACATTTTATGACATATATCCATCAAACTATCTCCGATTTAAAGCGTACAAGTCCTGCTCAGTGTGAATTTTATCAAGCAGTAGAAGAAGTACTAGATTCTATTGAACCTTTACTTGAAGCGACGCCACGTTATCAGCAGCAGGCTATTATTCAGCGTATTGTTGAACCTGAGCGTCAAATTATGTTTCGGGTGCCATGGATGGATGATAATGGCGATATTCAGGTGAATAAAGGCTATCGCGTTGAGTTTAATTCGGCTCTGGGCCCTTATAAAGGCGGCTTGCGCTTTCATCCTAGTGTGAATGCCAGCATCATTAAATTTTTAGGCTTTGAGCAAATTTTTAAGAATGCTTTAACCGGATTGCCTATTGGCGGCGGTAAAGGCGGTGCTAACTTTGACCCTAAAGGTCGTTCTGATGCAGAAATAATGCGTTTTTGTCAGTCGTTTATGACCGAACTTTATCGCTATATTGGTCCTACTACGGATGTTCCTGCCGGGGATATTGGTGTTGGCGCACGTGAAATCGGTTATATGTTTGGTCAATACAAGCGTATTACGGGTCGTTATGAAGGCGTATTAACCGGTAAAAGTTTGTTATGGGGTGGTTCTCTGGTTCGTAAAGAAGCAACGGGTTATGGGGCAGTGTATTTTGCTGAGTACATGCTTGAAGCTCGTGGTGACTCATTGAAAGGCAAGAAGTGCCTAATCTCAGGTGCAGGCAACGTTGCAATTTATGCAATCGAAAAGCTTTATCATCTAGGGGCTATTCCAATCAGCTGTACTGATTCTCGCGGTACGCTTTATCATGAAAAAGGTATCGATCTAGCCTTGCTAAAAGATCTGAAAGAAGTGCGTCGCAAGAGTTTAGAAGAGTATGTGACAACGCACAGTGATGCTCAATACATACCTGTGTCTGAATACCCTGAAGGTGGGTGTGCAGTATGGCGCTTCAAGGCTGATGCTGCTTTCCCTTGTGCAACACAAAATGAATTGAGTGGTGCAGATGCTCAAGCATTATTGGCTAACGGTTGTTTGTTGGTCAGCGAAGGTGCAAACATGCCTTCAACACAAGACGCGGTTGATGCATTCATTGATGCCAAAATTGCTTACGGCCCCGGCAAAGCGGCTAATGCGGGTGGTGTTGCCACTAGTCAGTTAGAAATGGCTCAGAATGCTAGCATGCAAAACTGGACCTTCGAAGAAGTTGATGAAAAACTTAAAAATATTATGAAGCATGTTTTTGATACTGCTAACGATACGGCAGCCGAGTTTGGTCAGCCTGGCAATCTTGTTTTAGGCGCTAATATTGCCGGCTTTAGGCGTGTCGCTGAAGCTATGATTGAGCAAGGTGCCGTTTAGTTTTTTATCAGCGAGGCGCTCATTTATTAGATTGAGTGCTTGGCTGTGATAAGCGACTTGTGTGCTTAAAGATTGGCTATTGCTTAAGCAGCCGATTATAGTACTCTTTTATTTTTGATTTCAGAGTTACATAAAATGCCTAAAGCGAGCGATATTAAAAAGAACGCAGCCGTTGAATACAACGGTAATGTATACATGGTTAGAGACATTGAGCGCTCTGTGCCGCAAGGTCGTTCTGGCGGCAGTATTTATCGTATGCGTATGTACGATGTCGTTACGGGTAATAAAATTGACGAGGCGTTCAAAGACTCTGATATGTTGAATTTTGCTGACTTAGTTCGTCGCCCCGTTGCATTCTCTTACTCCGACGGTGACGAGTTTGTTTTTATGGATAGCGAAGATTACACATCGTTTAGCTTGAACAAAGAAAGCATTGAAGACGAACTGCTTTTTATCAGCGAATCAACAGAAGGTTTACAGATCGTTATCGTGAATGATACCCCTGTTGGCTTGCAGCTTCCTGCGACGGTTGATCTTGAAATTACCGAGACTGATCCTTCCTTGAAAGGCGGTTCTGCTACTGCGCGTACTAAACCTGCACTTCTTTCTACGGGTTTAACTGTGCAAGTGCCTGAGCATATTTCGATGGGTGAAAAAATTAAAGTGAATGTTGAAGAGCGTAAATTTGTTAGTCGTGCATAAGCGAACTGAGACTTAATTACGAGATAAAAAGGATAGCTTACCCTGTGAGCTATCCTTTTTTTATGCCTTGGTATTATTATTCGCCGTTTTCTGGACGCTTTATGATCATTACTTGAAATGTGATCTAAAATGATAGGTATGGCGTAAACATTAATTATTATATTTAGGGAAATCGACATGAGTTCAGAAGAAATTCAGAAAATAAAAATCGGTATAAGCAGCTGTTTGATGGGTGAGAATGTTCGCTTTGATTCTGGCCATAAAAAGAACGATTATGTTACTGGGATATTAAACAATTATTTTGAATTCTCACCTTTTTGTCCAGAAGTGAGTATTGGCTTAGGTATTCCAAGAGAAACCATACGCTTGGTTAGCGTGGATGATGAAGTGCGTTGCGTGGGCACAAAAAGTGCCGATTTAGATGTGACTGAGCAGTTGTATCAGTCCGCCGATGATCAAAAGGGCTGGCACGTCGAGTTAAGTGGTTATATTTTAAAGAAAGATTCTCCTAGTTGTGGCATGGAGCGGGTTAAGCTTTATAAAGGCATGGAAAAAGGCGGAATGGCGGAAAAAATTGCGGTTGGTTTGTATGCGAAGCGCTTAATGGAAAACTTTCCACATTTGCCGATTGAAGAAGAGGGTAGATTGTCTGATCCGCGCTTACGAGAAAACTTCATTCAGCGCGTTTATATTTACGCTCGTTGGCAGGAGATGGAGCATAAGGGTTTCACTATCGGTGGCTTGCAGGCTTTTCATGCTCAGCATAAATATATCTTTATGAGTCATAATCAAAACCTAGGACGCGCTTTAGGGGCTTCTTTGGCAAACAGTGATAAAGATATTGATACTTTGGCACTTGAATACCTTAGCTCGATGATGACCTTGCTAAAGTCGATTGCGACGGTTAAAAATCATGTAAATACCTTGCAGCATATACAGGGGTATTTAAAGAATGATTTGGACGCTGGCGATAAAGAAGAATTACGGGTAACAATTGAGAATTACCAAAAATTTCTATTGCCGCTAATCGTACCTATTACGCTATTGCGACACCATTTTCGCCGCCATCCCAAAGATTATATTGAAAGCTCGATTTATTTGAAGCCACATCCCGGTGAGATGATGCTGCTTAATCATATTTAAATTAGTGAATATTATTTGGTTTTTATAGAGCTTATTGGAATAACTAGGATGTAACTTCCAAAGGCTCTTTAATAAATACACATATCAACTAATATGTATATTCAACGAGTCTATACATATTATGTCGTTTAGGTATGGGTCGCTCTAATAATTAGGTGTCTAAATGGATTGAGCCACTATTGAAATGAAAGATTACAACAGATCAAAATCAACCATTTATATAGTGACTATTTTCACGTTCTTCTCTTTAGTTATCTCCTTTTTCTATTTGCAATCGACTGCTGATAAACAAAGCAAAGAGTGGCTTTATCACTCTGAAAACGAAATTAAACGAGCTAAATTATTGCAGGATATTATCACCAATATCGGCTTCGGTGGCTTTATTCATAATTATAAAAATTCAATTCTAAGAAAAGATTTATTTGCGCTGGAAAAGGCCTCCGCACAAATATTGAGTGCTCGAATATTGATTAGTGATTATCGTACTATCTACCCTGGTGACAATGAATTGTTATTAAAAGTTGACTCTGTACTGACTCAATATTCTGAAAATATTACCTTAATAAGGTCGTTGTCGAAGCGCGGATTATCGGCTGAAGAGATCGATGAGCAAGTGAGAGTTGATGATTCTTCCGCGCTTTATTCAATAGCGGCACTCATTACGTCTAATGGGAGTATTTATAATAAAATGTCGACGGTTTCTATCGCGCGAGATGCGGAGTTTAAATACTCTCTTTATAGTATCTTTACTCTCGTGCTGGCCGTTCTGGTCGCCTCTTTTATATACATTATGTTTATCATTAATAAAAATATCTTTCAATATCGCCAAATGAGCATTCTGTTTGATCTAGCTCCCTTGTCAATTTTAGCCGTTAATGAGGATGGCTATATTACATCGGCTAATAAAGTGGCAATTGATACTTTTGAATTAGATAAAGATCATATAAATGATGTCAATATCGACCAACTCACCCCAGATTCGATATCAAAAGAACATAAGCATTACAGAGAGAACTTTCAGCAATCAGAGCGAACGGTGCCAATGTCTCAGCGAGGAGGCCAGTTTAATGCTCAGCGTTTAAGTGGCGATGTATTCCCTGCTAATATATCCATTGCCACTTACTCTCATGATGGAGTTAAAGAAGCGATTGTGGTGGTTAAGGATATTTCTGATGAAGTTAAGCAATTACGGAATGCGAATTTTGATGCACTCACCCAATTGCCGAATAGAAGGTCGATTGATGAATTTTTAAATGAAGCTATTTTAAGATCTAAAAGACAAAATACAGATCTCTATGTTGCATTGATTGATATTGATTATTTTAAAAAAATTAATGATAAATTTGGCCATTCATTTGGTGATGCCGTTCTCGTTGATTTAGCAGGGTATTTTAAACAAAGCATTCGAGAAACCGATTTTATTGGACGCTGGGGTGGAGAAGAATTTTTATTGGTATTGGAGGATGCAACAGGGGAGGGGGCTTTGAAGGTTTGTGAAAATATACGAGAGCTTATCTCTGAGCAATCAAAACTTAAAGGATGCCAGTACACCGTGAGTATTGGGTGTACAAAATACTCTAAAGAAGCAGATGCGACTGTTTTATTTGATAATACCGATGTCGCTTTATACTTATCGAAAAAGAACGGACGTAATAGAACAACAATGATGTAAGACATTGTTGTAGATGTAAGACATTGTTATAAATAAGCGTCTCAAATTGGTTTTTGATACGCTTATTTAATAAAAAAATCAGGTCAAAATAACGACTACACGTCAGTTGTTTCTAACATGCCTAGTAAATCATCCTTTAAATGTACGCGGCGCATCTTTAATCCCTCAATACGTGCATCTGAAGAGGCTTCTGCGCCTTCTTCAATTTTGCGTATATCGCGGTCAGTATTGTGATACTCCTCAAACAGGCGTGCAAAATGGCGATCATTCATTTTTAACTCATGAATACGATCTTTATGCTGAGGGAACTCGTGATGGAGGTTGTGGTTTTCAATATTCATAATATGTCCCTGTTTCTCTATTCGTTGTTATTTGTTTCCTTATTTAAGAATAGACTTTTACAGAGATATATACTTGATTTAGCTCAATAGACGGGTGTGATTTATTAAGGCATTTTACTGAGCGCTTGCTGAATCCATTGTTGTAATTGATTAGCGGGTAATGCTCCAGCAATACGATCGACTTCTTTGCCGTTGCGGAAAACCGCAAGGGTGGGGATGCTGCGAATATTTAATTGTGAGCCCAGTTGCTGGGCGTTTTCGGTATTCACTTTGGCGAATAATGCTTGGTCTTTCATCTGTTCAGCGACTTGAGCATAAGCGGGAGCCATCGCTTTACAAGGTCCACACCAGCTTGCCCAAAAATCGACGACTACTGGCATGTCATTTTTACTAGTATATTTGGCAAATTGACTTTCGCTTAAATCGACGGGCTTGCCTTGCCAAATCGTTTGCTTGCATTTTCCACACTGACCTTCGCTGGCTTTACGCCCTTCAGGAATACGGTTGGTAGCATGGCAGTGTGAGCAAACGATTAGCATAATACAATCCGGCTTAGGGTTTTGATTTCGATTTATAGTTCATTTGTATAAGAGAGTTATAAGGTCGCTTTGACTTTATTCAAGTGCTCAACAAATTCTTCTTTGTGCATCTCACCTAAAATTCTAAGTGTACTTTTCTCACCATCTTTAGTGAAAAATAACATGCTTGGTGGGCCAAAAAGAGTGTAGTTTTCCATTAATGCAACCTGTTCAGAGGTTTGATCGGTTACGTCAATCTGTAGCCATAAAAGCTCAGGCCAATGCTGTTGTACATCGGACAAGTGAAATACTTCTTTTTCCATTACCTTACAAGCAATGCACCAGTCGGCGTAATAATCTAACATCACCGCGCCATTCGGATTTGCTGCTAAATGAATCTTAACGGCTTGATCTAATTGCTGCTGATTACTTATGCTTTGAAATGGGCTTTCGGCTGCGTGTTGTTGCGCTGATCCTGTGCCGTTGTATTGCGTTGCTGCAATGGGATTCAAAGGATCATCATTCCCTTGTAGTGCACCAATTAAAGCCACAATGCCGTATACCAATAAGGCAAGGGCGAATCCTCGTACGACGTTTTGCTTACCAGAGTTGGCCTTATCCAATGCGCCCAGCGTGACCGCGTAAATAATGGCTAGCAGTGCCCAGAAAACAAGAATTAAGGTCGCGTCTAAGAAGCGCGACAATAACCAAATTGCCACACCGATTAATAGCACGCCAAAGAAGGCTTTCACGGTATCCATCCAGCCGCCGGCTTTGGGTAAGAACGATGCGCCTGTTGTGCCCAGTGCGATCAATGGTGCGCCCATGCCTAATCCTAGTGCTAATAATGCGCTGCCACCTAACCAGGCGTCTCCTGTCGTGCTTAAGTAGACCAAAGCGCCTGCAAGAGGCGCGGATACGCAAGGTGAAACGACGAGTGCCGACAGTACGCCCATGAGGAATACGCCGAACAAGTTGCCTCCTTTTTGTTTTTGGTTGATATCGTTTAAACGATTACGCAACTTACTCGGTAATTGAAGTTCATATAAGCCAAACATCGAGAGCGATAATACTAAAAATAAAACCGCGAAGATTGAAAGCACCCAAGGTGTTTGCATCCAGTTCGAAATGTTCGCGCCAGCACCCAGTAGCCCAACGGTGACGCCTGCAGCCGCATAAGTAATCGCCATGCCCAGCACGTAGGTGGTCGATAAAACAAAACCTTTGGCTGGCGTATGCTTTTCTTGGCCAACAACGATGCTGGTCAAAATAGGTACCATAGGAAGTACGCAAGGGGTGAAAGTCAGTCCCAGTCCTAATAAAAAGAAAATACCAACAATGCTGAACCATGAGCGGCCTTCAAACCAGTTGCCTTCAGATGTGCCATCTTTAGACAAGCGGTTATCCGCCGAGGTAGTAGATTTCAGTGTTGTTTCAGTGGGTGTTAATGATTTTAGAGGCGCATTTTTTACTGCTGCCCAATCAATATCTAAATCGATTTTTTGTGGAGGGTAGCAAAGGCCAGCATCGGCACAACCTTGAAAGCGTAATTGAACCGACTGCTCAGGGATTAATTTTTTTAGATCAAATATGGCTTCGGTTTGGCCATAAAAAACAATGACTTCACCAAACGCTTCATCGTGTTTAAGTAAGCCTTCTTCGCTAAAGCTATCTGCTAGGTATTTCGTTTTATCTTGTTTTAACAGAATCTTTTTACGATATAGGTAATATTCATCTGCGCTGTCCCATATAACGCTTAATTGACTACCTTGCTGGTCAGTTTGATAAGGAAAGGCTTCGCCGACAGGTAAAAATTTAGGTTCGCCTTCGGTAAGGCTATCAAGAATTCCAGCCTGCGCTGAGCTAATACTTAGCAGCAGAAGGAAAAAGGAAAAACGAGTGAAGATCCAAGCCATGTTAAGGCTCCTGTTTAGTTTAGCTGCTCAGTTAACAAATACGTTAAAAAATACGTTAAGAAATAGGTTAACAGCTAAATCTTAAGGGAGCATTAAGGCTCCTACGAGTTTAGCCGCTCAGTTAACGAATACGTTAGCGAATAGATTAACAAATAGACTAACAGCTTAATCTTAAGAGCCCAGCAGCCGTTCTTGGATGCTTAGACTTAAGTATTTCGTTCAATGGCGATGCGCGCCAAGCTGTGTAGCGCTTCTTTGGCATCAGTATCAGCTAAATGGTTCAAACATTGTTGTGCTAACTCAACATGTTTGCGTGCAATCTGCTTGGTATACTCTAAAGAACCGCAGGTTTTTACGATTTCCATGATCGCGTCTATGTCTTCTAAGCCGCCTTTGCGGATGGCTTTGCGAATTAATTTAGCGTGTTCGTCAGTGCCTTCGCGCATGGCATGAATCAATGGCAAGGTGGCTTTACCTTCGGCTAAATCGTCACCGACGTTTTTACCCATGGTTTCAGCGTCGCCTTCATAATCGAGCACGTCATCGACCAGTTGAAATGCCATGCCTAGGTGATGGCCATACTCTTTTAATGCTTGCTCTTGCTCGGCATTAGCTTCACATAAAACAGCAGCAGAGTGAGTAGACGCTTCGAATAACATGGCGGTTTTGCCTTTGATAACGTCCATATATTGTTCTTCACTGGTATCTGGATTTTTACAGTTAACCAGTTGCAGTACTTCACCTTCTGCAATCACGCAGGTTGAGTTGGATAAAATATCCATCACTTGCAAGTTCTTCAGCTCAACCATTAACTGGAAAGAACGAGAATATAAAAAGTCGCCCACGAGTACGCTAGGGGCGTTCCCCCATTTTTCATTCGCGGTTGGGTTGCCTCGGCGCATGTCTGACGTATCAACCACATCATCGTGCAAGAGTGTCGCGGTATGAAGGAATTCAATGACGGTGGCCAGTTTGTTTGCCTGAGGGCCTGATTTTTCAAGGGCTTTGGCCGTCATAATGACAAGAAGTGGGCGTAAGCGCTTTCCTCCACTTGAGACGATGTAATCGGCAATTTTCTCAACCAGAGGGACTCGTGAAGAAAGTTGTTCACGGATTAGGGAATCAACGTCGGCAAAATCCTGTTCGATAAGCGCGTAAATATCTTTAACCTGCATGGTAGGAATAGTGCCTTTAATTAATGCCTGCAAACCCGTTTGTGAGTTATGCCTTCAGGCTAGAGGAAATAAGGGCTGTAATGCTATTGCCAAGGGCGTAAACTGTCAAGTCTGTGGACGAATTACAGGCTTGCGTTGACGTGGCGGCTGCGTTACAATCTCGCGCCCCGAAATTCCGTTCTCTACAATATTGGAAACCAGAGCGTTTCCCGTTGACCTAGAACAAAAGCAACGGCAGGTTGAATTAAATCGCTTGCGAGGTTCGGTGTTTAGATTCTTAAATCCACAACGGAGACATTGCGATGTACGCAGTTGTTGTTACAGGCGGTAAACAGTACCGTGTTGAAGAAGGTCAAACTCTTAAAGTTGAAAAACTTGAAGTAGCTACTGGCGGCGCAGTAGAGATCGAACGAATTTTGCTAATCGGCAATGGCGACGATGTTAAAATCGGTCAGCCTCTTGTTGAAGGCGCTAAAGTAACAGCTGAAGTTGTTGCTCATGGCCGTCATAAGAAAGTTAAAATTATAAAGTTCAAGCGTCGTAAGCACCACATGAAGCAAATGGGCCACCGTCAGTGGTTCACTGAAATCAAAATTACCAGCATCGCTGTTTAATTCTGACTTTATAACTAATATTAATTACGGCGAACTTGGCGGCAGTGATGCACCAAGGGAACCAAATTTGGAGGCTAGAGCATGGCTCACAAAAAAGCTGGTGGTAGTACTAATAACGGTCGCGATAGCGAAGCTAAACGCTTAGGCGTCAAAATGTTCGGCGGCCAACAGGCAATCGCAGGTAACATCTTGATTCGTCAGCGTGGCACTAAGTTTCACCCTGGAACTAACGTTCGTATGGGTCGTGACCACACTTTGTTCGCTACTGAAGCGGGCGAAGTTAAGTTTGAAGTAAAAGGACCACGTAACCGTAAGACTATCAGCATCATCGCTGCTAGCTAATTTTACCGTTAAGTGTGTTACCGAAGACGCCCTGGCCATGCTGGGGCGTTTTTGTTTTAGAAAATTGTTTTTAATAATTTATAGTGCCTTTCAGGGTACGAGAAGTTGAGTTAATTTGCGCATCGAAAGAGCGACAATAAACTCGGCTTCGGTTGTAGATTTGTACTGTCTATGGGAATGAATACGAGGTTGCCATGAAATTTGTAGATGAAGCCAGTATCAGCGTTGACGCTGGTAAAGGTGGTAATGGTTGCATGAGCTTCCATCGTGAAAAATTCGTTGCCAAAGGTGGTCCAAATGGCGGTGATGGTGGTGATGGCGGTTCAGTTTACGTTGTTGCTGATGATGCCGTTAATACGCTTATTGATTATCGTTATACTCGCCGTTATCGTGCAGAGAATGGTAAGAATGGCCAAAGTCGTGATATGACGGGCCACATGGGCGAAGACATTACTTTGCGAGTGCCTATTGGTACGACCATTATTGATGAAGACACCCTTGAAGTGTTGGGTGATCTTGCCGAAGACAAGCAGACCTTAATGGTTGCTCGTGGTGGTTTCCACGGTTTGGGTAATACCCGTTTTAAATCGTCAGTAAACCGTGCCCCACGTCAGACAAAGCCAGGGCAGCCTGGTGAGTCGCGTAATATTAAATTTGAAATGAAAGTATTGGCTGACGTTGGTCTGCTAGGTTTGCCGAACGCCGGTAAGTCGACTTTCATTCGTTCAGTATCTTCGGCTAAGCCAAAAGTTGCTGATTATCCGTTCACCACCTTAGTGCCTAACTTGGGTGTGGTATCGGTAAGACAATATAAAAGCTTCGTGATCGCCGATATTCCAGGTTTGATCGAAGGCGCTTCAGACGGTGCTGGTTTAGGTATTCGTTTCTTGAAGCACTTGGTACGTACTCAGCTTATGTTGCATATCGTTGATATGGCACCGTTTGATGAAAGCGACCCGGCTGATAACATGTTATCGATTAGTCGTGAGTTGCAGCGTTTCTCTCCTGCATTGGCCGAGCGTGATCGCTGGTTGGTACTGAACAAGTTAGATCTTGTTTCAGAAGATGAGCATGAGGCATTGTGTCAGGACTTGTTGGAAAAAACAGGCTGGAAAGGCCCTGTGTACCAAATTTCAGCATTGACAGGTGACGGTACTAAACCGCTTACCAATGACATCATGGACTACATCGAAGCACGCCGTGAACGCGCTGGGGAAGATCCAGAGTTTGCTGCTCAGATTGTTGAAGAGCGTGAAACTGTTGAACAAGAGTCTCGCGATCGGATGGAAGAATTGTCTGAGTTCCGTCGTCAACGCGCCGCTGCTCGTAAAGCCGGTTTGGATGACGATGATGATGACGACTACGATGTAGAAGTTGAGTGGGTTCAGGAATAATCGTTTATAATAGCGACCTATGAACCGCGCCTATAAATATACATGAGCATGAGAGCATGAAACCAGTTGTTGATTTAAATACCGCCAGAGATCGCCTTGTAAGTGGTCAACGTTGGGTTATTAAAATTGGTAGTGCTCTGCTCACGAACGATGGCAAAGGCCTTAATCGCCCAGGTATTCAAGCTTGGGTTGATCAAATTGCTGAGTTGATGTCGCAAGGCATTGAAGTTGTATTGGTTTCTTCTGGCTCGGTTGCCGAAGGCATGTCACGTTTAGGTTGGACTTCGCGCCCTAGTGAAGTTCATCATTTACAAGCCGCCGCTGCGGTAGGTCAAATGGGCTTAGTGCAAGCTTATGAGACCGCTTTCCAACATCATAATAAACATACCGCTCAAATCTTATTAACTCACGCTGATTTATCCAATCGCCAGCGCTATCTTAACGCGCGCTCAACGTTGCGCACGCTAATTGAAATGGGTGTTGTCCCGATTGTGAACGAAAACGATACGGTGATTACCGACGAAATTCGTTTTGGTGATAATGATACTTTAGGGGCACTGGTTGCTAACTTAGTGGAAGCTGATACGTTGGTTATTTTAACCGATCAGGATGGTTTGTTTACCAAAGATCCACGTCACAATACCGATGCAGAATTGATTACAGAAGGTCGGGCATCTGATGCTTCTTTTGCTGCTATGGCGGGTGATGCCGGTGCGTTAGGCCGTGGTGGTATGATTACTAAAGTAAAAGCAGCGGTTGTTGCAGCGCGCTCAGGTGCGGATACCGTGATTGTTGGCGGACGAATTGAAAATGTATTAATACGATTGCGTGCTAAAGAAAAAATCGGCACTTTATTAGTCGCCGATACGGCTCCAGAGGTAGCGCGCAAGCAATGGATAGCAGGACACTTGCAACACTGCGGTGAGCTAATACTGGATGACGGTGCAGTAAAAGCATTAGAAAAAGGTGGCAATAGTTTGTTACCTGTAGGCGTTAAAGCGGTTAAAGGTATCTTTCGTCGTGGTGAGGTAGTCGCTTGCTTAAATAGTAAAGGCAAAATAATTGCGAAAGGTTTGATTAATTTCGACCATAGCGAAGCGCAAAAATTATGTGGCAAGACCAGTGCCCAGCAGCAAGAGTTGTTAGGGTACGTTGGTGAAGAAGAATTAATACATATTGATAATTTAGTGGTGCTGTAATAGCCAGCACGAAAAGAATTCAGAATAAGGAAGGCAGAATGATTAAGTCAGTTCAAGTACAGAATCTTACGATCGATAACGATGCACCGTTTACATTATTCGGTGGGATCAACGTTTTAGAAAGCCGTGATCTTGCTATGCGTACGTGTGAAGAGTACGTAAAAGTGACTGAAAAACTGGGCATTCCTTATGTCTTTAAAGCGTCTTTTGATAAAGCCAATCGTTCTTCAATTAATTCTTACCGTGGTCCAGGTATGGAAGAAGGCTTGAAAATTTTTGAAGAGATCAAAAAGACTTTTAATGTTCCAATTATTACTGACGTTCACGAACCTTATCAAGCCGCTCCTGTTGCTGAAGTCGTTGATATTATTCAATTGCCTGCGTTCTTGGCACGTCAGACGGACCTTGTTGTGGCTATGGCCGCAACCGGTGCAGCCATTAATATTAAAAAGCCTCAGTTCTTAGCACCGCACGAAATGCGTCACATCATTACTAAGTTTAAAGACGCTGGTAATGAAAAAGTGATGTTATGCGAGCGTGGTTCAAGCTTCGGTTATAACAACCTAGTGGTTGATATGCTGGGTATGGACGACATGAAAATTCAAGCACCTGTGATCTTTGATGCGACTCACGCATTACAGCGCCCAGGTGGTCGTACCGATTCTGCTGGCGGTCGTCGTGCACAGGCTTTCCAGCTTGCACGTTCGGGTATGGCATTAGGGATTGCAGGTTTGTTCTTAGAAGCTCACCCAAATCCTGATGAAGCGAAGTGTGATGGCCCATGTGCATTGCCACTCGACAAACTTGAGCCTTACTTGGCACAGATGAAAGCGGTTGATGACTTGGTTAAGTCATTTGCGCCTGTGATTATCGACTAGATTCTAAACTAGAATCTGTTAGCGCGAAAAAAGCCCAATCATTAATATGATTGGGCTTTTTTGGTTTTAGCGATTAGTAAAACGAGAATGCACCCACTGATACAGTGTTGGCAGAACGATGAGCGTTAGCAGCGTTGAAGAAATAATTCCGCCAATCACTACCGTCGCGAGTGGTCGTTGAACTTCTGCCCCCGTGCCAGTATTAAACGCCATCGGCACAAAGCCTAAACTTGCCACTAAAGCTGTCATCAATACCGGACGTAAGCGCTGACTTGCACCTTGCCAGACGGCTTGAGCAAGCTCTAAGCCGCTTTCACGCAGCTCTTTGATAAACGACAGCATCACTACGCCGTTTAATACCGCAACCCCTGACAGAGCGATAAAGCCAACGCCTGCAGAAATTGATAATGGCATATCTCTTAACGTTAGTGCGATGATACCGCCAGTGAGTGCGAGTGGCACGCCGGTGAAAATAATCAGCGTATCGCGCATTGAACTAAAGGCGCTATAGAGCAAGCCTAAAATAAGTAACAGAGTAATGGGTACTACAATACTTAAACGCTGGCTGGCAGATTCTAACTGTTCAAACGTACCGCCGTATTCTAGCCAATAGCCTGCGGGCAACTTAAGTTCGTTGCGCATTAGCTCTTGAGTCTCGGCAATAAAAGAGCCTAGATCACGGTCTTCCACATTGGCGCTAACGACTATGTTGCGTTTGCCGCTGCGGCGATTGATTTGGTTAGGCCCTTGGATTTCTACTATGTCGGCGATTTCACCGAGCGGTACATAATCTAATTCTGATTTTTCATCATCAGGGCTTCTTGGGTAAGGAATAGCGACGGGAATTTGTGCCAATGCTTTAGGGTCTTTGCTTAAGCTTTCATCCATGCGCACCAATAATTTAAAGCGACGATCACCTTCGTAAATTAAACCGGTTTCAATACCACTCACGGCAGAGCGTAAAGTCTCTTGCACATCAGCAACGGATAATCCTAGCAAGGCTAAGTGATCTCTTTGAGGAATAACGGAGATCATCGGCAAACCCTTCGCTTGTTCCATACGCACGTCTTGGCCACCAGAAACTTGCGCTAATAGTTGCGATACTTGACCACCAATTTTAGCCAAAGTATCTAGATCGTCACCATAAATTCTTAAAGCCACATCAGCGCGGACACCGGAAATGAGTTCGTTAAAACGCATTTCAATCGGCTGTGTTAGCTCGTAGTTATTACCAGGAATTTCTTCAATAGCATGACGAATCTCATCCACCAACTGTTGTTTTTCTTTCTCAGGGTTAGGCCAATCTGCTATTGGTTTTAATATCAAAAAAGTATCAGCAACATTGGGTGGCATCGGGTCGGTAGCTATTTCTGCGGTGCCGATTTTAGAAAAAACGTGTTTCACTTCTGGAAATTCCATAATGCGTTTTTCTAATAATAATTGCATTGCCGTCGCTTGCTCTATGCCCGTGCCCGGAATGCGCATGGCGTGTAACGCAATATCATGTTCATCTAATTGCGGTAAGAACTCACTGCCCAGTCTTGTTGATTGATAAGCCGTTGCCGAGAGCAAAATAATCGCCGCGATAAAAACAATCGGACTGTTATTTAATGCGGTTTTTAGTAGCGGCTGATAAAGACGACGGGCTTTGGCCATAACGAAGTTTTCTTCTTCACTGACCTTGCCTTTCACTAAAATGGCGACAGCGGCAGGAACAAAGGTGATGGAGAAAATTAATGCACCGAACAAGGCCGCCACAACGGTGAATGCCATTGGATGAAACATTTTTCCTTCAACCCCTGCAAGGGCGAAAATGGGTAAGTACACCAGCATGATAATTAACATGCCAAAAACGGCTGGGCGGAAAACTTCCTTGGTACTGGCAGTGACTTCTAATAAACGTTCTTGCACTGTTAATAAACGGCCGTATTTTTTCTGCGCTAAGCCTAAACGGCGCAATGCGTTTTCGACCACGATGACGGCACCATCGACTATGATGCCAAAATCAATTGCGCCCAAACTCATCAGGTTGCCAGAGACACGATTCATCGCCATGCCGGTAATCGCAAATAACATGCTTAAAGGAATAACCAGTGCCACGATCAACGCCGCACGAATATTGCCTAATAGCGCAAACAAAACGGCGATCACCAATACTGCACCTTCGAATAAATTGGTGCGCACGGTGTCGATGGTTTTATCGACTAAGGTCGTGCGATCATAAACAGGAACGGCTTGAATACCGGGGGGTAAGAAATCGTTAATTTCGATCAGTTTTTTTGCCACGGCTTTTGAAACCGTGCGGCTATTTTCACCGAGTAACATAAACGCCGTACCCAGTACTGTTTCTTCACTATTAAACGTAGCTGAACCTGTTCTGAGTTCTTTACCGTATTTCACTTCGGCTAAATCCTTAATGCGCACAGGGGCATCGTCGCGACGAGTGACCACCAGTTGAGCAATCTCTTCTAGGTTATTCAACTGGCCCGGTGAACGGATTAACCATTGCTCGCCGTTGCGTTCGATATAACCTGCGCCAGAATTTTGGTTATTATTTTTTAGAGTTTCTACTAGCTCATTCATGGTGACTTTATAAGCTAAAAGTTTTCCCGGAATGGGCGCTACTTGATATTCCCGTGCATAACCGCCCATGCTATTAATTTCTGTAATACCTGGGACTTTGACTAGTTGCGGGCGAATGATCCAGTCTTGGATGGTTCTTAAATCTTCCGCGCTATAAGGGTTACCTGCATCGGTCACCGCATCCACTTCAGCTTGTACTGCGTAGGTAAAAATTTCACCGAGACCGCTAGCGACAGGGCCAAGTTTAGGTTCGATCCCCGCAGGCAATTCACTTTGAATACCTTGTAGGCGTTCGCTGATTTGCTGGCGAGCCCAATAAATATCAGTACCTTCTTCAAAAATCACCGTGACTTGTGATAATCCATAGCGCGACAGTGAGCGGGTATAATCCAGTTTTGGAATTCCTGCCATAGCATTTTCTACCGTATAGCTAATGCGTTGCTCAGCTTCTAAGGGAGAGTAGCCCGGCGCGGAGCTGTTAATTTGCACTTGTATATTGGTGATGTCGGGCACGGCATCAATCGGTAACTGGGTGGTTTTATAGATACCCAGTGCGGCTAATAATAAGGTCAGCACCATTATTAGCCAGCGCCTTTCAATCGCGAAGGTGATTAAGTGATTAATGGTCATGGCTGGCACCACTTTTTAAAATATCGGCTTTTATTAGGAAGCTATTTTCGCTGACATAATTATCTCCAGCGCTTAAGCCAGAAAGTATTTCTGCCCACTGACCATCTTTTTCACCGACTTCTACTGGCGTTGTTTCGAATTTATTGCCGTGGCGTTTGAAGACGACGGTTTGGTCTTCCATAGTTTGCAGGGCATCAACTTTTACGGCAATGGGAATTGTGCGAGTCGATACTTCTACATCCGCTTTTATATGCATGCCAGGGCGCCAGTGACCTTGCTGATTATCAATAATTGCACGGGCACGAGCGATGTGGCCGCCACTCATTTGGGGTGCAATATAACTGATTTCGCCGATTGCATTTTCATGATCATGCAGGTCGTAAATTTTGGCGCGTTGGCCTTTTTTTAAACGCTCAATATTTTCTGGAAAGGCCGATAAGTTAACCCAAACTTTGGATAAATCACTCACCTGCAACATTTCTTCGGCATCGATACGGTTACCGGTATTGACCGAACGTGACGTTACTTCACCATTTGACGGGCTTTTGAGTGTATAGCTTTGCAGTGTTTGAATATTGCTTAAACGTGCCAGTATTTGGCCTTTTTTTACTTGATCACCGACTTGTACAAAGACTTTTTCAACCATACTCGGGAAAGTGGCATGTAGGCTGAAGACTTGATCTTGGACCGGAGAAATTACCCCAAATAGGGTATCGATTTGAGCAAGGTTTTGTGAGCCTGCTGCTTCAGATTTAATACCGGAAACTTGAATGTAATAAGTCGATATTTCCGTGCTGTCGGCATGCTCTTCTTCGTGTTCATCATGGTCGTGATCATCGCTGGCAAATACGCTGCTGACAAAACTACTGGTTACAAGTGCCAGCATGATAAAAAATGGTGCGATTATTCTGGATAATAAATTCATTATAAAAACCTTATTGAGTACTAACAATTGACTGGCCTAAAATACGTTCCAGTTCTAATACATGGTTGAAAATACGGACTTGGCTATTGATTAAGTCCTGTTCTAAATTAAAGACTTTGTTCTGTGCATCGACCCATTGCAGAACACTGTATTGGCCTTGGCGATAAGCTTTTTGGGTTGTGCCAAGCAGCTCGCTGGCGAGAGGTAATAAGTCGTTATTAATACGCTGTGCTAGCTGTTGCTCTTTTTTTAAGCGGGTTTGGATACGCGTTAGTTCAATGCTTAATTGCTGGCGTTTTAATTCCAGCTGTTCGTAACTTAAGGCTTGTTGAGCTTGAGCGCTGGCGATACGCCCACGATTAGGGTTGTTGAAACTAAGTGGCATTGAGGCGGTTAATACTAAGCTTTGATCGTCGCTGGTATCGTTATGACGCAAGCCTAAACCGAGCTTTAAATCTGCGCTGCCATTAGCTTGGCTTAACGAAACACGGCTATCGGCTAAGCGCGAAAGAGCGACCTGATAACGATAGTCTGGCAGCTGATTGATGCCTTGGCTGATGAGGGTCGTTAATGTTTTATCATCGGGCAGTTGCGGTAATTTGGCGAGGTTTCCCAATAATTGGCTGGTATTATTTTGACCTAACCACATTGCGCTAAGAGCATCTCGTTGCAATGTAATACCGAACTCTAGCTGCTCCAATGTATTGTTAGAGCGCGCTAATCCCAATGCCATCGTCGCGACATCGGCTTGGGCAACGGAACCTGCTTGTGCTCTTTTATTGATGATTTTTAGTGCGCGTTTTTCTTGCCCTAGGCGCGTTATTAAAAGCGTCTTCTGTTTTTGCAAAGCCAATAATTGATAATAACGACGACTGGTTTCTGCCAGTACATCCAGCTTGGCTATTTCAAATTCGGCTTGCAGTTGTGCTTGCTTAGCGTTGGTAAAGCCGACTCTGGCTTGGCGTTTATTGCCTAGTTCAAAGTTCTGACTTAACGTAAGAGTGGCCTCATCTGAACTCAATTCAATTTCTGCTCTAGGTATTGGATTGAGATCAGCTTGGACAGCTTCACCGTCTAACTGACGCACATAATAAGGGTATGCTTTCAATTGAGGGTTTTGTTGCAGTGTTAGTTGCAGTGCATATTTTAGCGACAGGCTGCCAGGTAAATTACTGCCAGATAAAGTACTGTCAGCTAAGCTATAGGCAGGCAAGCTGCACACCAGCATTAGCATACCCAAGCGGGCACGCATTCGATGTTTATTCATAAATATCCCACATAGCATCATGCTATGAAAAAATGATTATTAGATGGATTTAATAATAAGTATTTATGAACGGGTGGTAGGAGGCGGAATCGGCGGGCTATAGGTGCGTGTACGATAATGTGGAATAGTGCTGATTATGTTTAAGCTCGCTTTAAGGCAATCGCTGCCAGAATACTGAGTGGTTAAATCGCTTAATACATGAAAATGTGTTTCTTCAATTTCTGGCGCGGATTCGTCCAGCTCACTGCCAAAGTCAAACAGCGTTTTTAGATCGGAAACAATGTGCAGGTGAGGGGTTTCTAAACCACGGTGTTCGTTGGCAATTAGATGCACTGAAGCCCATACGCTATTGATGAGCGTATTCGTGATAATAATAAGTAGCGCCAAAAGGTGCTTTATTTTCACAGAGTGAACCTAGTAAGGAGAAATATGAGCCTGCATTAATCCATATTTTATGAGGCTGAGCAAGTAAGGCTTTGCAAAGATTGAAATGTATTGTTGGCTTAGGATTAATACCTATTGTGATAAACTCCTGCTCAATATTGATGTAGGTACTGTAGGAAGATGGATTATGTGGAATGAACTAGCAGGCGGTGCCTTAATTGGTATTGCAGCGGCAATCTTGTGGCTGGGCATTGGTCGTATCGGCGGTATTTCAGGTGTGGTGGCTAATCTGTTTTTATTACGTCAAGGTCACCGCTCTTGGAGTCTTTATTTTTTCATTGGTTTATTAGTGGCTTACCCTTTGTATGTCTATTTTGTCGGCACTCCTGATATGCAGATGACGAGTAATAAAATGATTCTTGCGGTAGCCGGTATTCTGGTGGGAATGGGCACTTATATTGGTAACGGTTGTACATCGGGTCACGGGGTTTGTGGCAATGGCCGTTTGTCGGTGCGCTCTATGGTGGCGACCTGCACTTTTATGGCTTTTGGTATGCTGACGGTTTTGATTATGAATAACATAACGCCTAGCTTTGCCAATACACTGGGGAGTATAAAATGAATCATAAAATAATGAAGCGGATTACTCCGCTCGCGGCTGGCATTATATTCGGTTTGGGTCTATTGCTTTCGGGTATGACTAACCCTATGAAGGTTCGTGGATTTCTTGATATTTTCGGTGAATGGCAGCCAGCTTTGATGGCGGTGATGGTTGCTGCTATTATTATTTTTGCTGTTGCTTATGCTTTGTCGAATAAGATGAAACAGCCTTTGTTTCATGGGATTTTTCATCGTCCAAGTCTTACTCAAATAGATGCGCGCCTTATTACTGGAGCGGCTCTTTTTGGTATTGGTTGGGGAATGGTTGGGCTTTGTCCTGGCCCTGCATTATTGAATATTATGACAGGGCAGGAAGATATTTTGATCTTTATATTGGCTTTGCTGGCGGGTAATCGCATTGCGCATTTTTCGGTTGGGCCAGCAAAATAGCAGAATTTAGAAAAAGTCTCTAAAAGCAGTCATGCTGGGTTTCAGGCTATCTTTACGCCAAATCATTGCAGTTGTGCTGCGGCGCCACTGCTTATCCAGAGAATGCTGCTGAATACTGTTGGCGAAAGGGTAATGGTCTAACAATACTTTCGGTACAATGCCTACCCCCATACCAGCCGCTACACAGCTCAATAGGGTGTGGTAAGAGCTGATTTCAATGATGTGTGCTGCGATGCCCCCTTCTTTTGTCCAATCCCGCATGCGGCCTCTGTAAGCGCATAAATGGCTAAAGCTCAGTAGCGTCGGCTCGGGATCAAGATCTTCGGTGCTGTGGATTTTTTTATGTTTCAAATCTGAGACTAAAACCAACTCTTCTTCAAAAACATTACTGATTTCGAGTCGAGCATCTTTTCTGGGATCGGCCACGAGGGCGACATCAACTTCTCCGGCTAAAACCCTTTCGATCAGCTGCCCTGTTGGTCCTGTGACTATTTGTAGATTAACGTCTGGATATTCTTGATGGAAGTACATTAAGGGTTCGGTCAGTCTGGTTGCAGCAACGGCTTCCATTGCTCCGATGGTTAAGCGGCCTTTAGGCGTTGTTTGCTGCAGTTCGTTTATGGCTTGTTGAGACAATTTGATCATTTGTTTGGCATAAGGCAGTAACTGCTCGCCTGCGGGAGAAATGCGTAGGCGATTCTTTTCTCTTAAGAACAGCTGAGTATTCAGTTGTAGTTCTAACTTCTGAATACGCGCGGTGATATTGGATGGGACTCTATTCAGTTTTTGCGCTGCCGCGGTAATGCCTCCGGATAGCACGACCTGTTGAAATACCTTTAAATCTGAAAGCTCCATATTTATCTCGATCATTATTTGTGAATAACTCATTCATTATTATTCATTTTTAAAGAATGATAAAGGACGTTATTGTTAGGCTCTGTAGCAGAAGGGCTAAGTATGAGTAATGAGAGAATCATGAAGAGAGTTATGAAAGAAATACAAGGTCATACTTCGAAGGATTTGGGGTTGAGTGATCGACAGAAGGGTTATGGCTTTGCCCTTGCTGCAGCGCTTATTTGGGCAGGTTTTATTCTGGTATCACGCATGGGTGGAATCAGTGAGCTGTTGGCATTTGATGTGATTGCTATTCGGTATGCGACGTGTGCGAGTATTTTATTGCCGATTTGGTGGTTCAAATATCGATTTACCTTATTCACACCGCGTTTAATTATTTGCAGTTTGGTTGGCGGCTTGGCTTATGCCCTATGTGCATTTAGTGGTTTTCAATTATCATCGGCTTCTCATGCGGCTATTTTATTGCCGGGTATGATGCCGCTTTTTATTATTGTTTTATCATTTTTTATTAATAAAGAATCTCATGGTGCGCAGAAGTGGTTTGGAATTGGCGTTATTACCTTAGGTATTATCGTTTTATTTGCCGGTGAGTTAGGTGTTTTTAAAGGTGAACTTAACTTAAATTTAACCACCTTGTTAGGTGATGGTTGGTTGGTAGCAGCAGCGTTCTTTTGGGCGGTATTTTCAGTATTGATTAAGCGTTGGCAGATAACACCGTGGCAAGTCACTGTGAGTTTGGCGTTGCTGACGTGTTTGTTTTATTTACCGGTTTATATCGTTTTTTTACCCAAGGCGATATCTACTGCAAGTTGGACAGACATTCTATTGCAGGCCTTTTATCAAGGAGTGATGGCGACCATAGTGCAGATGATTTTTTATGTTAAAGCGGTGCAAAACATTGGGCCGTCAAATATGGGGGCTGTGATGTCGATTGTGCCTGTGATTTCTGGATTAGCGGCCATCGTAATGTTCAATGAGTTGGTAACTGTTGAACTCATTATGGGCCTAATCTTGGTAAGTCTTGGCGCTTGGCTTGCTCATAGTCGATATATTGAACGTAGGAATACGTTAAAAAAATCATTGGAAATTAATTAACTAAATTTAAAAAATTGAGGAAAAATTATGCCTTATGTCAATATTAAAATTACCGATGAGCAAGTGACTCGTGAGCAGAAATCTGAATTGATTGCTGGGGTAACTCAGCTTTTGGTGGATGTGTTGAACAAGAATCCTGCGACGACTGTGGTTGTGATTGACGAAGTGAATACCGATAACTGGGGAATTGGTGGCGAAGTTGTTACGACGTTGAGGGAGAAAGGCTAGAGTCTTTTACTTAAGAATCTTTTATATGAAAATCTTGGCTTTCCTCCGTGTTGACCACGGAGGAAAGATGAATGCTTTTATAGTTGAGTCGGTGCCCAAATTACGTCGGATTTATCCGTGCTGTGTTGATCGCATAATGCGGTGTAATGTTTTTCTACGCTATTACGTTTTATCTTCAAGGTCGGAGTTAATAAACCGTTTTCAGTCGTCCAGGTATCTGCAATGATAAAAGCACGATCAAGTATTTCGTGATGTTCTACCGCGTCATTTACTTGCTTAAGCGCTTCTTTTAAACGGACTTCGAATGCTGGCTTATCTTCTTCAACTTGCTGCTTTCCAGCTTCCGATAGCTCGATTAAGCACACGGGTTGTGGTGCCCCAGAACCTAGAACGCAAACTTGTTCAACTAACGGATTGTGTTGTAATAAACATTCAATTTTATTCGGCTGAATAAACTTACCTTTACTGGTTTTGAATACGTCTTTAATACGGCCAGTGATACTCAAATAACCTTCGCTATCAATTTCGCCTTTATCACCAGTATGCAGCCAGCCATTACGAATAGTTTCTGCCGTTTTTTCAGGCTCTAAGTAATAGCCTGTCATCAAGGTAGGAGAGCGGGTGATGATTTCCCCTTCGTCGGTTATTTTTATTTCAGTATTCGGCATGGCGCTAATAGAACCGACTGTGCCTATTTTTACGGCACCGGGTAAATTTAATGCTGGGCCATACGCTAGATTTTCTGTCATGCCATAGCCTTCGTTGATTTCGAAGCCGATGTCTTTGTACCATTGTAATAAATCCAGTGCGATCGGAGACGCTCCTGAAATCAATAAGCGTGACTTATCCAGTCCCATACCTTTTTGAATTTTCTTGCGAATCAGTTTGTTGATCAGTGGGATACGCAGCAGTTTTTCTAATTTTTCTTGCGGTAACTTACTGTTTACTTTTTGTTGAAACTTTTGCCAGATTCGCGGTACCGCAAATAATAACGTTGGACGTGTCGTTTGTAAGTTTTCCCCGAAGGTATCTAAAGACTCTACAAAAGAGACATCGCTGCAGCCGTAAGTTGAGCAGCCAAGTACCATGAAGCGTTCTGCAATGTGCGAGAGTGGTAAAAAGGAGAGGTAGCGATCGTCTTTATTGATTTTTAAAACGCGAGTAGCATTTTGCGCACCTGAGCTGAAGCTGCGATAAGTGTGCATGACGCCTTTAGGGTTGCCTGTAGTGCCCGAGGTATAGATGATTGTCATTAAGTCATCCATCGGATGTACAGGGCTTGCTGAGCTAGGTTCTACACTAGTAAGTAGCTCATTCCACGAATGATCAATGCGCATTTCCATTTCATAAGGCATCGCGATGCGAATAATGTTTTCCGGAATACCTGGCTCCATCGTTTTGGCACCGTCTAGCTTGCCAATGATGATCACTTTTGAGTCGCTGTGCGTTAGTACATATTCCAACGCGTCAGGGGTTTGCATTGGGTAGAGCGGTACGCTAATGAGACCTGCTAATTGAATCGCATAGTCACTGATAAACCATTCGGCGCAATTCTTGGATAAAATTGCAACGCGATCGCCTTTTGTTAGACCTTGAGCAAGTAAGGCAGAGGCTAAGCGGCGTGCTTGGTCGTTCACTTGTGACCAAGTATAGGTTTTGTATTGACTATTGACTGGCTGGCGTAAAAATACTCGATTAGGAACTTGTTCATTCCACTGGTAGAGCATTTCTAAAGGGGTTGTGCAGGTATCTTTATAGGGATCCATGGTGTATCACTTAAGCGTCAATTGATGTGTTATTGGCGTTTATTCTACACAGGTTGTTGCTAAACCACAGGCACAAAAAAACCAGCCGAAGCTGGTTTTTTTGTTTAAGTCCTAAGCTCCCTCCGCTGAGAGAGCTTGGTCTTAATTTAAATGCTTATCAATTAAGCTGCTTTAACAGCAAAAACTGAAGCATTCAAACGGCTCTTAGTACGAGCGGCTTTGTTCTTGTGCAAAATACCTTTATTTACCATCTTGTCGATGTAAGGCATTGCATTAGTCAATGCAGCTTGTGCATCTTCATAGTTGTTTGCATCGATTGCAACTTGTACTTTCTTGATAGAAGTACGAACCATAGAACGAAGGCTTACGTTACGAGAGCGACGTACTACAGCCTGGCGTGCGCGTTTTTTCGATCCAGCGGAATTTGCCATAGTCGGCTCCTTTGGGAATTATTAACTTGAAAATAAGGGCGTGAATTATCCTGAGTAGCGCCCATATTGTCAACAGGCAATTAAGGAAATTCACGGCTCTTTGCTTATTCGTGCCTAAGTTAACAAAAACCCCAGTAAATTCAATGGCTTATTTGTAAAAATTATAAGATAGATCGTGCTAAATAGGTTTAATCGCAAGGCTAAGCGCCATTTGAGCCAGTTGTTCGACGGTTAAATCACCTTCTTGGCGATACCAATTCACCGTCCAGCTCAGTGCACCGGTGAGTAAACGGCGTAAAACAAAGGGGTCAATAACCACTGCGCCAGATTCTTTAGCGGCACTTAATGTGCTGATCCATAGGGTTTCGTAAATATCTCTGAGTTTGAGAATTTCTTGCTGACTTTCTTCCTTGAGCGATCGCCATTCATACACCAATACCGTCATCGCAGCCCCAGTTTCACCTAAAACAGATTCTAGCTCGCAGCGAATGAGGGCTAATACTTTATCCGCGGGCTCTTTGCTCTGCGCCAGTGCTGCCTTCATTAGCTCGGTATTGCGTACGATGGTTTCTTTCATCACGGCCCGCAATATGGCTTCTTTGTTCGGGTAATGGTGAAACAAGCTGCCCGATTGGATGCCAACCGCTTTACCTAGGTCTCTTACGGTCGTGCGTTCGTAGCCTTTTTCTTTAAACAGGGTGGCGGCAGCTTGTAATAAACGACCCTTGGCACTGCTAGGTGCATTGATTATGCCTTGATCGATTAATGCTTGATGAGTAGGGGAGGGCTGGGTGATGTTGTTGGCCATAAGTTTAGAAGTGCTCAGTACTGGATCGTTGTTATCGCTGTGGGTGCCATTCAGTCATAAATATCTTATTTAATAAATAGCATTGAATTGAATACTTTACAAACCAAGCGCTTGCTTGGTAATCTTCAGGCATTGATATTATTCGTGTGTATTTTAGGGCCTGAATATGACAGAAAAGAAAGTACGTATTGGTTGTGCATCGGCATTCTGGGGTGATACCTCAATGGCCGCACAACAATTGGTGAAGCAGGGTCAGATTGATTATTTGGTATTTGATTACCTAGCGGAAGTGACGATGTCGATTATGGCAGGGGCGCGGATGAAGAATCCTGATGCGGGTTTTGCTCCCGACTTCGTCATAACCTTAGAGCGCTTGCTGCAGCCGATTGCTGAGCAAGGCATCAAGGTTGTGAGTAACGCCGGTGGCGTGAACGTACGTGGCTGTGTGGCGGCATTACAGGCAGCGATTGATAAAGCCGGCATCGATTTAAAAGTCGCCGCGGTAGAGGGCGATAATTTGGTTAAGCGTCAGCAAGAGTTTGCTGAAGCGGGCGTGGTTGAAATGTTTTCTGGGGAGGAATTCCCTGAGCAGTGTTTAAGCGTCAACAGTTATTTAGGCGCGAGTGCAGTTCGTGATGCGTTAAACGCTGGTGCGGATATCGTAATTACTGGTCGAGTGGTGGATAGCGCGGTAGTGCTTGGGCCATTGATGCATGAATTTGATTGGTCTGAAACCGATTATGATCAGCTTGCCCAAGGTTCATTAGCAGGCCACGTGATCGAGTGTGGTGCGCAGTGTACGGGTGGTAATTTTACCGATTGGCAGTTGGTGGAAGCAGGTTACGCTAACATGGGGTTTCCCATTGTTGAATGTGTTGCTGATGGCTCTTTCATTGTGAGTAAGCCTGAAGGTACTGGCGGACTAATTTCTGTTGGTACGGTTGGTGAGCAAGTACTTTATGAAATTGGCGATCCTTCGCAATATTTATTGCCTGATGTGACCTGTGATTTCACTCAAATTCAATTAGAGCAGTTGGATGATGATCATGTAATGGTATCAGGTGCGAAAGGCCGAGCGCCTTCGGATCATTATAAAGTCAGCGCAACTTATATGGACGGTTACCGTTGTAATGCGTCGTTCATGATTGGTGGTCGTCAGGCGGTAGAAAAAGGTCAGCGTGTTGCAGAAAGTATTATTGAGCGTGTCAGCTTTATTTTTTCCGCGATGGGCTTAGCAGGTTTTACTGCGACGGATATCGAAATCTTAGGCAGTGAAACAACTTACGGCGCTCATTCGCGTGCATTAAGTAATCGTGAAGTGGTGGTTAAAATTGCCGCTCATCATCAAGATAAAAAAGCCTTGGGTATTTTTGCTCGTGAGATTGCGCAAGCGGCTACAGCTATGGCACCCGGCTTAACCGGTTTAGTCGGCGGCCGTCCTAAACCTAGCCCGATGATTCGTTTGTTTTCTTTCTTGTGGCCTAAAGATCAAATTGCGGTGTCGTTTAATTTAGACGACAACTCAACAGCCGTCGCGATTGCCAAAGGTGATTCGCTGGAAAATTTTTCTAGTATTTCGGAAGCATTGATTCAAACGGATGATGTTAAAGAATTAGAAGGTTGTGATGCAACAACATCGTTGATTAATTTGGCCATGGCACGCAGTGGTGATAAGGGTGACCATTGTAATGTGGGTATTTTAGCCCGCGATCCTGCGTACTTGCCGTACATTCAACATGCGGTGCAGCCAGAAAAAATTCGTAAATACTTATCGCATATCATGAGTGAAAAAAGTGATGTGAAATTATATTTACTATCAGGTTTTGGGGCTTTTAACTTGATGTTAGAACAAGCACTCGGGGGTGGAGGTATCGCAAGTTTACGCATCGATCCGCAAGGTAAAGCGATGGCGCAGCAGTTGTTGGATATGCCCATTGCGGTTCCCGTTGCGATGGCGAAACAAGCCGAAGATGATTATCGAGTATTAATAGAATCCGTTCATTCGAATACCAATAATAACAAAGATGGGAATGGGGCAGCGTAATGGCTATTTTAACTTCAGAAATTGCAACCCATAGCGAAGAGTTTGCCAATAATTGTGCTGCAATGCAGATTGCGATTGATGAGTTTCGTTCGGTAGAGACCAAGGTGTTAGAAAAAGCTGAGCAAGCTAAAGAAAAATTTCGCAAGCGTGGAAAGCTTTTACCGCGTGAGCGTTTAAACCTTTTATTAGACGGCGGTTCTAACTTTTTAGAATTATGCTCTCTTGCGGGTTTGAAGATGCACGATGATAAGGATGGCAGCGGAGCGGGTGGCGGCATTATCGCGGGCATCGGTTATGTCGCGGGTGCGCGTTGCATGATTCAGGTGAATAATAGCGCAATTAAAGGCGGAACTATTTCTCCTGCTGGCTTGGATAAAACATTACGCATTCAAGAAATTGCTCGTGCAAATAAATTACCGATTATTACGTTGGCAGAATCGGGCGGTGCAAACTTGCAGTACGCCACAGATGTTTTTGTTCCGGGTGCGCAGGCATTTGCTAACCAAGCGCGTTTATCAGCCGCAGGTATTCCACAGATTACGGTGGTGCATGGTAATGCGACTGCGGGTGGTGCTTATCAGCCGGGCCTTTCTGATTTTATTATTGCGGTTAGAAATAAAACAAAAATGTTTTTAGCTGGGCCACCTTTATTGAAAGCGGCAACGGGCGAGATCGCTACGGACGAAGAATTGGGTGGCGCAGAGTTACATGCTTATGAAGCGGGTACGGCGGATTATTTAGCGGAAGATGATGCGGACGGTGTACGTATTGCTCGTGAAGTGATGGCAGGTCTGCCGTGGAATGATCAAGTATCTCCGCGCACAGAAAAGGTTTATGAGGAGCCGCTTTATAATGCTGATGAATTATTAGGGGTTGTTCCTTGTGATTCTAAGAAACCTTACGATGTGCGTGAAGTGGTTGCGCGCATTGCGGATGGCTCTGAGTTTCAAGATTTTAAGCCAGATTTTGATATTCAAACGGTGTGCGGATTTATTAAAGTTGCTGGTCATGCAGTGGGTATTATTGGTAACAATGGTCCTATTACAGCAAAGGGCGCAAATAAAGCGGCGCAGTTTATTCAGTTGTGCGATCAGAACCAGGTGTCTCTTTTGTTTTTGCATAATACCACGGGTTTTATGGTGGGTACTGAGTCTGAGAAGAGCGGCATCATTAAGCACGGTTCTAAAATGCTGCAGTCGGTTGCCAATGCGCGCGTGCCTAAGATTTCGATTGTGATTGGTGGTTCTTACGGTGCGGGTAATTATGCGATGTGTGGTCGTGGTTTGGATCCAAGATTTATTTTTGCTTGGCCAAATAGCAAGACGGCGGTGATGGGTGGTGCGCAGGCGGGTAAAGTTTTACGCATTGTGACGGAAGAGAAGCAGCTGAAAATGGGTCAGGTACCTGACGAGAAGATGCTTGATCAGATTGAGCAGATGACAGCGGCGAAGTTAGAAGCAGGTTCTACTGCGTTGTTTGGTACGGCCCGTATTTGGGATGACGGTTTAATCGATCCACGCGATACGCGTAAGTTGTTGGTGATGCTATTAGACATGTGTGATGAAGAAAAGCATCGCTGTCTTCAGGGGAATAGTTTTGGTGTATCGCGGTTTTAATATTCTATAAAGAGCGTTCGACGGTTTTGGTTTTTTAATCGCTTTCGCTTGCTATCGATATTGATTGGATACCGGAATTGTAAAACGGAATGTTTTAATAGAAATAATGTTTAATTATTCTTCCCTGAAACTCATCCCGGCTTACACATCCATGTGTAATCGCTCACTGGGCTGCGAAGCTTCGCTTCGATCACGTGAGCCCTTAAACGACACACCCAATACCGATACGCGAAAGCTGACAGCAATAAAATTTGAAATGACGTATTTTGTTTCAATGCGTGAAAGCTGACAGTAATAAAATTTGAAATTTAGAGCTGTAGAACGGAATAAGAAATCTTGAATACAGTGATAAGCCGTCAGGTTTAGATAGTAGAAGGTTTCTAATACAGAAAGGTATTAGAGGCGATGTATGAGGAAGCTCGTTTGAAGCCCTTCTGCAGCAGGGAGCTGCGGACAAAATGGCAGGATAGCCATTTTGCACAACCGCAGGTTGCCCGAAGGGTGAAGTACATGGATGTACTGAGTGATTGCCTCACGGCGTGGCGAAGAACGAGCTTCCTCATGCAGAGTGTGCCAGAAATTTGAATTACGGCGTTGTAGAATTAAAGCAACGCGTACGAAATTATAAAATTAAAGATTAAAAGAATAGGAATAATAAAATGATCCTGACTCAAGAACATAAAGAAATTCAAAGAACTGTACGCAATTTTGTAGATAACGAAATTAATCCGTATATAGAACAGTGGGAAAAAGACGGTATTTTCCCAGCAAAAGAACTGTTCAAGAAAATGGGCGATTTGGGTTTGTTGGGTATTTCTAAGCCTGAGTCTGCTGGTGGAATGGGGTTAGACTTTTCTTATGAGATGGCGGCAGCGGAAGAATTTGGCGGCATTATCTGTGGTGGTGTTCCCATGGCGATTGGTGTGCAGACCTGTATGGCGACGCCTGCGCTGGCACGCTTTGGTAGTGACTATATTAAAGAAACCTTTTTAGCACCTGCGGTTGCTGGTGACATGGTGGCATGTATTGGCGTGAGTGAGCCGGGTGCGGGATCTGATGTTGCTGCGATTAAAACGACGGCGGTAAAAGATGGCGATGATTACATCATCAATGGTACAAAAATGTGGATTACTAATTCCACCCAGGCCGATTTTATTTGTTTATTAGCCAATACCTCTGACGACAAGGCGCATAAAAATAAATCATTAATTGTTGTACCAATGGATTTAGC